>NZ_CP119566.1:2128411-2447617 GCF_029277445.1 Pararhizobium qamdonense | reverse complement strand
CGTCATCTGGTCCATGCTGTTGACGGCGGTGTTGACCTCGGCAAGCCCCGTCGCCTGTTCGCGGGCAGCCGTGGCGATCGAGGCTACGTGTTCGTTCACCCGGTTGACCAGCTTTTCGATTTCCGTCAGCGCCTCGCCGGTCGAGCGCACCAGCGTCACCCCGGTTTCGACTTCGGTGGCCGAGTTGCGGATCAGCTCCTTGATCTCCTTGGCGGCACCGGCTGACCGCTGGGCCAATTCGCGCACTTCCTGCGCAACGACGGCAAAGCCGCGCCCTGCTTCGCCCGCACGCGCCGCCTCGACACCGGCATTCAGCGCCAAAAGATTGGTCTGGAAGGCGATCTCGTCGATGACGCCGATGATCTGGCTGATTTTCGTGGAGGAACCTTCGATCCTGGTCATCGCGGCAATAGCGTTGCGGACGATATCGCCGGATTTGGCAGCGCTGCCCTTGGTCTCATCGACCATTTCGCGGGCTTCGGCCGCGCGGTCGGATGCGCTCCTGACCGTCGAGGTGATCTCGTCGAGTGCCGCCGCCGTCTCTTCGAGTGCGGCCGCCTGCTGCTCGGTGCGGCGTGACAGGTTGTTGGCCGCTTCGGAAATGTCACCGGCGCTGCCATAGACCACCTCGGTCGAATGCGCGATCGACTGGATGACGCCGCGCAGCGCGCCAACGGCCGTGTTGAAATCATCGCGCAGCTTGGAATATTCCGGCGCGATCGTGGCGATCTCGGCCGTCAGGTCGCCGCTGGCCAATTTCTCCAGCGCACTGCCGATCGCCGCCATGGCATCGGCCTGCGTCTGCGCGTCCGATTGGGCGCGGTTTTCGTTGCTGCGCCGCTCGGCATCGAGCTGGCTCTGCTGCTCGGCCTCGCGCTGCCGCATACCGATGCGCTCCTTGACGGAATCGCGCAGCACCACGAGAACAGCGGCCATCTGGCCGATCTCGTCCTTGCGCCCGGTTTCCGGAACGGCTGACGACACATCCTCATCGGCAATCGCCCGCATCGAAGCCTTCAGCCGCTCGATCGGACCAACGACGCTACGCACGATGGAGAAAGCCGCAAGCAGAATGACCAGCGCGGCGAATACGCAGATGACGGCGACCTGGATCAGGCCTTCGGTAAACATGGCGGCCAGGTCGTCGGCATAGACGCCGGTGCCGACGATCCAGCCCCAGGGCGCAAATCCCGCCACATGCGAATATTTCAACACCGGCTCCTCGGCGCCGGGCTTAGGCCAATAATAATCGACGAACCCCTTGCCCTCGGCGGCAACCTTTTTGGCAAACTCGACGAAGATGCGTTTGCCGGTCGGATCCTTGTTCTCCGTCTGGTCGGTGCCATCAAGGGCCGGCTTGATCGGGTGCATGATCATCATGCTCTTCATGTCGGTGATGAAGAAATAGCCGCTATCTTGATAGCGCATCGCCTGGATCGCCTCGATGGCGCGCGCCTGCGCGTCGTTGCGGCTCAGCGTGCTGGCCTGTTCCTGCTTGTAATAGGCATTGAACACGGTCACCGCGTTCTCGTTCATCGCCTCCAGCATGGCCTTGCGCTGCGCCACCAGCTTGTCCTGTTCCTCGAACAGCCCCAGCGTCATCACGGCAGCCATCATCAAAAGCGCCAGCCCCACCAGCGCATACAGGCGCACGGAAATGCGGAAATGTTTCATACAGCCAATCCCCCTCAGATTTATGGCCGCACGATACCGTCTGGAATTTTCGAACTTCCTAACAGGATACCCCTAAAATTGAGGATAGCCGATTTACCCTTTGTTCATTCCGGAGTTCTGCAACACAAGGCCGGGATATTTACCTTGGGGGTCTTTTCCGATCGCGGCTCCTCAGGTTACATCGCATCAAACGGAGAGCGATGACCATGGCCAAACCGAACGGCGACCTCACCCTGCGCACGCTGGCCATGCCGGCCGATGCCAATGCCGCCGGCGATATTTTCGGCGGCTGGGTCATGGCGCAGATGGATCTGTCCTGCGGTATCCGCGCCGCCGAGCGCGCCCGCGGCCGCGTCGTCACCGCCGCCGTCAAGGAAATGGCCTTCGAAATGCCGGTCAAGATCGGCGATACGCTGTGCATCTACACCGATGTCGTCAAGGTCGGGCGCACCTCGATGACGCTGAAGGTCGAGGTCTGGGCGCAGCGCTATCTTTCCGACCGGATGGACAAGGTCACCGATGCGCTGTTTGTCATGGTGGCGCTCGACGAGACCGGCCATCCAAAACCGGTGCCGCCCGAGGCCTGATCCTGAAAGCCCGGCACTCATAAAGGCCCAAGCCATGGACCAGCCCGTCGATCCGCAGATTTTCTCGCATATTCGCGTCGTCATGGGCATGGTCATCAGCCTCTCGATGGCCAGGCTGCTCACCGGCCTTGCGCTGTTCGTCCAGCATCCCGGCAAGACCAGGATCTACTGGCTGCACCTTGGCTGGGTGCTTTTCATGTTCCTGTTCCTGATCTATTTCTGGTGGTGGGAGTACCGGCTGCATTCGGTGCCGGTGATCGATTTCAGCGTCTATCTCTTCGTCATTTCCTATTGCTGCATCTTCTTTTTCCTCTGCGTCCTCCTGTTTCCCACTTCGATGGAGGATTACAGCGGCTATGAGCATTATTTCATGTCGCGCCGCGCCTGGTTCTTCGGCTTTTTGGCGCTCGCCTATGCCGTCGATCTCATCGACACCGCCGTCAAGGGCAAGCAGTATTTCCTGTCCTACGGCGTGGAATACCCGCTGCGAAACGCCGTCTATATCCTGCTCTGCATCATCGCGGCCCTGACCGCCAACCGCCGTTTTCACGCCGCCTTCCTGATTGCCGGGCTCACCTATCAAGTCGTCTGGATTTTTCGCGCCTTCGATTTGCTGGACTGAGCGGCGGAAAAATCCCCCAATGTCCTGCGCTCACGGAAAAGCGTTTCGCTGCGCGTCCAATCTACAAAATAAATAAACTCTATAAGCACGCTAGATTTCACTAGCATGATCCCACATCACGCGGAGAAGCGTCTCCGCCAACGACTAAGAGGGATCGATGCTCACACTGACAAGACGCCTGTTCGGCGCCGGCCTTGTTGCCGCCAGCCTGCTTTCCGCCACCGGCCTGTCTGCAACAGCCGCGCTCGCCGCCGAACTGACCGAATTCAAGATCGGCTATCAGAAGACCGGCCTGCCAGTCATCGCCCGCCAGCAGCAGATCATCGAAAAGGCACTTGAACCGAAGGGGATCACCGTCTCCTGGGTCGAATTCACCGCCGGTCCGCCTTTGGTCGAGGCCTTAAATGTCGGCTCGATCAATGTCGGCTGGACCGGCGATGCGCCGCCGATCTTCGGCCAAGCCGCAGGCTCCGCCATCACCTATGTTGCCGCCCTTCCTGCAAATGGCGCCGGTGAAGCGATTTTCGTCAAGCCGGACTCGCCGATCCAGTCTCTCGCCGATCTCAAGGGCAAGAAAATCGGCGTCGGCAAGGGCACTTCGGCCCATAATCTCGTCGTCGCTGCGCTCGAAAAAGCCGGCATCGAATTCAAGGACGTCACTCCGGTCTATCTGAGCCCCGCCGATGCGGCGGCCGCCTTTGCCAGCGACAAGATCGATGCCTGGGCCGTCTGGGATCCCTTCTTCGCCATCGCCGAAACCCGCTACAAGCCGCGCGTTCTGACGACGTCGGCGCAGGCGCTGGATGTCAAAACCTATTTCCTGGCCAATCGCGACTTCGCCAAGGACCATCCCGAAACGGTCACCACCACCATCGCCGCCCTGAAGGAAGCCGCAGTCTGGGCGGATGCCAACCGCGACAAGGTGGCCGAAGCCCTGCACGAGGTCACCGGCGTGCCGCTCGAAGCCCAGACGATCGCCGCCAACCGCACCAAGTTCGGCATCGAGCCGATCACCCCGCAGATCGTCGCCAGCCAGCAGCAGACTGCCGACCGTTTCTTCAAGCTCGGCCTGATCCCCAAGCAGATCACCATCGCCGATGCCGTCTGGACGGCACCGTCGAACTGATTTCCTCCCAGGAAATGCGGCAGCGTGCCGGCCGATCCGGGCCGGCACGCAAGAGAACGTTCCAGCGCGCATCCGCTGCGGTCTTGCGGTGAAACAATCAGACAAAGTGTTTTCGCGTTTGCAGAATGACGGAAACGCGTGAAGTAAAGGGCAGATGATGAAATCCACCGGTCACTCGATCCTGCGCAATGGCACCGGCTGGCTTTTGCCGGCCCTGATCGTGCTTGCCTGGGAAATTGCCGCCCGCACCGGGCTGATCTCGCCGAATGTCATGGCCGCCCCCTCCGCCGTTGCCGAAGCCTTCTGGCGTCTGCTGCTGTCCGGCGAACTCATCCGCAATATCGGCGTCAGCACCGCCCGCGCGCTGTCCGGCTTTGTGATCGGCGGCTCGATCGGCCTGATCTTCGGTCTTGCCAATGGTCTCTCCGGCCTGTCGCGCAACTTGACCGATACGACCCTGCAGATGGTCCGCAATATCCCGCATCTGGCACTTATCCCGCTGGTCATCCTGTGGTTCGGCATTGACGAGGAGGCAAAGCTCTTCCTCGTGGCGCTCGGCGTGTTCTTCCCGATCTATGTCAACACGCTGCTCGGCATCCAGAGCGTCGATCCGCAGCTGGTCGAGATGGGCCGTGTCTACGGCATGTCGCGCACCACGCTGTTCTTCCGCGTCATTCTCCCCGGCGCCCTGCCCGCCATCTTCGTCGGCCTGCGCTATGCGCTGGGCATCATGTGGCTGACGCTGATCGTCGCCGAAACCATCGCCGCCTCCTCCGGCCTCGGTTACATGGCCATGCAAGCGCGCGAATTCCTGCTGATCGATGTCGTCGTCTTGTCGATCCTGATCTACGCGCTGCTCGGCAAGCTCGCCGACAGCTTCGCCAGGCTGCTGGAACGGTTGACGCTGCAATGGCATCCCGCCTTCCAGACCGCCTGACCCATCGCGAAACGAAAAATACGGAGTACCGAACATGTCCGTCATCGCCCTCGATCAAAAAAACAAGCCAGCGCATCCGGCCACAGCACACCCAGCCTCAGCGCACTCGGCAAAAGAAACGGCGGAAGCGCGCGCGCTGCGCGAAACGGCGCCGGGCCAATGGTTTCCCTATGCCGCGCCCCAGCCGCGCGAACGCGAAAACCGCGACATCGCCTTTTCCTTCCGTGGCATCAGCCGAAAATTCGGCGACAAGACGGTGCTCGATAATATCGATCTCGATGTACCCGCCGGCCAGTTCATTGCCGTCATCGGCAAGAGCGGCTGCGGCAAGAGCACGCTGCTGCGGCTGTTGACCGGCCTCGACAAGCCGACATCCGGCACGCTAACGGTCAACAAGGGCGCGGAAGGTGAAAACCGCACCCGCATCATGTTCCAGGAACCGCGCCTGCTGCCCTGGGCAAAGATCGCCAAGAATGTCGAGGTGGGCCTCACCGGCATCGCCAAAGGCGCGCAAGCGCGCGAAAAATCGCTTTCCATCCTCAGCGAAGTCGGCCTGGCCGACCGCGCCGAAGAATGGCCTTCCGTGCTGTCAGGCGGCCAGCGCCAGCGTGTCGCGCTTGCCCGCGCGCTGGTCGCCCATCCCTATATCCTGGCGCTCGACGAGCCGCTCGGCGCGCTCGATGCGCTGACCCGCATCGAAATGCAGCACCTGCTCGAAAGCATCTGGCAGCAGCAGGCGTTTACCGCCGTTCTGGTCACCCATGATGTCGCCGAGGCCGTGGCGCTCGCCGACCGCGTCATCGTCATCGATCACGGCAGGATCGCGCTGGATCTGGATATCCCGCTGGAACGCCCCCGCCGCCACGGCGCGCCTGAACTGGCCCGGCTGGAAGGCCAGATCCTCGACACGCTGTTTGGCGGTTCCGACTGATTTCTACGCTGCGGCCCGGCGAAGGGCTGCAGCGATCTGCCGGCTCGCCCATTGCACCGTGACAGATGCCAGCGACGAGATCAGGAACGCGATCTCGGCATTCTGTCCGGGCAGCGTCCAGATCAGGCAGAGGCAGAAGGCCGCAAACGAAAACCGTCCGAGCACCATGCCGCGCAGCAGCCGGACGACGAAATCCGGGCCATAGGCGCGCTGCGACGATACCGACAGGATCAGCCCAAGCAGCGGAAACACGCTGAGTACGCCGCTCCACTGTGCCCCCAGCGACACCGACAGCATCGTCACCGCCAGCGTCAGTACGGCGCCGGAGATCATGCGCATCACGAGATCGGTGCGGGTGATCGATATGACCTTGGCGGCCGCCTGGGTTCGCGGCAGGAAAGTCTGCGCTGAGACAACGCCAAGCAGCGCCACGCCCAGCGCAATGGACGGCGATCCCGGCAGGCTGGTGAGAGTGAAGGCCGCGATGAACCACGCGGCAAGTCCCATCACGGCCGCAACCGCATAATGAAATCTGCGGCATGTCCAGGCATAGGCGAGGTTGAACGCCTCCGATGCGAAGATCGCCGACAAGGCGGCGGCCGCAGCCCCGGCGCCGAACACCGGACCATGCTCGAGCACCAGCAGATAGAGGATCGGCCCGGCCACGATCGGCAGACCGGCCAGCCAGCCGGCCACGCCGGGTCCCCAGCGCACGGCGGCCATCGAGACGACGAGAAGAAAGAACGGAACGAGCGTGAGTTTCAGAAGCAGCATGCCCGTCCGGTATCACATCCTCGCCGATAGACCAGCCCTGATGTGAGAGCCTCGTACGATCCGGCCGGAGCGGACCTCAGCCCTTGAACACGAAAGCCGCACCGCCCGCGATCATGCAGAATCCGATGGCATGGTTCCAGGTCAGCGATTCCTTCAGCCAGAACACCGAGAAAATCGCAAACACCACCAGTGTGATCACCTCCTGCATCGTCTTCAGCTGTGCCGCCGAATAGACCTCATGGCCGATCCGGTTGGCCGGAACCGCCAGGCAATATTCGAAGAAGGCGATGCCCCAGCTGGCGATAATCGCCATGTAGAGTGGCGACGAGGTGAATTTGAGGTGCCCGTACCAGGCGAAGGTCATGAAAATGTTGGACAGGACGAGCAGCACGATCGGCAGGACGGCCGCCGTATTCAATGAAAAAGGCATATTCGAATCCTTGGGAGTGCGATGGCAAACGGTGGCAAGCATGTACCGTTCCCGCAAACAACTTCAAGGCCGAATTTCAGAGCGGATTGCGGCTTTTTCAGACGGACCGGAAGGCGCCGGTCGCGGTGGAACTTTTACCGCTTTCCGGCATTTTCGTCTCTGCCGGAAACTGAACGAATGCAACGCTCAAAGACGGCCCTCTGCCAGCCTGATATTGCCCTTGACAACCCTTCGCTCATCGCCACCGGGAGACTTCGCTTGTCGCCATCCTCCACCTCTGTCAGGGCGGGAACGCCGCTGATCGCGCTTGCTGCGCTGAACTTCTTTTTGGCAGATGCCCGCGACGGGCTTGGCCCTTTCCTCGATGCCTATCTGGCGACGAACGGCTGGTCGCCGTTCTCGCTCGGCATGATCGCCACCTTCGGCGGCATTCTCGGCATGGTCTCGACGCCGCTGTTCGGGGCACTCGTCGATGGCACGGTATACAAGCGGCTGCTGGTCATCGTGCCGGTAATCCTGGTCACCGTGGCGGCGCTTTTGACGCTGGCCATTCCCAATGTCTCCGTCGTCGTCGGCGGCCAGACGGTCACGGCGATCGTCGGTGCCGTCATCGGTCCGGCCCTGATGGGCCTGACGCTGGGCATTGTCGGCGAGGCCGCCTTTCCGGCACAGGTGTCGCGCAACGAGTTCTGGAACCATGCCGGCAATGTCGTGTCGCTGGCCGGCGTCTACGCAGCCACCGTGTTCTTCGGCATGGGCGGCATCATCGCCTTGATGATCATCACCGCCATCGGCGCCGTCGGCGCGGCCCTGATGATCGATCCCGCCAAGATCGACCACAAGGTCGCCCGTGGCCTTGGCCATGACGACGGCGCACCTGGCCCGTCCGGCTATTCGGTGCTGATCGGCACGCCCGGTCTCGTCGTTCTGGCCGTGGTCATGCTGGTCTTTCACTTCGGCAATGCGCCGATCAGCCGCCTGGTTGCCCAGCAGTTCTCCGTCGAACTGGGAACACCGTTTCGCACCACGGCGCTGATCACCGGCGTCGCGCAGCTGACGATGATCGGCGCGGCCATCGCCGCTCCCTTTCTGATCCGCCGTTTCGGCCTGGCCGCCGTCTTCATCATCGCGCTCTGCGCCCTGCCCATCCGGGGCGCGATCGCCGGCAGCATCGGCGATTTCTGGATGGTCTATCCCGTGCAGATCCTCGATGGCCTCGGCGCCGGGCTGATCGGCATCGCCACGCCGATTGCCGCCGAGCGCATCCTGTCCGGCTCCGGCCGCTTCAATGTCGGCCTGGCCGCCGTCATGACGGTGCAGGGCATTGGCGCCTCCACCAGCAATATCGTCGCCGGCTGGCTGGTACAGACCTATGGCTTTGCGCTGGCCTATTGGGTGCATGGCGCGATTGCCATCCTGGCGCTAGTGCCGTTTCTGATCTGGCGCAACAGCGTCGCACCACACGCGCCCGAAGGCCGGACCGCCTGATGCCGGCGCAAACAGCTCAAGTCAGAAACTGGCAGTAGCCCGCCATACCCTTGCCTTTTCGACCTCATCGCCCCCTTCACATTTCACCGGACTCTCTCCATATTCCCCGCATGTCGAAAGCACCGAAAAAATCCCCCCGTCCCGACCTTGGCGGCTTCGAGGAGGCCCCCCAGGCGTCGTTCGAAGGCGCCCCGCTGTCGTCGAATGTGTCCGATTGGGCCAACGAACTGCAGCGCATGGCCGAAGCCGAGACGATCGAGACGCGCCACGACGTCGCCTCCAAGGCGGGCAAGCACCGCAAGAAGGTCGAAATCGCCGCCCAGAAGGCGAAGCAGGACAAGGCCGGCAAGGACACGGTCGGCGCCAGCCGCTCGGCCCGTGGGACCTCCATGGGCGGCACGTCGGACCCGAAAGCCCGGGCCGCCGCCGGCCTGAACCCCGTGTCCGGCATGAACACCTCTTTGGAGGACGCCGAGGCGCTGGCATCCGGCTCCGTCACCGCCACCGTCGAGGCCCTTTCGGCGCTGATCGAATCCGGCAATCCGTTGTTCAAGGACGGCAAGCTGTGGACGCCGCACCGGCCGGCCCGGCCGGAAAAGTCCGAAGGCGGCATCGCCATCCGCATGCAGTCGGATTTCGAACCGGCCGGCGACCAGCCGACCGCCATCAAGGATCTCGTCGAGGGCCTGTCGAACGGCGACCGCTCCCAGGTCCTGCTCGGCGTCACCGGTTCCGGCAAGACCTTCACCATGGCCAAGGTGATCGAGGCTACACAACGCCCCGCCGTCATCCTGGCGCCGAACAAGACGCTGGCCGCCCAGCTTTATTCCGAGTTCAAAAACTTCTTCCCCGACAACGCGGTCGAATATTTCGTCTCCTACTACGATTACTACCAGCCGGAAGCCTATGTGCCGCGCTCGGACACGTTCATCGAGAAGGAATCCTCGATCAACGAGCAGATCGACCGGATGCGCCACTCCGCCACCCGCTCGCTGATCGAACGCGACGATGTCATCATCGTCGCCTCGGTCTCCTGCATCTATGGTATCGGCTCGGTCGAGACCTATACCGCGATGACCTTCCAGATGACGGTCGGCGACCGGCTCGACCAGCGCCAGCTGCTCGCCGATCTCGTCGCTCAGCAATACAAGCGCCGCGACATGGATTTTCAGCGCGGCAGTTTTCGCGTGCGCGGTGATACGATCGAAATCTTCCCGGCGCATTTGGAAGACGCAGCCTGGCGCATCTCGATGTTCGGCGACGAGATTGACGGGATTACCGAGTTCGATCCGCTCACCGGCCAGAAGACCGACGACCTGAAGAGCGTCAAGATCTACGCCAATTCCCACTATGTGACGCCGCGCCCGACGCTCAACCAGGCGATCAAGTCGATCAAGGAAGAGCTGAAGCTGCGCTTGGCCGAACTGGAAAAAGGCGGCCGCCTTCTGGAAGCCCAGCGGCTGGAACAGCGCACCCGCTACGATATCGAGATGCTGGAAGCCACCGGCTCCTGCGCCGGCATCGAGAACTATTCGCGCTATCTGACGGGCCGCAGCCCCGGCGAGCCACCGCCGACCCTGTTCGAATATATCCCCGACAACGCCCTCCTGTTCATCGACGAAAGCCACGTCTCCGTCAGCCAGATCGGCGGCATGTACCGGGGCGACTTCAGGCGCAAGGCGACGCTGGCGGAATATGGCTTCCGCCTGCCATCGTGTATGGACAACCGCCCGCTTCGCTTCGAGGAATGGGATGCCATGCGCCCCGATACGATCGCTGTGTCGGCAACCCCGGCCGCCTGGGAGCTGGAACAGGCCGGCGGCGTCTTCGCCGAACAGGTCATCCGCCCCACGGGCCTGATCGACCCGCCCGTCGAGGTCCGCTCGGCGAAAACCCAGGTGGACGACGTGCTCGGCGAAATCCGCGAGACCGCGCAGGCCGGCTATCGCACGCTCGTCACCGTGCTCACCAAGCGCATGGCCGAGGACCTCACCGAATATCTGCACGAACAGGGTATTCGCGTCCGCTACATGCACTCGGATATCGACACTCTGGAGCGCATCGAGATCATCCGTGACTTGCGTCTGGGTGCGTTCGACGTGCTGGTCGGCATCAACCTGTTGCGCGAAGGCCTCGACATCCCCGAATGCGGCTTCGTCGCCATTCTCGATGCCGACAAGGAAGGCTTTTTGCGCTCGGAAACCTCGCTGGTCCAGACGATCGGCCGCGCCGCGCGTAACGTCGATGGCAAGGTCATCCTCTATGCCGACCAGATCACCGGCTCAATGAAGCGCGCCATGGAGGAAACCTCGCGCCGCCGCGAAAAGCAGGTGGCCTATAATGAGGCCCACGGCATCACCCCGGAATCGGTCAAGGCCCGCATTTCCGACATCCTCGATTCCGTCTACGAAAAGGACCATGTCCGCGCCGATATCGGCATCCGCGGCGTCAAGGGCGGCATCACCGACATGGTCGGCAACAACCTCGCCGCCCATCTGGAAGCGCTGGAAAAACAGATGCGCAACGCCGCCGCCGACCTCGACTTCGAAACCGCCGCCCGCCTGCGCGACGAAATCAAGCGCCTCAAGGCCGCCGAACTCGCCGTCATGGACGATCCGATGGCACGGCAAGAGGCAAGGGCAATGGAAGGCAGCGGCAAGCCCACCGGTTCGAAAAAGAAGGGTGCGGCAAACGCCGGACCTGCCTCTCCCCTTGCGGGAGAGGATGGCTTGCCCCAAGAGGCGCAACCGATTGGCGAGGCAAGCGTGGTGAGGGGTCCCTCGCTCTTCGCCAAACCCAGCCTCGACGACATGGGCCCAGGCACCGACATGACCCGCCCGGCCCGCAAACCGTCACCCCTGAACGAGCCCGGTGAGCGTGGCGAGCCCGGTGAGAATCGTGATCGTGGCGATTCCGGTGAGCGTGGCGCGCCCGGAGACACCACCGTCCCCAGCACTTTCCGCAAGCCCGGTCTCGACGAGATGGGCCGCGACATCGCCACGCCCGCCCGCCCGCAGAGCAGCCTGTTCCGCAAGAACAGCCTCGACGAAATGACCGTCGGCCGCACCGAAAAGCCGCTGAACACCACGGGCAAGCTGCCGGAAAAGCCGAAGACCGAGCCCGGAAAACGCATCGCACCGCTCCTGGAAGGCCAACCGGAAAAGCGCGACCCCGCCGTCGGCGCCAAACCCTTCATCCGCGCCAAGCCGGGCGCCGGCTCCTACGAGGACGCAGGCGATATGAAGCGCCAGAAGAAAACCAAGGGAAAGACGGGCCGGCCGGGTCAGTAGTCGCTGGGAGAAATGATGCAAAGTGCCGATGACGGGACCAAAGGCCATCACCTCAAACTCCCTCTACGCCGAGCCGCCCCCTCATCGCCTCGCTTCACTCGGCACTTCTCCCCGCTGGGGAGAAGGGGGAAGCCCGCCCCTAGCCCCCTGCCTTACCTTCTCTCCCGAGGGAAAACCCCGCAGCCAGCCCCACACTCCCTCTTCTCCCCAGCGGGGAGAAGGTGCCCGAAGGGCGGATGAGGGGGGCCGAAGGCCACCGCCTCAAACTCCATTTCCACCGGCATACCCCTCATAGCCCCGCTCACGGCTCCCGCCGACGAACAGACACCACCGCCACCCCAAGCCCCCAAAAATGCAGCATGGCCAGACCACCCCCCATCGGCTAATCCTCCAGAAACAACCCAAGCCCAGGATCAAGCCCCATGCGCCTGCCCGCCCTCGCTCTCTTCCTGTCCGCCCTGTCCGCACTGTCAGCCCTCTCAGCCTCTCCCGCTGCCGCCCAGACCTACAAGACGCCGCAGGCACTGCTGCAGGCGCTTTACCGCTACGACACGGCCCAGACCAGCGACAGTGCCCCCTCGCTCTATTCCCCGTTCTTCTCCGACCAGTTGAACGCCCGCTTCCAGGACGACGCCGACACCACGGAACCTGGCGACAGCGGCACGATCGATTTCGACCCGGTCATTTCCGGCCAGGACGGCCAGGCCACCCATGTCGAGATCGGCGAACCGATCGTGCTCGATGGCACCGCCGAAGTCGAAGTCTCCTTCCAGAATTCCGAACCAGTGACGCTCTACTACACCCTCGTCCAGGAACATGGCGGCTGGAAAGTCGATGACATCGCCAACCAGCAGGGGGAATACCCGTGGAGCTTGAGTGCTTTGTTTGATGGGGCGCAATAGCGCCGCGACAGGGCAATATTGGCAAAAGCACGAGCAATACCGCCCACGAAACTCTGCCCCTTCAACACCCTCTGCGGGGGTGAATGTACCCCCAAAAAGCGCCGCAACCTCTCTTCTCCCCTTGCGGGAGAGGACACAAAATCAACATCTTAGCCGAAGGCTAAGTGTTAGATTTTGTTGGTGAGGGGCACCCCCAAGCTCTCCCAAAGCTCCCCCCAAAAACCCGCCCCGCGATAAGCGCCGCTCCAACGCCTTCCGCCGCGAGAAGGAAAAATCCTTTCGCCGCCACGCCTACCGCAGCAAACGGCGTAACTGCGAATCCGCACGAGAAAGACAGCCCGCACCGTAACGCGCGCCCTACTCCGCCGCCGCCTCCAGCCGTTCCAGTTCGTAGGAATAGCCCTCCAGGATCGTATAGGCCTGCTCGGTCGCCTCGATCTGCGCCTCGGCGCTGCGGATGGCGTCGGCGATCGATTGCGAGCGGGTGCGCAGCATCGAGCCGAGAATATCGGCGGCCGGGCGGCGGCCCAGCCGGTCGAGATGCTGGCGCACGCGGGCGCGGTGGCGCTCCAGTTCGAGAATGTGAAACCGGCTCTTGACGATATCATCAGACAGTTTGCGGCGCATGGCGGCGACGGGGTCGAAACTGCCGGGCTCGCGCTCGTCGAGGATGAAATCGTTGACCAGCGTTTCCAGCTTCAGGATGCCCTGCAGGTCGCGCGGGTCGGCGAGCTGCGGATCATAGCCGGTATTGTCATAGACCTTGCGGCGCACGGGGTCCTTCAACAGGTCATAGCTTGCCTGCAGCCGGCCGAAGGCCTCCGGTTCGCCGCCGCTGTCGGGATGAACCGCCTTCACCAGCTTGCGATAGGCCGCCTTGACCGCCTGATCGTCGGCGCCGCGCTCCAGTCCCAGCGTTTCATAGGGGTCGATCACGACGCCACCTCTTCAGTCCCAGCATTCGTCCAGTCCGCTCCTGACCTACCCTTTAGCCCACCCGGCATCAACCCAAAAGCGGATGCGGCGCGGCCAACCGTTACTCTGACACGGCCCCTTGATCGGACATTGCCGGGACCAAATTGTGGTGAGATCGCGACGCCGTCCGGTTTTCCCCGGCCATGGCGTCAGCGCCGCGCAAAACCCTGTCAATGTCCCGCCCTGGTGCATCCCGGACGCAGCACCGCCAGGCGGTTGAGTGCAAAGGATTAAACGCTTGCTATTTTCTTTTTTTGCTGCAAATATTTCCGCGTTCGGGCGTTTTCTATCCCGGAGACTGGACTGGCTGTATGGTCCCGGAGGTAATCCGGGCGTGTCGATAAAAACGGCACTGTAGACGTTCTTTCCCCGTTATCGTGACTTCACCGACTGGCTTTCCGAAATAAAGACAACACCGGAAAGAAAAACGTCTCCACCCTGGCAGGGGTGAAGACACATCATTAAGGGAAAAAAGGACTTCTCCCATGGCCACCAAGGGCACCGTAAAATTCTTCAACCAGGACAAGGGTTTTGGTTTCATCACGCCGGAAGGCGGCGCTAAGGACGTGTTCGTTCACATCTCCGCGCTGCAGGCCGCTGGCCTCCAGACCCTGAAGGACGGCCAGCAGGTCACCTTCGACACCGAGCCGGATCGCATGGGCAAAGGCCCGAAGGCCGTCAACATCCAGGCCGACTAAGCCTCGATCCGACTGCCCGCGAACACTGAATTAAACGGCGTCCTTCTGGGGCGCCGTTTTTTTGTTGGTGAGTAGGTTTTAGTGGGTAGTGGGTAGTGGGTAGTGGGTAGTGGGTAGTGGGTAGTGGGTAGTGAATAGCGAATAGCGAATAGTGAATAGCGAATAGCGAATAGCGAATAGTGAATAGTGAATAGTGAATAGTGAATAGTGAATGGTGAATGGTGAATAGTGAATAGTGAATAGTGAATAGTGAATAGTGAATAGTGAATAGTGAATAGTGAATAGTGAATAGTGAATAGCGAATAGTGCAATCTCTTCTATTCGCTATTCGCTACTCACTATTCGCTAAAAACCACTCACTACTCACTAAAAACTCACCAACTCCTTCGCCTCTGCCGCAACAAACACCGCCTCAAACGCTGCGGCAATCACCTCCGGCCCGGCGCCTGACCGCGTCGCATCCGCCGACAGGATCTGACGGAAGCGCCGGGCGCCCGGCCAGCCCTGGAAGAGGCCGACCATATGGCGGGTCACATGGATCAACCGCCCGCCAGACGCGATATGCCGGGCCGCATAGCCCATCATCGCATCCCGCACCCCGTCCCAGAATGCCAGCGACTGCCGGTGGCCGTTGGCGGTAAAGGCCTCACTGCTGACACCCAAAGGCGCAGCCCCCGAGACCGGATGCGGAAACACACCGTCCACCGCCGTCAGCATGGCACTGTCATGATAGGGCGCCCGCCCCAGCATGACGCCGTCGAGAGCAGTCCCCGTGTTCAACTCTTCGACTGCTTGATTCAAACTGCCAAGACCGCCGTTGATACCAATGAAAAGACTGGGATTTTCCGCCTTCAGCCGGTGAACGAGATCGTAGTCCAGCGGCGGGATATCGCGGTTTTCCTTGGGCGACAGCCCCTGTAGCCAGGCTTTGCGGGCATGCACCCAGACCGCATCGGCGCCTGCCTGCGTCACCCGTGAGACGAGATCGCGCAGCGCAAGCTCCGGATCCTGATCGTCCACCCCGATCCGGCACTTGACCGTGACGGGAATGGACACAGCAGCCTTCATGGCCGCCACGCACTCCGCCACAACCGCAGGCTCGCGCATCAGGCAGGCACCAAACGTGCCCGACTGTACCCGGTCGGAGGGACAGCCGACATTGATGTTGATCTCGGCATAGCCGAACTCTTCGCCGATCCTCGCGGCGCGCGCCATCTTGCCGGGATCATTGCCGCCCAGTTGCAAGGCCACGGGATGCTCCACCGCATCGAAACCCAAAAGCCTCTCCCGGTCCCCCCGCAGGATGGCCTCGGAAACGATCATCTCGGTATAGAGCAAGGCATGTTTGGACAGCTGGCGGGCAAGAAACCGGTAGTGCCGGTCCGTCCAGTCGATCATCGGAGCGACGGCAAAGACGGGGGCGCGAAAATATGCCGAAGCGGTACTGTCCGATGCCGAAATCGCTGCAG
Organism: Pararhizobium qamdonense; assembly: GCF_029277445.1. Taxonomy (NCBI): domain Bacteria; kingdom Pseudomonadati; phylum Pseudomonadota; class Alphaproteobacteria; order Hyphomicrobiales; family Rhizobiaceae; genus Pararhizobium; species Pararhizobium qamdonense. The sequence continues at coordinate 2,431,714 of NZ_CP119566.1, read as the reverse complement.
TGCCCATTGCCAAAAATTCTTTCATCCCCGCGCGCAAGGCAGACGGTACAATCTGATGGAGAAAAAGGCGCGTGAGCGGAGAAGGGTATCTCGCGGCTCAAACAGCCTAACCAATTCCGGCCTTATACAGCGCAGCGGTTTTGAAAGCGAGATAGAAGTTTGGCGGCAGCATTGGAGATAAGTTTTTAGAAAACGGCGATGTTTTGGTCCGCTTTCCGCAGACCCATACTGAAAGCTATTTAACGAGGGGTACCAAGCATCTGCTAAAACAGAGCCCACGGGCGGGCGCACACGCGCACAACCCTTTTCTGCCCGATTTTGAAAGCCAGCTTTTTCGCTGGCGTCAATGCGCCTGGAGTTTCGCCTCTTGCGCAGCAGCGATGAAGACCTCGCGGGCTTCTTCTGCCGACTTGCGGCCGTCGATTGCGGCGCGGCAAAAGCTTCTCGCGGCGACGTAGCGCGGACCGCGAAGATCGGGCCAGGTTTCCATCAGGCAGGCCAGCGCATCGAACGGACCCAGCACCACCTGAGACCCCTTGTGAGCAAATCCGACCTCGACGGGATTGGACCATTTGGCATTTGGCATGAGCGTCTCCTCCGAATATCTTGCCAGACCAGAACGGCACCATAGCGGATTTGGTTCCTTTTGGGCAGAGCACAAAACGAAAAAAGCCTGCCGCGGGAGGAGGTGCGGCAGGCTTTCTGAAAATGACCCACGGTCGGGAGGAGGTGACCGCTGGTCGATCGCAGCTTTCCGGGAGGAGGTGGATGGCTGCGATAAATATGACTATAATGCTGCGATGCACAATAATCAATTCAAATTTGATGCAAAGCACCCTTTACCAGTAACTTCTTCGTGTTGAAGCGCCGTTTGAGGCGCTACCGATGAGATAACCGGCAACGAATGCCGCAGCCCCAAAGACAAGAAGGGCCGTACTGGTGGCCGAGGGATGGTCCTGCGCGCTCTGAACGACAGCAGAGGCTTCGTCGCTGACATAGTTTGCCGCTTTTTTCGCCTTGGCCGTCACGCCGCTGGTATCATTGAGTTCGCCGGTAAAGCCGGTCCGCAAATTCTTGACATTTGCCATTTCGCGCTCCTTTTCCGTTCGAAAAGAAAACACGCGAAAGGCAGGATTGTTCCAGATTGCCGGGCAGCGATGTGAAACCAATATCGAACAATCCGCAATAGAACGTCCGGCATTGGGCAAACTGCACCGTCCCGATCCGGCACAAATAAAAGCATCTGCTCAGAAATCACTGTTGCGATTTCTTCATGTGTGGCATGCTAATAGATGAGGTGCCTCATAAAAACCAATTTCGGAGTAGCTACTGCAGTCCAGAATCAAAAAAATAAAGAGACGGGAGAAACCACATGGTAGAGGAAAATCTGTATCGGATCGTTGAAGTCAGCCTGAAGCGCGGCGGCGATCGCCGGGATGTCGGCATCATGACGGTGCGTCAGGCACTGGAACTTCCCGATGTCCCGAGCCTGGAATATACACATCCCGATAGCCGCGCAGACAGCCGGTTTCTGACACGCGATCAACTCCAGGCCTACGTCTGCAGCTGACGCGCTGTCCCCACCCCTCACAGGGTGCCATCGTCCGCTATTCGCAAACGGATAGCCGGCTGACGATGATGACTGCAATCCCCTCCCCGCGCCGGCGCTTGCGCCGGTGATGAATTCCAAGAGCATGTTTTCCCGTCGCCGCGTGCATTGTGTGGGTCGCAATTTTGACGCCCACGCGGTACAGATCGGCCGTGATATGCACCGCCGGGCGCTTGTTGCTTGGCCGGTGTTACGCGGTGTGGATGACGCCGCAGCGCTGACCATCACCGCCGTTTGAGAGGGAAAACATGCCGCTTTATGCTCTTGGAACCACCCGTCCCGCAGTCCCTGCCCAAGACCGTTACTGGATCGCACCGGATGCGCATGTGATCGGCCAGGTCGAATTGGGGGACGATGTCGGGATCTGGTTCGGTGCGGTCCTGCGCGGCGACAATGCGCTGATCCGGATCGGCGCCCGCACCAATATCCAGGAGGGTGTGGTGATCCATGTCGATCCCGGCCAACCGGTCACGATCGGGCAAGGCTGCACCATCGGCCACCGCGCCATCGTGCATGGCTGCACCATCGGCGACAATTCGCTGATCGGCATGGGCGCAACGGTGCTGAACGGCGCCGTGATCGGCAATAATTGCCTGGTGGGGGCCAATGCGCTGGTGACGGAAGGCAAGGTCTTTGCCGACAATTCGCTGATCGTCGGGGCGCCGGCCAAGGCCATCCGGCTGCTGGATGAGGCTGCTGTGGCAGGCTTGCGGCTATCTGCAGACAGCTACGTCCAAAAATGGCAGCTGTTTGCGGCAAGGCTTTCCGTCATCGGATAGGCGACGCCGGGGCTGCCCGCAACGCGACAGCCCGAAGACAGTCCTTTGCCTATTCGGCGGTGCAGTTCTGGCAATGGCCGCGGATCTCGATCGTGGTCTTCTCGGTCTTGAAATGCTGCTTGCCGGCGAGCACCGACAGGCGCTCCTCCATGGCTTCGTCATGCATCTCGGTCACCTGGCCGCAATCCTCGCAAATGGCAAACGCCGTCACGCCATGGTCGTGGTGGTGATGATGATCCGGATGGGCGCAGGCAACGAAGGAGTTCATGCTTTCAAGCCGGTGGATGAGGCCGAATTCCAGCAGCTTGTCGAGCGCCCGGTAGACCTGCAGCGGCGCGCGGAACCCGTGATCGCGCAGCTTGTCGAGGATCGTATAGGCGCTGAGCGGCCCTTCGGCATGATGGAGCGTATCGAGGACCAGCGACTGGTTCTTGGTGAGCTGTTGTGCCGCCATTAGTGATGTCCTCCATGCGTCGAATGTATCGCCGTCTCTGCCTGTTTGTTGCGCCCGAACGGCAGCAGACTGAGCACGAAAAGCACCATCGCCGCAACCACGATCGACGGTCCCGATGGCGTATCAAAATGCAGCGAGCCGAACAGGCCGCCCGTGACCGCAAGCGCCCCGATGACCGAAGCCAGCACCGCCATGATCTCCGGCGACGTGGCAAAGCGCCGGGCGGTGGCTGCCGGGATGATCAGGAGCGAGGTGATCAGCAGAATGCCGACGATCTTCATGGCAATCGCAATCACAAGCGCCATCAAAAGCATGAAATAGAGCCGCGCCCGCTCCGGCTGAAGGCCTTCGGCCTCGGCCAGTTCCGGATTGACGGTTGAGGCAAGCAAGGGCCGCCAGAGATAGACGATCGCCGCCAAAACCAGAATGCCACCGCCCCAGACCAGATCGATATCGGCTTCGGAAACAGCGAGAATATCGCCGAACAGGAAGCCGACCAGATCGATCCGCACCCAGGTCATGAAGGCGACGATGACAAGGCCGATCGACAGCGAGGAATGCGAGAGAATGCCGAGCAGCGCATCGGTGGACAGCGCGCCGCGCTTTTGCAGCAGCAACAGCAGCAGTGACACGGCGGCGGCAACGATGAAGACGCTGAGCATCAGATTGAGATCGAGCAGAAGTGACAGCGCCACACCAAGCAGCGCGGAATGGGCCATCGTGTCGCCGAAATAGGCCATGCGCCGCCAGATGACGAAACAGCCGAGCGGGCCGACGGTGATGGCAAGGCCGATGCCTGCAATCAGGGCGCGGGTGAAGAAATCGTCAAACACGGCCGCTCTCCTTGGTGTCATAGCCCTGCAGCCGGCTCTTGTAGCCGCAGCCGCAATCGGGTCCGTGAACGTGATCCTGCCCGCCGTGATCGTGGCCGCTGTCCTGGTCACCCTCGTGATGGTGGCCATCACCGGGATGGCAATGTTCGGTAATGCTGCCATCGGTGTGCAACACGCGGCCATCCGGCAGATGGGTATGGTCGTGGTCGTGGCTGTAGACCGCCAGCGACTTGGCGGCGCGGCTGCCAAACAATTTCAGGTATTCCGGGCTCTGGCTGACCATCTGCGGCGTGCCACGACAGCAGACATGGCCGTTGAGGCAGATCACCGTATCGGTCTCGGCCATCACCACATGCAGATCATGGGAGATCAGCAGGATACCGCAGCCGGTCCGGTTGCGGATAGATTTGATCAAATCGTAAAGCGCGATCTCGCCGGAAAAATCCACGCCTTGCACCGGCTCGTCGAGGACGAGCAGATCAGGCTTGCGGGCAATGGCGCGGGCAAGCAAAGCGCGCTGGAACTCGCCGCCGGAGAGATGCTGCACCTCGGCGCGGGCAAGATGGGCAATGCCGGTCGAATGCAGCGCTTCCTCGACCTCGCGGCCCTTCAGCGGCCCGGTCAGCGTCATCAGCCGCTCCACGGTCAAAGGCAGCGTCCAGTCGATCGAAAGCTTCTGCGGCACATAGCCGACCTTCAGCCCCGGCATTTTCTCGACCCAGCCCTCGTCCGGCTTCAAGACGCCGATCGCAGCCTTCGCCGTCGTCGATTTGCCGGAACCATTGGGGCCGATCAGCGTGACGATCTCGCCCCTGCTGATCGAAAACTCGACGCCGCGCACCAGCCAGCGGCCATTGCGGCGGATACCGGCATTGTTGAGCGAGACGAGCGCTGCCTGGTCGGACTTGTGAAAATTCAGCATCAAAAAAATCCGGATGGGGTGTTGCCAGCCGCTATGCCACACGTTATAGCATAACGCAATTGATGTAATAACATTACATTGATTTACAAGACAGGAGTCCCCGCATGAGCCTGAAAAATTCCCTCCTTTTGACATCGGCGCTGATATTCGCCCCCTCCATGCTTCTGGCGGCGGGCACGGCCCATGCCGAAGTCCCCAATGTCGTCGTCTCGATCAAGCCGATCCACTCCCTGGTCGCCTCGATCATGCAGGGTGTCGGCGAGCCGGCACTGATCGTCGAAGGTGCCGCCTCGCCGCACACCTACAGCATGAAACCGTCCAATGCCGCAGCCCTGGAAAAGGCCAACATCGTCTTCTGGGTCGGCCACGGGCTGGAAGCCTTTCTGGAAAAGCCGCTGGAATCGCTCGGCAGCGGCGCTGAGATCGTCGAGCTTGACGACGCCCCCGGTCTTGAAAAGCTGAAATTCCGCGAAGGCGGAGCGTTTGAGGCCCATGACGACGGCGACGAGCATGACGCCAGCGCAGAGGGTGCAGAGGGTCACGCCCATGAAGAAGCCGGTCATCACCATGACGAGGGCGAATTCGACATGCATCTGTGGCTTGATCCTGCCAATGCCAAGGCCATGGCTGCACAGATCGAGGCCACGCTGACGGCTGCCGATCCGGACAACGCGGCCGCCTACAAGGCCAATCTGGAGGCGCTCGGCATCCGGCTCGATGCGCTCGACAAACAGATTGCTGAGACTGTCGCCCCCATCAAGGACAAGCCCTTCATCGTCTTTCATGATGCCTATCAGTATTTCGAGCATCGCTATCATGTGAAGGTGGCGGGATCGATCACGGTCAGCCCGGAAACGCTGCCGGGTGCTGCGCGTTTGAAGCAAATCCACGAAAAGATCGTCGAACTCGGCGCAACCTGCGTCTTTGCCGAGCCGCAGTTCGAACCCAAGCTCGTCAATGTCGTGCTGGAAGGCACGCCGGCAAAATCCGGCACGCTGGATCCGGAAGCAGCAACCCTCGATGCCGGCCCGGACCTCTATTTCCAGCTGATGGAGGGGATCGGCACATCGCTGAAGACCTGCCTCTCCTCCGGCAGCTGACGCGTTCCTCCCAGGCGACTGAACGAGGCGGGCCCCAGGTCCGCCTTTTTCAGATCATCGAATGTAATAGTATAACATTAAGGATAGATGCATGTCCGACAAACTTCCGGTCACTGTGCTGTCCGGCTTCCTCGGGGCCGGAAAGACCACGGTGCTCAATCACATCCTCAACAATCGCGACGGACTGCGGGTCGCCGTCATCGTCAACGATATGAGCGAGGTCAATATCGATGCGGCCCTGGTGCGCGAAGGCGGCGCCAACCTGTCGCGGACCGAGGAACAGCTGGTCGAGATGACCAATGGCTGCATCTGCTGCACGCTGCGCGACGATCTTTTGAACGAAGTACGCAAGCTCGCCGAGCAGGACCGGTTCGATTATCTGCTGATCGAATCCACCGGCATCGCCGAACCCCTGCCCGTCGCAACCACATTCGAATTCCGAGACGAGCACGGCAACAGCCTTGCCGATGTCGCCCGGCTCGACACGATGGTCACCGTGGTCGATGCGGTCAGCCTGCTCGGCGACTACTCCTCAGCCGACTTTCTGGCCGAGCGCGGCGATACTGCCGGGGAAAACGACAACCGCACGCTTGTCGATCTCCTGGTCGAGCAGATCGAATTTGCAGATGTCGTCATTCTCAACAAGACGGGAAGCGCAACGCCCGAACAACGGGATGCCGCCCGCAAAATCATCGCCGGGCTCAATGCCGATGCGCGGCTGATCGAGACGGATTTCGGCAAGGTGGCGCTGCGGCAAGTGCTCGGCACCGGCCTGTTCGACATGCTCAAGGCCGAGCAGCATCCGCTCTGGTACAAGGAACTCAACGGCTTCAAGGACCATATTCCTGAAACCGAGGAATATGGCATCCGCTCCTTCGTCTACCGGGCAAAAAAACCCTTCGATCCCGCGCGGTTTCACGATTTCGTTCACCGGCCCTGGCCGGGGGTGGTACGGGCCAAGGGCTTCTTCTGGCTGGCGACACGGCCGCATCACGCCGGCGAACTCAGCCAGGCCGGGCCGATGGTGCGCACCTCGAAAATGGGACTGTGGTGGTCGGCCGTGCCGAAAGCCCAATGGCCGGATGATCCGGGCTTTCTGTCGATGATGAAGCCCTATCTCGATCCCGTCTGGGGCGACCGGCGCCAGGAAATCGTCTTCATCGGCGCCGATCCGATGGATCAGGCTAACCTGGAAGCGGAACTCGATGAGTGTCTGGTTGATGCCGACGCCTTCACGCCCGATCGCTGGCGGGCACTGCCGGACCCGTTTACGGACTGGTCGGCACGGGCAAATTAGGCCGCCGGAACAACGGCCGCCCCAATCTCGCAAAAAAAGGACGGCATTCAACGCCGCCCTTTTTTGTCAGTCACATCAAGCGATCAGCGCGTTGCCAGATTGACGATGACGCCGGTGGCGACGCTGATCAGAAGGAAGTTGTTGTCGACGCGAACCCACTGCTGTCCACGCGGCGGCGCGCGCAGCTTGTAGCGGCGGTAATCGTTAACGGCGGCAATGCGGCGGCGTTCTGCCGCAGATAGGCGCTGACCGCGCGCCCAGCGCTTCTTAACAACGACGTTCTTTTCAACAATCTTGGTATTGCCGTTTCTGTAAACGCGTTTTTCGACATGGCGCTCCTTGGCCTGAGCGACTTCGAAGGGCCGCGCCGGCTGGGCGAAAGCCATCGGTGCTGTCAGGAAGGAGCTTGCAACCAGCGCAATCATCAGACGTTTCATCGGGGTGTCCTTTCGTTTTTGACACCCTGAATCTACGCCTGCAAAGATGAACGGAAACTGAAACATAAAATTACAAAATTGTAATGATATCAGTTAATTATAAGCATTAACTGATACAACGCGCAAACTTGCAACCTCGTTTCAAAGCGCCTCATAGGAAAATCGGCTGAAATCCGCCACCTGCGCCCTGCCCGATGTGTCGAAGGCGAAGACACCGGCAAAAGCGCCGGTAAACGAGCCATGTTCGCCCCGGCCGCCCTCGTCGGAGACCATACCGGCATCGAGCAAGGGGCCAAGTTTGCGCCAGTCCGGGTCTCCTTCGGGGTGCCAGAAGAACTGCAGATCGTTGTCGCGGATCTCCATGGCCAGATGCACCCAGCCTACGGGCACGGAAACGCCGCTTTCGACCGGGAAGGTCATGCGGCTATGGGGAAAATCGCCATTGCACGAAAAGATCGTCACCACCCGGCCGAGTTGTTCATGCAGCGTCACCACGATCGCATGGAATTTGTGGCGGTTGTAATAGTGGGTGAGCCCCGCCGCCTGCTGATAGGTGTCCGGAGCGAATTCGACCACGGTTTCGGCGCGAAAGGCGTGATGTTCCTGGCGCCGCGCCACCAGCGCCTGCTCGAACCAGCTGCCGATGCTTTCGCGGCCAAACAGCCTGAGATGCCCCGGCCGCTCCGTCAGCGAGAAGATCCGCTCCGGCACCGGCGTGCGCAGCCATTGGAACTCCATCGGCAAATGCGGGCCATCGAACCCCGTTTCCAAGCGTGAGCGTTTCTCGATGACGGCGGCCTCGCCCGGCGCCGGAACATCGACCGCGGGCACGACACCGCCCTGTGCAAGATAAAGCCAGCCGTCATCGCCCCAGACGCATTTCTGCAAGCCCGTCTCGCGCCCGAGCGTACAGCGCCGGTGCGGCGCAAGCGGCCGCCCGGTCAGGTGGGTGTGGTAGGCCTGGCCATCCGGCGTTTCGACATATTGGCCATGCCCTGCCCTTTGCAGCGCCGCTTCCGGATTGTCCTTGGAGGTGATCAGATGCGTCTGCGGGTGCATCTCGTAGGGACCCTCGATGGTTCGGGCGCGCGCCATGGTCACCGCGTGATCGTAACCGGTGCCGCCTTCGGCCGTGGTCAGGTAGTACCAGCCGTCGCGCTTGAACAGATGCGGCCCCTCGACAAGCCCCTGCGCGCTGCCGGCAAAGATATTGCGGATCGGGCCGGTCAGCGTTTTCGTGATGGGGTCCCATTCCTGCAGGAGAATGCCGTCGAAGGCCGGGGATTTCGGCGCGCCGCCAAAACTCTCGGTGCGGTGGTTCCACTGCATGTTGAGAAACCATGTGCGCCCGTCGTCATCGTGAAACAGCGACGGGTCGAAGCCTGAGGAATTGACATAGACCGGCTCCGACCATGCGCCTTCGATCGTTGGTGACGTGACGATGTAGTTGTGGGCGTCCTTGAAATTGCCGTCGAAGCGCTTGACGTCGGTATAGACCAGATAGAACAGACCGTCCGCAAACGACAGGCACGGCGCCCAGACACCGCAGCTGTCGGGATTGCCGCGCATGTCGAGCTGGCTCGCCCGTTCCAGCGGCCGACGCACCAGGGTCCAATTCACCAGATCGCGGGAATGGTGGATCTGCACGCCCGGATACCATTCGAAGGTCGAGGTGGCGATATAATAGTCATCGCCGACGCGGCAGATCGAGGGGTCCGGATTGAAACCGGGCAGGATCGGATTGCGGATCGTCGCGGTCATGATGGACGTACCTCATGTTTCTCGGAACGCCATACGGCCTCAAACCGATGGGAAATTCAACCCCTGCCCGGTTCCGCGAGCGGCATCCCTGCCTTTTCGACTCGGCCGGCCACTGGTCTTGCGGGCGCAATCCAGCCCACGTCATCCACCGTCATACGCTGGTTTCCCACAGTTTTTGCCCAAGCTTTAGGCAAAGGCGGAAAGCCTATATGCGACTTTGGTATGACGGTGGCGGACTAGGCCGGAAAATCGGAAACCAGACTTGAAACAGGGCTTGAAATCGGCACTGTGGCTAGGCTTGGCCATAAAAATCGACAATCAGCTTAGCGGGGAGGAACCTATATGACCGCACTGCTCGGGTTCAGCAGGCTCATTGACCGTGTCACGGAAATCATCGGCAAATCAGTCTCCTGGCTGATCCTGGTGGCCGTCTTGGTCAGCGCCGGCAACGCCATCATCCGGAAGATATTCAACATGTCGTCGAACGCCTGGCTGGAGGCGCAATGGTACCTGTTCGGGGCCGCCTTCATGCTCGCGGCCGCCTACACGCTTAGCCAGAACGAACATATCCGCATCGACGTGGTCTACGGCAAGTTTTCGCGCCGCACCCAGCATTGGATCGACCTGTTCGGGCATGTCTTCTTCCTGATGCCCTTCGTGCTTTTGATGACCTATTACCTCATCCCCTACGTGCTGATGTCGGTTCGCTCGCAGGAGGGGTCTTCCAGCGCCGGCGGCCTGATCGTCTGGCCGGCCAAGGCCATCCTCCTGGCCGGCTTCGTGCTTCTGGCGCTCCAGGGCGTCTCCGAGATCATCAAGAAGGTGGCAATCATGACCGGCAATATGGACGATCCGACGCCCTATGTGCCGACCCATGCGCCGCTTGACGATGTCACCGTTCCGGAGGCACGCCCATGATGGAATTCATCGCCGTCAATCTCGCGCCGATCATGTTCGTGTCGCTGATCATCTTTCTGCTGCTTGGCTATCCCGTCGCCTTTTCGCTGGCTGCCAACGGTCTTTTGTTCTTCATCATCGGCGTGGAACTGGCGCCCTTGTCCGGCGGCTCGATCAACCTGTCCTGGCCGTTGCTCAACGCCCTGCCCGATCGCTTCTGGGGGGTGATGTCGAACGACACTTTGCTCGCCATTCCCTTCTTCACCTTCATGGGGATCGTGCTGGAACGCTCGGGCATGGCCGAAGACCTGCTCGACACGATCGGCCAGTTGTTCGGCCCGATCCGGGGCGGTCTTGCCTATGCGGTCATTTTCGTCGGCGCACTTCTGGCCGCAACCACCGGCGTGGTTGCCGCATCCGTCATCGCCATGGGCCTGATCTCGCTGCCGATCATGCTGCGCTACGGCTATGACCGCCGCGTCGCCTCCGGCGTCATTGCCGCGTCCGGAACGCTCGCACAGATCATCCCGCCATCGCTGGTCCTGATCGTCCTTGCCGACCAGCTCGGCCGCTCCGTTGGCGACATGTATGCCGGCGCGCTCATCCCCGGCCTGGTTCTGACCGGGCTCTACATGCTCTATATCCTGATCATGACCTTCGTCCGGCGCGATTCCATGCCGGCCCTGCCGCTCGAAGCCCGCACGCTCGGCTCCGGCGTCACCTCGCTGATCATCGCCTTGATCGTGGCGGCCGGCTTTGCCTATGCCGCCCATATCTATCTCTACCCGGCACATGGCGAAAACGCCGATATTCTCGGCGCAACCGTCGGTATCGGCTTCATCTACATCGTCGCCCTCCTGGACAAGGGGCTGAAGGTCAATGCGATGTCGCGGCTGGCCCAGCAGGTCATCATCGTGCTGATCCCGCCGCTGGCGCTGATCTTCCTGGTGCTCGGCACGATCTTCCTCGGCATCGCAACGCCGACCGAAGGCGGCGCGATGGGTGCTGTTGGCGCGCTCGTCATGGCGGCGGCCAAGGGGCGGCTGAGCATGGAGGTGATCCGCTCGGCACTGGCCGCCACCACGCGGCTGTCGGCTTTCGTGCTGTTCATCCTGATCGGCGCGCGGGTGTTTTCGCTGACCTTCTACGGCGTCAACGGCCATATCTGGGTCGAACATCTGCTGGTCGCCATGCCCGGCGGCGAAACCGGCTTCCTGATCACGGTCAACCTGCTCGTGTTCTTCCTGGCCTTCTTCCTGGATTTCTTCGAACTGGCCTTCATCATCGTGCCGCTGCTCGTGCCGGCGGCCAATGCGCTCGGCATCGATCTCATCTGGTTCGGCGTGCTTCTGGGCATCAACATGCAGACGAGCTTCATGCACCCGCCCTTCGGCTTCGCTCTGTTTTACCTGCGCTCGGTGGCGGCCAAGGTGCCCTATCTCGACAGGGTTACCGGCAAGGTGACGCAACCTGTCACGACGGGGCAGATTTATTGGGGCGCCGTCCCGTTCGTCGGCATCCAGATCATCATGGTCGGGCTCACCATCATGTTCCCGCAGATGGTCATGCACTACAAGGGCGATGCTGCCGTGGTCGATCCCAATACGATCAACATCGTCGTTCCTGGTTTTGGAACGGGCGGCGGCGGGCTGACCCTGCCGGACAATGGCGGCGGGCTTGGATTGCCCGGTGGCCTGCAGCTGCCGGGCGGCAGCCCGCTGGATGGCAACAGAGAGAAACCGGCGGACCAGAACGGTGGCGCGGGTGACAACAAGCCTGCCACGGACCTCAGCGCTCCGCCGTCCTTCAATTGATAACGGAAGAAGGGCCGGATTTCGAACCGGCCCTTCCCTCCACAAGCAGACAACGAAAAACCCCGAAGCTGTTCAACTTCGGGGTTTTTCGTTTCCGCGATTATCTCTCCAGCGCTTAAAGCTTGCCGCCGCGCTGCTGGATCATCATGAACGTGTCGTAATTGTATTCAGCGATCTGGGCGTTGAGATAGTATTCGCCGCGGAAAGCCTTGATCGAATCCCAGATCTTCTTGAAGGTCGGGTTGGTCGCTTCCATCTCGGCATAGACCTCGTTGGCCTTTTCGAAGCAGGCCGACAGGATTTCCGGGCTGAACGGGCTGAGCTTGGCGCCGGCGGCCACCAGACGCTTGATTGCGGCCGGGTTCAGGTAATCGTATTTCTGCAGCATGTTGGCGTCGGTTGCCTGGCAGGCGGTGCGCAGCAGCGACTGATAGTTCTTCGGCAGGCCGTCGAAGGCCGCCTTGTTGAACATCGCATGCACCGTCGGGCCACCTTCCCACCAGCCAGGATAGTAGTAATAGGGCGCAACCTTGTAGAAGCCGAGCTTCTCGTCATCGTAGGGGCCGACCCATTCGGCCGCATCGATCGTGCCCTTTTCCAGCGACGGATAGATATCGCCGCCGGCGATCTGCTGCGGCACGACGCCGAGTTTCTCGACCACCTTGCCGGCAAAACCGCCGATGCGCATCTTCAGCCCCTGCATGTCGGCAACGGTCTTGATTTCCTTGCGGAACCAGCCGCCCATCTGCACGCCGGTATTGCCGCCGGGATAGCCGACGAGACCCTGGGTGGCCAGGAACTCGTTGAACATGTCGATGCCGCCGCCATGATAGTGCCAGGCGTTCATGCCGCGTGCGTTGAGCGCGAAGGGAACGGCAGCGCCGAGCGCCCAGACCGGATCCTTGCCCCAATAGTAATAGGATACCGTGTGGCAGGCTTCGACCGTGCCTGCGGCAGCGGCGTCTGCAGCCTGCAGGCCCGGAACGATTTCACCGGCGGCAAAGACCTGGATCTGGAAATTGCCATCCGTGGCCTCAGACAGATATTTCGACAGCACCTCGGCGCCGCCATAGATCGTGTCGAGCGATTTCGGGAACGATGATGCCAGGCGCCAGTTGATCTTCGGATTGCTCTGGGCGATGGCTGGCGCTGCGAGCGTCGTGGCTGCAGCGGCACCGACGCCACCGAGAGCCGCGCGCTTGATGAATAGACGGCGATCCATGTTCTCTCCTCTGTTGTCGCGGACAGAACGGCAAAGCCTGATCTGCTCCTCCCCGCGGGCGCAAGCCGCACCGGCCGGTATCGGCCGGTCAAAAACGGATATGCGCAATCTCAATCCATTTTGCGAACATGCGCTTTTTGATGGGAATGCGCATGCCTCCATACGGCAGATTACACGCTCACCCCCTCATGTCCAGCTATGCGGGAAGCGGCGATGTTCGACTTTTGTCTAAGATCAATCACCCGGGTTTGCAGCGGCTGACGCAAGGGTGAGCTGAGCAGGGCGCGAACCGCCAAACTTTGTGAAGACACAGCGCCAAACTATTGAAAGAGCTAATATAGAGAATCCGGAAGTCCCTGCCGGTTTTTGCCCGCTTAAGGCGACCGTTTCTTCATTGAAGCGTTTACGGCAATATTTTTCCAATGTGGCTGACACATTCACAGATGGGTTCCTCGGCAGGTCCACGCCTCCACCCTATGCTCCACCCGAAATCAAATCTCGGGGAGTTTTTTATGAAACGTCTACTGCTCATCGGCGTCGCGCTTGCGGCCTTGACCGCTCCGGCCGCAGCCGCCGACAAGCTGCTCAATGCATCCTACGACATTTCCCGTGAATTGTTCGAACAGGTCAACGAAGCCTTCGTCGCCGCCCATCCCGGCGTGACCATCGACCAGTCGCATGGCGGCTCCTCCAAGCAGGCCCGCGCCATTCTCGAGGGCCTCGAGGCCGACGTCGTGACCTTCAACCAGGTGACCGACGTCGATGCCCTGGTCAAGGGCGGCTTCGTGTCCGAGGACTGGAAGAGCGACTTTGCCAACAACGCATCGCCCTTCTATTCCTTCCCGTCCTTCCTAGTGCGCGAAGGCAATCCGAAGGGTGTCAAGGACTGGGGCGATCTGGTGCGCGACGATGTCAAGGTGATATTCCCGAACCCGAAGACATCAGGCAATGCCCGCTACACCTACCTCGCCGCCACCGCTTACGCGAAGGAAAAATTCGCTAACGATCCGGCCAAGGTCGAGGAATTCGTCAAGAAGATCTTTGACAATGTTCCGGTCTTCGACACCGGCGGACGCGCAGCCACGACGACTTTCGTCGAGCGCGAAACCGGCGACGTGCTGATCACGTTTGAAGCGGAAACCAAGGGCATTGCCAAGGAATTCGGCGAGGACAAGTTCGACATCGTCACGCCGTCCGTCAGCCTTCTCGCCGAATTCCCGGTCGCGATCGTCGATAAGGTGGTGGACAAGAATGGCACCCGCGCGCTGGCCAAATCCTATCTCGACTTTCTCTATACGCCGGAAGGCCAGAAGATCCTGGCCGAGAACGGTAACCGCGTCAACGACGCGGCCGTCTCCGCCGAATTCAAGGACCAGTTCCCCGACGTCCGCCTGCTGAAGGTCGAAGATGTCTTCGGTGGCTGGGAAAAGGTCAAGACGGAGCAGTTTGCCGAAGGTGCCGCACTGGATAAAATCTACGGTAATCGTTGATCCCAAACGAATAATGTGAAAAACGGAGGCCGTGGCGGATGTTGATCCGCCACGGCCTCCCGTTATTTTTGAACTCGATTTTCAAAGGGCATGTTTTGGCACGGCGCATTCTTCCAGGCTTGCCCCTGACGCTCGGCATCACGCTCGTTTATGTCGCCATCATCGTGGTGCTGCCGCTTGGCGCGCTGATTTTCAAGGCAGCCAGCCTTGGGCCGGAAGATTATTGGCGCATCGTCTCCTCCGAGCGCGCCATCGCCAGCTACCGGGTCACCATTCTCTGCGCGCTCGCGGCCACGCTGTTCAACCTCGTCTTCGGCATGGCGCTTGCCTGGATCATCGTGCGCTACCGCTTCCCCGGACGGCGCTTCGTCGACGCCCTGGTGGACCTGCCCTTCGCGCTGCCGACCGCCGTTGCCGGTATCGCGCTGACGACGCTGTTTGCCTCGAACGGATGGTTCGGCGCGCCGCTTGCCGCCATCGGCATCAAGGTCGCCTATACGCCGCTCGGCATCATCATCGCCATGGCGTTCACCAGTCTGCCCTTCATCGTGCGCACCGTGCAGCCTGTGCTGGAGGAACTCGATCCGGCGCTGGAGGAAGCGGGCCAGACGCTTGGAGCCAGCGATCTCGAAATCTTTCTGCGCGTGATCCTGCCACAGCTGGCACCGGCAATTCTGGCCGGATTGTCGCTGTCGTTCGCGCGCAGCCTCGGAGAATTCGGCGCGATCATCTTCATCGCCGGCAACCAGCCGTTCGAGACGGAAATAACCGCCCTTCTCGCCTTCATCCGGCTGGAGGAATATGACTACCCCGCCTCTGCCGCCATCGCCTCGGTCATGCTGATCGCCGCCTTCACGATGCTGGCCATCACCAATCTTCTGCAGGCCCGCGCCCTGCGTTACACGGTGAAGGGTTGAGCATGGCAAAAACTGCAGCCGCAACGCCAGCCAAGACCAAGACCAAGTCCAAGACCCGGCGCCCGCCACGGATCGGCGAGGCGCCGATCTTCCGCAACACCATGATCACCATCGTGCTGATCCTGGTGGCGCTGGTCATCATCGCGCCGCTCGCCGTCATCGGCTATGAAGCCTTTTCCAGGGGCGTCGCCTATTTCGGCAAGACCATCGCCAATTCCGATACGCGTCACGCCATCCTGATGACGGGGCTGACCGCATTGATCGCGGTGCCGGTCAACACCGTCTTCGGCGTGGCCGCCGCCTGGGCGATCACCAAATTCGATTTTCCCGGCCGCCGCCTGCTTCTGATCGTCATCGAAATCCCATTCTCCGTGTCGCCGATCGTTGCCGGCGTCGCCTATCTGTTCGTCTACGGCCTGCAGGGACTGTTCGGCGATGCGCTGCAATCGGCCGATGTCAAAATCCTTTTCGCGCTGCCCGGCATCGTGCTTGCCAGCATGTTCGTCACCGCGCCCTTCGTCGCCCGCGAGCTTATTCCTTTGATGCAGGCGCAGGGCCGCGACCTGGAGGAAGCAGCGACCTCGCTCGGCGCCAGCGGCTGGCGGACATTCTTCTTCGTCACCCTTCCCAATATCAAATGGGCGCTGCTCTACGGCGTCATCCTCTGCAACTCGCGGGTCATGGGCGAGTTCGGCGCGGTCTCGGTGGTCTCGGGCAATATTCGCGGCCAGACCAACACCCTGCCGCTGCATATCGAGCTGCTCTATCACGACTATAACGCCGTCGGCGCCTTTGCCGCCGCCTCGATCCTGGCTGCCCTTGCGGTCGTTACCCTGATTGCCAAGGTTGCGCTGGAGCGCCGGGGGGCCGGCCGCGTGCGCCGCCCGTCGCTTGCCGGCACAGCGCCGAACACACCGGAGACCACACCGTGAAAATCCGCCTCGATACCGTCGTCAAGACATTCGACACGTTTCGCGCCGTGCACGGCGTCTCGCTGGATATTGAAAGCGGCGAACTGGTGGCGTTGCTCGGCCCTTCCGGTTCCGGCAAGACGACGATCCTGCGCATGGTCGCAGGCCTCGAATTCCCCGACGGCGGCGCCATCTATTTCGGCGACGAGAACGCCACCGATATCGAGGTGCGCCATCGCGGCGTCGGCTTCGTCTTTCAGCATTATGCGCTCTTCCCGCATATGACGGTGGGGGAAAACATCGCCTTCGGCATGAAGGTCTCGAAGACGAAACGGTCGGGTGCCGAGATTTCCGAGCGCGTCGCGCATCTGTTGCGCCTGGTTCAGCTGGAAGGCCTGCAGGACCGCTTCCCGGCGCAGATTTCCGGCGGGCAGAGACAGCGCGTGGCGCTTGCCCGGGCGCTCGCCGTCGATCCGAAGGTGCTGTTGCTCGACGAACCCTTCGGCGCGCTCGATGCTAATGTGCGGCGCGACCTTCGCCGCTGGCTGCGCAAGATCCATGACGAGTTGGGCATCACCACGCTGTTCGTCACCCATGACCAGGCCGAAGCGCTCGATCTTGCCGACCGCGTCGTCATCCTTGACAAGGGCCGGATCATTCAGACCGGAACGCCGGAGGAAGTCTGCCGTGCGCCAGCCAGCGCCTTCGTCATGAACTTCCTCGGCGATGCCAATCGTCTGAAAGTGACGGTATCGGCTGAAAAAGCGCAGATCCAGAACGTCGTCTTCGACGCCGCCGGAATCGCGGATGGTGCAGCCGAACTCTACTTCCGCCCGGCCGACGTCACCTGGCGCGAGGACGGCCATGGCATCCAGGCGACCATTGCCCGCGTCATCGACCGGCCCGATTCCAAACGGGTGCTTGCCTTGACGGTGGATGGCCAGTCCATCGAGTTCGACGCCGCCCCGGAATTCCCGTTCCGCGCAGAAGCCCGCGGCTTTGTCGATATCCGCCGCCCGCGGGTTTATCCGGCCTGAATGCTTCTCAAACGAAAAAGCCACCGAATCTCGCGATCCGGTGGCTCTTTCTGTTGTAACTGAGAACAGTGCTTAGTCGCGCTCGGCCGACGAGGCCCACAGGTTTATGTCGGCTTCCTTCGCGTAGATATCGATTTCCGCCAGTTCTTCCGGCGTGAACGTGTCGTTGTCGAGCGCTGCCACGCAGTCGACGATCTGCGAGGAGCGGCTGGCGCCGATCAGCGCCGAGGTGATACGGCCGCCCCGCAGCACCCAGGCGATCGCCATCTGCGCCAAGGTCTGGCCGCGCTTTTCGGCGATCTCGTTGAGTTTGCGGATATTGTCGAGGATCGACGGGCGGATGAAGTCCTTCTTGAGGAAGTGGTTCTGCGCCGCGCGGCTGTCGGCTGGAATGCCGCCGAGATATTTCGTCGTCAGCATGCCCTGCGCCAAGGGCGAGAACACGATCGAGCCGGCACCGACATCATCCAGCGTATCGACCAGACCGTCATCCTCGACCCAGCGGTTCAGCATCGAATAGCTCGGCTGATGGATGATCAGCGGCGTGCCGAGATCCTTCAGGATCGCCGCGGCTTCGCGGGTGCGCTGCGAATTGTAGGAGGAGATGCCCACATAAAGCGCCCTGCCCGAGCGGACGATATGATCGAGCGCAGCGCAGGTTTCCTCCAGCGGCGTTTCCGGATCGAAGCGATGCGAATAGAAGATGTCGACATAATCGAGACCCATGCGCGCAAGGCTCTGGTCGCAGGACGCGATCAGGTACTTGCGGCTGCCCCATTCGCCGTAAGGACCCGGCCACATGTCATAGCCGGCCTTGGACGAGATGATCAGCTCGTCGCGCAGGCCGGCAAAATCGGTGCGCAGGATGTCGCCGAATGCGGTTTCAGCCGAGCCCTGAGGCGGGCCGTAATTGTTGGCAAGATCGAAATGGGTGATGCCGAGGTCGAACGCCATGCGGCACATGTCGAGCTTGCGCTCATGCGGTGTGTCATGGCCGAAATTGTGCCACAGGCCGAGCGAGATCGCCGGCAGCTTCAGGCCGGTCTTGCCGCAGCGATTGTACTTCATCGTCTCATAGCGATTGTCAGCCGGTTGCCAGCTCATGGTGTTATCCTGCCCTGTCTTTGAAATTGGAATTCCCGGAGCAGCGATGCTCCGGGAAGGATTGGGATAGATCCGGTATATTTTATTGTGATGACGGTGCAAAGCGATACTGACCGGCACCCCCAGATTTGGCTTTATGCCGGCGCAATTCCGGACGCAAAACCGCTGCGCACTTTTGGCGCAATTGCTTCAGCGCAAGAGAGCCCTGGCTTCCTCGATCCCCAGTGCCGCCGGCTGGGTGCAGGTCGTCGTCAATTCGATGAACCGGCCCTCTTCGCCCGATTTCAGGATCGAAACCATGACATCGACGCCGTGCAATGCACGCTCCAGCGAGCAGCGCGCGTCCCGGCCATCAAGGATGGCGAGCGCCATGTCGGCAAGACCGGCGGTGCGGTAATTCGCCATCATGCCCTGCTTGTGTTCCTGGTTGGGAACGGAGAACGGATGATCCCAGGTTTCCAGCGGCTGGATATCCTTGTCGCGCCCACTTGCCGACACCGTACCGCCAAAGAAATTCGGATCCGGCACGAACAGCGAGCCCTCCGTGCCGTAAAGCTCCATATTGGCATGGTTGTGCGACCAGACATCCCAGCTTGCCGACAGGGTGACTGTCGCGCCATTCTGGAATTCGAGCAACGCATGGATATTGGTCGGCGTTTCAACCGGAATGACCTCGCCCTTGCGCGGCTCGCTGGTGATGGTGCGGCTTGCATTGGCCATCGAGGTCAGTGCCGCAACGCGCTTGACCGGGCCGATCAGGTTGACGAGATCGGCAATGTAGTAAGGGCCGAGATCGAGGATCGGGCCGCCGCCGGGCAGGAAGAAGAAATCCGGGTTCGGATGCCACATTTCCATGCCCGGGCTCATGACGTGGCAGGTTCCGGAAGTGACGCGGCCGATCTTGCCCTGGTCGATATAGTCGCGCGCCAGCTGATGAGCGCCGCCGAGGAACGTGTCGGGAGCGCAGCCGACCTTGAGATTGCTGGCCGTGGCGATCCCGCGCAACTGCTCGCCCTGTTCCAAGGACAGGACCAGCGGCTTTTCGGAATAGACGTGTTTGCCGACTTCCAGGATCATCTTGGAGACCGGAAAATGCGCATCCGGGATCGTCAGGTTGACGACGATATCGATGTGCGGATTGGCCAGCAGCGCCTCGATCGTCTGTGCCTCGACGCCAAATTCGGCCGCGCGGATTTCGGCAGCCGCCGGGTTGATGTCGGCGCAGGCGATAACCTTGATGCCCTTGAAGAGCGGCGAGAGCGTGAAATAGGTGGTAGAGATATTGCCGCATCCGATGATGCCGACGCCAAGCTCCCCGGTCACTCGTTCCTGTGTCATGGTCTGTCTTTCTTTCAATAGGTCTTGATCGATGCGATCGAGCGCTCGGCCGTCGCCTTGTAATCCTTGGGATTGTCGTGCTCGACGATGTAATATTTGGCAGGTGTCGCAGACAGCGCCTTGAAGAGTTTCGCCCATTCGACGGTGCCGTGGCCAACATCGGCCCAGCCGTCCTGATCGGTATTCTCCCCGGTCGGCGCGATATCCTTGACGTGGACGGCGGTGATGCGGTGGCCGTATGTCTCGATCCAGGCGAAGGGGTCGGCACCGCCGCGAATGATCCAGGCGATATCGGCTTCCCAGGACAGGTTCGGCCCACCGGCAAAAATATGGGTTTGCGGGACCGACCCGTCCGGCAAGGCGGCGAATTCGAAATCATGATTGTGCCAGCCGAAATCGAGACCGGCATCCCGGAAGGGTTGCCCTGCCTTTTCCAGCCGCGCCCCAAAAGCCTTCCAGCCGCTCGCATCGGCCGGCCGCTGGTCTGCAGCGAGATGAGGGCAGTAGATCGATTGGATGCCGAGCGTCTGGGCGATATGGACGGCCCGCGCCGGATCGGATTCGAGCAGATCGAGCCCGAAATGCGCCGACGGCATGGTGACGCCGCTCTTGTCCATGTCGGCTTTCAGCGCCACGAGGGCCGCATCGTCGAGGGCGGCATAGAGCGCGCCATAACCTTCGACCTGCGTGTAGCCGGCGGCACCGACGGTCTTTAGGACATCGGCGAGCGGCGGGAAATTTCGGGCGCTGTAAAGCTGGAAGCTGACGGTCTGCATGGGAATGTCTCCTTGGGATCGATTGGGAAAGGGGATCGATTACGAAAGCCAGGTGTCATAGTCCGACACCAAGAGATGGCTCGGCTTGATGTCTTCCTGGATGGTGGAAAAGCGGCCGACAGGCTCGCGGAAATAATTGTCGGTGAGATCGTCGTTGACGGTGGAAACCTCACCCATCAGCACATCGGCACCCTCAGCCCAGAAGGCATGCCAGTTTCCAGGCAAGAGTGTGACGCTTTCGCCGGGTGACAGGCGCAGGAAAGAGCCGGCCTTCAGCGTGCGCAGCCGCGCATCTGCCGCCACCACCACATCCGTTGCTTCATCGACATCGCCGTCCGGCAGCGAATTGTACATCTGCAGCACCAGCGTGCCACCGCCGCGATTGATGATATCCTCGGTCTTGACCGCATGCCGGTGCAGCGGATTGACCTGGTCCTTGGCGGTAATCATCAGCTTTTCGGCATAGAGCATGCCACGGCCATGGGCGAGCGCTGCGGCCGAACCATTGCGCAGCGTGAAGAGCACGAGGCCAAACGCACTGAACCGGTCCTTGCCGTAATCCGTGATATCCCACCCGAGCCGCGTATCGCGGATCGACGGGGTGTCCGACGCAACCCGCGTTTTCAACTCATCCGGTGACCAATAGGCGAATGGCGGCAGGACGAAACCATGCTGGCGCATGAAGGCGTCGCTTTTCTCGATGATGGCATTGACTTCGCTTCGCAGCATCGTGGTCTCCTATCCGTTGCCCTGGCAGGACTGCAGGTCGTAGCCGGTAAAGACCGGCACGCTGCCTTCAGCCAGCGGCTGTCTGGGGGTGAAGCGGATGACGCGGCTTTCGCCAGCCGTCAGATCGAAGGCGTTGTCGGAATAACGGCCCTCGGCATCGGCTTCCATCATCACATGCAAGGCAAGGCCAGTGGCAGACACGGTAACCCCGAAGGAACCGTCGCCGGTTGGAATTGCCAAGATGGACAGGCCGGAGGGCTGCAGATCCAGCGCCTTGTAGGTGCCGGCAACATGATGCCCCTCGCCCCGCATGCCGTTTGAAGCTTCGAACGACCAGAACAGCACTTCGTCCTTTGGAATATCCGATGCCGTCATTGTCATCAGCGTTGCCGCGCGATCCGGGCTGCAGGTCCCGGCTGCGGCCATCAAAGGCCGTTTTTCGCCTGAGAGCGTCACAAGGAACGTTTGAAGCGCGACCGTGACCGGCGCTTGCGTGTCGTTGACCATGGAAAAGCTGATCGTCTTGCCGTCATCGGACGGGATCGCGGCAACGGTGACCGGCTGGAAGAACCGGCGGGTCATATAATGCATGGCCTTCCAGTTGCCGCCATAATCGAGGCTCGCCCATGAGGCGACCGGCCAGGTGTCGTTGAGCTGCCAGTAGAGCGTCCCCATGCAATGCGGTTTCAGCGACCGCCAGAAATCCACGGCGGTGCGGATCGCCAGCCCCTGCTGGATCTGACTGAGATAGACGAAATTGGAAAAATCCTTCGGGAACCGGAAATAACGGAACATGGTGGCGGCGATCCGCTCATTGCCACCGGCATTCTTCTGATGCGCTTCGATGACCGGCGAAGCGACGTTCAGGTCCTTCTGCCCGGCAAACTGCCGGATGACCGGCATCGAGGTGTAGGACTGGAAGCCAAATTCCGAGCAGAAACGCGGCCGCACGGTGCGGTAATTGTCGAACGACCTGTTCTCGTGCCAGACCGACCAGTAATGCATGTCGCCGGAGCCATCGGCATGCCAGGCATCGCCGAAATTGAGCGGCCCGACCGATGGGCTTGACGGCCACCAGATCGCCTCAGGGGCGGCCGCCTTGATACCCGTCTCGATCACCCGGTTGAGACGGTCATAGGAGACGAGATAGCGGTCACGATCCCTGCGGCTTTCCTCAAACCAGGTGAGCGCGCCGACCAGTTCGTTATCGCCGCACCACAGTACGATGGAGGGATGCGAGGACAGGCGCTTGACCTGATATGCGACCTCGGCTGCGACATTGTCGAGGAAATCCGGCGTCGAGGGATAGAGATTGCAGGCAAACATGAAGTCCTGCCAGACCATGATGCCCAGCCGGTCGCACAGATCATAGAACCAGTCCGGCTCGTAGAAGCCACCGCCCCAGATGCGGATCATGTTCATGTTGGCATCGACGGCCGATTGCAGCAGATCCTCGACGCCCGCCCGCGCCACCCGCGAGGCCAGCGCGTCGGCCGGGATCCAGTTGGCGCCACGGCAAAAGATTTCGCGGCCATTGACACGGAATGCAAACCGGCTGCCCGCCGCATCCGCGTCGGTCAGCAGTTCGACGGTGCGAAAGCCGATCTGACGGGAGACGGTTTCGCCCGGCAGCGAGACCGTCAGCACCGACACGGCCTGTTCGCCGCTGCCCGCCGGCCACCAGAGTTTCGGGTTTTCGACGGTCAAGATCTGGGTGATCCGCGTTTCACCGGCAGTGACCGTGCAGTCCAGCCGCTTTTGCTCGCCGTCCAGCGCGAGATCGAGGCCGATGGTGCCGGGCTCGGTTGCAGACAGCGTCACCGTCACATGAAGATCGATAGCACCGCCGACACGCGGCACCTGCCGCGTCGTCACATGCTCGATGCGCGCAACGGCAAATTTCTTGAGCGCGATCTCGCCATAGATGCCGAGCGGGGCAATGGCGATATTCCAGTCCCAACCGAAATGGCATTGCGGCTTGCGCAGCATGTTGCCATTGGCGATCGGCGAATTGCCGGTCGAATAGGGAATGTAGAATGGCTGGGCCGCCTGCCGCTCCACGCCCGCAGCAATTGCGGAATGAAGGACAATGCGCAGCTTGTTTTCGCCCTCGCTCAAGGCCCACGCAACATCCGGGCGGTAGCGCCGGAAGCAATTGTCGGCGGTGAGCACCAGCTGATCGTTGACATAGACATCGGCAACGGTGTCGAGGCTTTCGATGTCGAGATACCAGTTTCCGGGCAGATCAGCCGCGTCGAGATGAAACTGCCGTTCCAGCACCCAGTCCTTGTGCGCCACCCACTGCACATCGTCCTCGTTGCGCCCGGCATAGGGATCGGCAATCACGCCTGCCGCCTGCAGCGCGCTGTGGACATCCCCGGGAATGGCGATCGTCAACGCATGGCTGCCGTCGGACGCGGCAAGCTGCCAGTCGCCGGAGAGGTCGATGGCGGTGTTCTGGGTGAATGTGGTCATGCGAGACTATCCAATATATTTTCGTGTTCGGGGCTTTCACCCCCCCTCTGTCCCTCCGGGACATCTCCCCCTCAAGGGGGAGATTATCGCAACCGTCAGTGCCTCAACCGTAAGTGTGGCACGAATTCTCGGCTGATCTCCCCCCTTGAGGGGGAGATGTCCCGGAGGGACAGAGGGGGGTGAAAGCCTCCGCAAATACGGACTAAATCCTGTTCTCCGTCACGGCGTCGAACACCGAGGCCATCGACATGTCGAAGCTGAGTTTCACCGCCGTCCCCGGCGCATAGCGCCGCGCGCCGGCAATGCGTACCGAGATGGTCTGCCCGGCAAGCTTCAGCCACAGGAGATTGTCGGCCCCCATCGGTTCCTCGATATCGACGACCGCGTCATGGATCTCAGCACCCGGCTCATCCACCTTGACATGTTCCGGACGCACCCCGAGCACGACCTTGCGGCCGGCCTCCAAGGGCCCACGGGCCGGATAGGCATCCATGGCGAAATCGACCCCATTGATCTCGATGACCTTGCGCCCGTTCTTGTCCTTGATCTCGCCGCGAAAGAAATTCATCGAGGGCGAGCCGATGAAGCCGGCGACGAAGAGATTTTCCGGCATGTTGTAGATCGTCATCGGATCGGCCAGCTGCTGGATGACGCCGCTTTTCATCACCGCAATACGGTCGGCCAGCGTCAGTGCCTCGATCTGGTCATGGGTGACGTAGATCATCGTGTTCTTCAAGGACTGATGCAGCCGCTTGATTTCGACGCGCAGTTCCGAGCGCAGCTTGGCATCGAGATTGGACAGCGGCTCATCGAACAGGAAGACATCGACATCGCGCACCAAAGCCCGGCCGATGGCCACGCGCTGGCGCTGGCCGCCGGAGAGTTCCGAAGGCTTGCGTTTCAAGAGCGGCTGGATCTGCAGGATTTCGGCGGCGCGCGCCACCCGCTTGTCGATTTCCGCCTGCGGCAACTTGGCCACCTTCAGGCCGAAGGACAGATTGCCCTCCACCGTCATCTGCGGATAGAGCGCATAGGACTGAAACACCATGCCGATGCCGCGATCCTTCGGCTCTTCCCAGGTGACATTCTTGTCCTTGATGAAGATCTGGCCGCCGGTGACGTCGAGGAGCCCGGCGATGCAATTCAGAAGGGTCGATTTCCCGCAGCCGGACGAGCCGAGAAGCACCAGGAACTCGCCATCCCGGACATCAAGATTGAGGGTTTCGAGCACGGTGACGGCACCGAAGCTCAATGACAGATCCCTGACCGATACGCTGTTGATGGTCATGCAATTATCCTTTCACTGCGCCGGCGGCGATGCCACGGACGAAAAGCCGTCCGGAGACGAAATAGACGATCAACGGCACGGCG
The DNA here is from genome assembly GCF_029277445.1 of Pararhizobium qamdonense. Lineage (NCBI taxonomy): Bacteria > Pseudomonadati > Pseudomonadota > Alphaproteobacteria > Hyphomicrobiales > Rhizobiaceae > Pararhizobium > Pararhizobium qamdonense. The sequence goes on along the minus strand of NZ_CP119566.1, from coordinate 2,406,441 downwards.
CCGGTCAGGATGGTGGCCGCCATGTTGACGTTGTATTCCTTCACGCCCTGGACCGAATTGACGATATTGTTGAGCTGGACGGTCATCGGATAATATTCCGGCCGGGTGAACACGACACCGAACAGGAAGTCGTTCCAGATCCCGGTGACCTGCAGGATCATCGCGACCACGAAGATCGGCAGCGACATCGGCAGCATGATCTTGAAATAGATCGTCCAGAACCCGGCGCCATCGACACGCGCCGCCTTGAACAGTTCCTCCGGCAACGAACTGAAATAGTTGCGGAACAGCAGCGTCAGGATCGGCATGCCGAAGATCGAATGCACGATGATCAGGCCGGTGAGCGAGCCGTAAAGCCCCAGTTCGCGCAGCACGATGACGATCGGATAGATCATCACCTGGTAAGGAATGAACGCTCCGACGATCAGGATGGTGAAGAACAGGTCTGCACCCTTGAACCGCCAGTTGGCCAGCGCATAGCCATTGATCGAGGCGATCGCGATGGAAAACAGCGTCGATGGGATGGTGATGCGCACCGAATTCCAGAACCCCCGCGACAGCCCGTCGCAGTTGAGCCCGGTGCAGGCGCTCGACCAGGCCTTCACCCAGGGCTCGAAGGTAATTTCCATCGGCGGCGAGAAGATATTCCCAAGCCGGATTTCCGGCATGCCCTTGAGCGAGGTAACGACCATGACGTAGAGCGGCAGCAGATAGTAAGCGGCCGCAAAAAGCAGCGCGCCATAGACCATGATGTTGCGCGGCGAAAGCATCGGGCGCGGCTTCCTGCCGCTTGGGCCGGGGGCCATTTTCGTGGTGGAACCGGCCTTTGAGGACGGATCGATAGGCATTGCGATATCAACCACGCTTGCGTCCTCCGAATTCGAGATAAGCCCAGGGAACGATGATGATGGCGACGGTGATCAGCATCATGGTCGAGGCGGCAAAGCCCTGGCCGAGATTTTGAGCCTGGAACATGTAGTCGTAGACGTATTTTGCCGGAACTTCCGAGGAGATGCCGGGCCCGCCGCTGGTCTGCGCCACGACGAGATCGTAGACGCGCACGATACCGCTGGCGATGATCACCAGCGTTGTGATGAAGACGGCACGCATCATCGGGATGATGATGAAGAGATAGGTCTTCCACATCGGGATGCCATCGACGCGCGCGGCCTTCCAGATGTCTTCGTCGATGCCGCGCAGACCGGCCAGCATCAGGCACATGACGAGGCCGGTGCCCTGCCAAAGCGCGGCAATCAGAATGCCGTAGATGACGATGCTGGGCGTATACAGCGGATCGAAGCTGAATGTCGTCCAGCCCAGCGAACGCACCACCGACTGGATGCCGAATTCAGGATTGAGGATCCATTGCCACACAAGTCCCGTGACGATGAAGGACAGGGCGAAAGGATAGAGGAAGATCGTCCGGAAGGTGTTTTCGAAACGGATCTTCTGATCCATCAGCGCTGCCAGCAGAAAGCCGATGACCAGGCTGAAGATCAGCGAGAAGACGCCGTAGATGGCAAGGTTCTGGATGGAGACGATCCAGCGCGGTGCGGCCCACAAACGCTCGTACTGATCGAGCCCGACGAAGGAGAGGCGCGGCAGGAGCTTGGAATTGGTGAAGGAATAAAACACCGTCCAGAGCGTGCCGCCGAGAAAGATGACGACGGCGGTGAGTATCATCGGAATTGAGGCAATCTTTGAATGGAGATTGCGCAGCAACTGGTTTGGCCGGCCGGCATTCGCTTGGCCCGTCATGGATCAACCCTCCCCTGGATCGTGGTTTTCGTGCGAGGATGAAGCGCAGGCAGGAGATGCCAGCTTGCTTCAGACCGGCCCCGCATTGCAGAGCCGGTCTTTCACAAAGACGTGCCGGTCAGTCGGCAGCGGCGATGATATCCACGAAGCGCTTCTGCGCATCTTCCGGCGTCATCGCCGGTGTGGCGAAGAACTCCGAGAAGAGATCCTCCATCTGCTTCTGGCTGTCTGCGGACACCAGCTGGTCGGTACTCACGACAACATTGCCCTTGGCGAGAATGTCGAGACCTTTTTTCATGCAGTCGTTGGCGGCCGCCAGATCGACGTCGCCGCGCACCGGCAGCGACCCCTTCTTCAGATTGAAGGCAACCTGCGTCTTCGGGTTCAGAAGCGTCGAGGCGAGCACTTCCTGCGCCTTCGATTTCTCCTCATCCTCCAGAAGCGGGAAATAGAAGGCATCGCCGCCCGTCGAGATGATCTCGTTCACGCCGAGGCCCGGCAGGCAGGTATAGTCGGTACCGGCCGTCTGGCCGGCGAGCTGAAATTCGCCCTGCGCCCAGTCGCCCATGATCTGGCCGCCGGCCTTGCCGGTGATGACCATGTTGGTGGCCTGGTTCCAATCCTGCACGTTGGTGCCCTTGGACAGGCGGCGCGCGTCGTCGGCAGCCTTGAAGACCTTGACCATCTCGGGACCGGCTGCGGCTTCCTCATCCTTGTCGGCAAAGACCTTCTGATAGACGTCCTTGCCGCCAATCGCGATCACCAGAACGCCGAAAGCGCCGTTTGCCTGCCAGGCCTGGCCACCGATGGCGAGCGGAACGATACCGGCCTTCTCCAGTGCGGGACCGGCAGCGACGAATTCGTCCCAGTTCTTCGGAATTTCGACGCCGGCCGTCTTGAAGGCGGCGTTGGACAGCCAGAGCCACTGCCAGGAATGAATATTGACCGGGGCGCAATAGATCTTTCCGTCGATCGTGCAGCTGTCGAGCAGGCTCAGCGGCTTGATGACGTCCTTCCAGTTTTCCTTGGTCGCAACATCGGTCAGGTCGCGCATGAGGCCGGCCTGCACCAGCTCTTCCGCCTGGCGGCCATGGTTGAACTGGGTGGCGCCCATCGGATCGCCGCCGGTGATGCGGCTGACCATGATCGGCCGCGCCGTGCCGCCGGAACCGGCGATGGCACCATCGACCCATTTATTGCCGGTGGCATCGAATGCCTTGGCGAGTTCAGCGACGGCAGCGGCTTCGCCTCCCGACGTCCACCAATGCGTTACTTCCAGATCGGCAGCGTTGGCGATGCCCAACGGCAAAACCACAGTCGCCGCCAATGCAGCAGCCAACAAACGCAATTTCATGAGTTTTCCTCCCTCACTGTAACGTTACCGTAAAAACTTAGTTCAATCGTTTTCCAGACGCAACCTCTACAACGCAAAATTCCGGTTAAAAATCTCCACACAATCCAGAGTGTAAATTTTCGCGACTGCAAAATAAACTCGGTTGAGGGCGCAAAACGAAAAAATAACCTTAAAAATTGCTGAAAATGCAGTTATTTGGCGATATTTTCGGGAATATGCAATAAACACCATCTGGAATAAGAGCCTCGCATCTGCAGTCGATTTTGGTGCGGCGCATCATTCAACCGTTCCGGGAGCAACTTTAGTGAGACGAAAAAAACCGCTCGACAACGCTACTGTATCGTTACAGATTTCGAGACAAGGGAAGAGATCAGGCCGTGGGTGCCTCCAGGTTGTGAATCGGATATAAGGCAAGGCAGGACCTTTTAAACTGCTGCAGGCAGGCTCCATCCTCGCGATGGAACGGTCTGAACATGGAAAGCGACGGACGGGAATGGACGACAAAAACAAAAGCCGGCAGGCGGCGCACCCGGCCTCGATGAATGATCGCCCCACCCTGAAGACAATCGCCTTCATGACCGGCCTTGGCATCACCACCGTATCGCGTGCGCTGAAGGATGCTCCCGATATTGGCGCTGAAACCAAGGAGCGCGTGCGCCTGGTTGCCAAACAGGTCGGGTATCAGCCCAACCGCGCCGGCGTCAGGCTGCGCACCGGCAAGACCAATGTGATCAGCCTTGTGCTCTCGCTTGAGGAAGAGGTGATGGGCCTGACCAGCCCGATCGTCGTCGGTATTTCCGAAATCCTGGCCTCGACGGGCTATCACCTCGTCATCACGCCATACCGCTTCTCCAAGGACGCGCTGGCGCCGGTGCGCTACGTGCTCGACACGGGCGCGGCCGACGGCGTGATCATCTCACGGACCGAACCGAACGACCCCCGGGTTGCCCTGATGATGGAGCGGAATTTTCCCTTCGCCACGCATGGGCGCACCGATATGGGGCTGACCCACCCCTATCATGACTTCGACAATGAAGGCTTTGCCTATGAGGCCGTGCGGCGCCTGGCCGAACTTGGGCGAAAGCGCATCGTCATCCTGCAGCCGCCGCAGCATCTGACCTTCCACCGGCATATGCGAAAGGGGTTTGACCGGGCCGTCCGCGATTTCGGGATCGAGGCCGTACCGTTCAATTCCGTCGATATCGACAATAGCCTGGTGGATATCCGCGCTGCTTTCGAAAGCCTGATGGGTGCGCCGGATGCGCCTGACGGCATCGTCTCCGGCTCCGGCGCAGGCTCGATCGCGGTCATTGCCGGTCTTGAAGCGGTCGGAAAACGGCTGAGGCATGATGTCGATATGGTCTCCAAAGTACCGAGCGATTTCCTGAGCTGGCTGCGGCCGGAAGTCATCACCGTGAACGAGGACATCCGCCATGCAGGCCGGGAACTGGCCAAGGCCGTGATTGCCCGCATTGCCGGCACGCCTGCGGAAGAATTGCAAAGCCTCAGCAAAGCTATTTAACTGAAGAGGTGCCATTGATAAGCCCGCGTGGACCACTCCACGCGGGCTTTGTTGTTTCAAGATAATGAAACGCGATCAGGCGATGAGGCCGCTGCCCCAGGGGCCATGGTGCGAATCGGCACCGTCGATACGGTCGAAACCGTGAGCGCCGAAGAAGTCGCGCTGCGCCTGGATGACGTTTGCCGTGCCGCGGCCGCGGCGGTAGCTGTCGAAATAGCCGAGTGCCGAGGCGAGCGCTGGAACCGGCAGGCCGCCGAGCACGGCTGCCGACACGACCCGGCGAAGCGCGCCGTCGGTTTCCTTGACCATGCCGGAGAAGGCCGGTGTCACGATCAGGTTGGCAACATTCGGGTCCTTGGTGAAGGCGGTGGTGATTTCGTCGAGGAAGGCCGAGCGGATGATGCAGCCGGCGCGCCAGATTTTGGCGATCGTCGGCATCGGCAGGTTCCAGTTGAACTCGCGCGACGCTTCGGCCATCACGGCAAAGCCCTGCGCATAGGCGCCGATCTTGGCGGCCAGCAGCGCGCTTTCCAGATCCTTGAGGAACGCAGTCTTGTCGGCAACGTTGAACTCACCGACAGCAGGCAGGCCCAGTACCTTTTCAGCCGCTTCGCGCTCGCCCTTCACCGACGAGATGCTGCGGGCAGCAACTGCGGCTTCAATCGCGGTCGCCGGAATGCCCATGTTCTGCGCCTCGATGACCGACCATTTGCCGGTGCCCTTCTGGCCGGCCTTGTCGAGGATGAGATCGACGATCGGCTTGCCGGTGATCGGATCGGCCGCTTTCAGCACCTTCTCGGTGATTTCGATCAGGTAGGAATTCAGGCGGCCCTTATTCCACTCGCCAAAGACCTCGCCGATTTCGGTGGCGCTCATCTTCAGGCCGTCGCGCAGGATGCCGTAGATTTCGGCGATCATCTGCATGTCGGCATATTCGATACCATTATGGATGGTCTTGACGAAATGGCCTGCGCCATTTTCGCCGAGCCAGGCAACGCAGGGATCGTCATTGTATTTCGCAGCGATCGAGGTCAGCACCTTTTCAACGCGCTTCCAGGAGTCCTCCTTGCCGCCGACCATGATCGACGGGCCGTGGCGGGCGCCCTCCTCGCCACCGGAAACGCCCATGCCGATAAAGGTCAGGCCGCTATCCTTCAGATTGTCGAAGCGGCGCATCGTATCGCGGAAATTGGCGTTGCCGGCATCGATCATGATGTCATTCTTCTCAAGATAGGGCTTGAGCAGTTCCATCTGCTGATCGACCGGCTCGCCGGCCTTGATCATGATGATAATCGGCCGTGGCGGGCGGATCGCTGCCACGAATTCCTCGATGGTCTCGCATGGCACGATCTGGCTCTGCAACGCGCCGGCTTCGGCATAGAACTTCCGCGTCACTTCCACGGTGCGGTTGAAGACTGCGATCGTGTTGCCCTTTTCGGCAATGTTGAGCGCCAGATTCGATCCCATAACGCCAAGACCGATAAGGCCGATTTCTGCCTGTGCCACGTATGTGCCTCCGTTGGACAGTGAAGGTGCCAAAGCCCGGCTGGGCGTGCGCACGGCTCCACCAGATTGAAGTTGCAGGGTGACTTTGCTCAGGCTCCAAGAGCCAGGCACGCCCCGCAGATGCTGAGGGAGTTTTGGCATTCAAATCGATTAACGACAAGTGATTGTTGTCGAAAGTGATATATTTCCGGTATGGCGCGGTCGTCTTTGACGCCTCAGTGCAGGCTGCAAAAACCAGACGGCAAATGATCTGAACGGAGGAAACAGCATGGCTGCAATGGACGCGAAAATCATCCATATCACCATCGAAAGACAGTGGCGCGACGTCTACGCGTTTGCGGCAAAGCCTGAAAATATGCCCCTCTGGGCATCAGGTTTGGCCGCCGGACTTGAGCCGGATGGCGAGGACTGGGTTGCGCATGGAGCACTCGGCAATGCCCGCATCCGCTTCACGCCTCTCAATGATTTCGGCGTGCTTGACCATCTCGTCACACTGGAAACAGGAGTTCAGGTGCACAACGCGCTTCGCGTCGTGGCGAACGGCAGCGGAGCGGAAGTCATGTTCACGCTGCTCAGGCAGCCTGCTATGAGCAAGGAACAGTTCGACGATGATGCCGCATGGGTCAAGAAGGACCTCATAGCATTGAAAGAACGATTGGAAGCATAGAGCCTCGTAGGAGAGACAGTATGGGACAGAAGGGCACGGACCGCCAGATCGACAATATCGAGTTCGCAGTTGCCGATATCGCTCGCTCGAAGGCGTTTTACGGCGGCGCCTTCGGATGGTCATTCACGGAATACGGGCCACAATATTGCGAATTCACCGACGGCCGCCTGACCGGCGGTTTGACCACGGGAACGGCAAGACCCGGCGGCCCCCTGATCATCCTCTATGCCGATGATCTTGCTGAAACCCAAGCGCGGCTGGAAGCGCTCGGCGCCCGCATCACGGTCGAAACCTTTTCCTTCCCCGGCGGGAGACGGTTTCAGTTCCAGGATCCGGATGGTTACGAATTGGCTGTGTGGTCAGACAAATAGTCTTCAGAGGACATCGCGCGAGGGCAAGCGCCCTCGCCTCTCACGCTCAGGCCGCAATCGAACGGCGGCGGTCGGCGATTTCCTGCAATACCAGGATGGCGCCGATGACCTTGCCCGTGCCGGACATGCACGGTGTCATCCGGCAGCGGACCACCACGGTGCGGTTTCCAACATCCTTGGCGAAGGTATAGTCCACCAGTTCGCCGGAAAAACACCTGTCGAGATTGGGCTTCACCCGCTGCTCGAACCGCTGGATGCCGACGAACTCGACAATATGGCGTCCAACGAGATCCATCGGACGCTCTTCGAGGCGCGCTGCGTTGAGGGGATTGCTGTACAGATAGCGATAATCCGGCGTGATCACCGCAACCCGGTCCGGCAAACAGTCAAGGATGGCCTCGTTGAGAAACCCTTCGTCGGCCCGGCCCTTGAGGGCCACAACCGGAGCCGGCGATTTCCAGGATTGTCCGGCAATCTCGTTGCTGCCGGTGGAGAAATAGCGGTCGGCCAGCGTCTGCAGGGCCTCGCGCTGACGCAAAACGCTCGAGACGTCGTCGGCTTCCTTGCGCAGGAGGTCGAGGACGAACTGGAACTGCATGCGCGCGTCGTGGACGTTCCCGGCCTTTTCCTCATAGATCGCCGTCAGAACCGGATCGATCTCGCGATCCAGAATGCTGATCAGCAGATCATCGCCGGATTTCACCGCATATTGCAGCTGAGAATATTTGAACCAGAAGAGCTCGATCAGTGCCTTCAATTTCCACCCCACTCCCCACTCAATCCTCCATTTGAGCCAGAACGGCTCGGAAAATTGAACGCAATCAAAAATCAAATCGATTGAAGGCGCTATTTTTACAGACCCGAAGCGCTTGCAATCGTCCTATAGTAATATTCGAAGTTTACACCCAAAATTGTCCGGTTCAACACCCGAAAATTGACCTGAAACGTTTCCGGTGAAGATATTTTAGATGATTTATATAAAATGTCCGGTAAGGGGCAGCGATTTTATGCAACCGGAGCTGCCATCGGCATTCCCGGATCATCCACGGCGTCATAAATGTGCCGATTCCCACGCACAATGCCAGGAAGCCGCGTGGTCCCCTGCGGGATGTGAACACCGCCCCTCCAGGCGTCTCAAATGCGCGGGGTGATGCTTAGTCGTTCAGGGATTTCTTGATGTGCCAGCGGTCGTGATACCAGAGCCATTGTCCCGGATATTCGCGCACCCAGCTTTCCACCTTGTCATTCAACAGCTGCGCCGTTGCATTGACATCGACATTGCCGTTGGGCATGCGCGGGATTTCGATCGCAGGCTCCAGCTCCAGGCGGAAGCGGCCATCCGGCAGGCGGATCGAGCGGGCGGGATAGACCTCGCAGTTGAACTGCCGCACCAGCTTGGCCAAAAGCGGATTGGTGCGCACGTCGCGGCCGAAGAATTTCGTCATCAAGCCCTTGCGGAATTTCTGATCGACGAGAACGCCGACAGCCCCGCCCGCCTCCAGCCTGCGCGCCAGTGTGAACGAAGAGCCCGCATGCGACGGAACCAGATTTCCCATGCGCTGCTTGCGGAAATCGAAAACCTTTTCGGCCACATAAGGGTTGTTCGGCGGGCGGAAAAGAACCGTCACATCCAGCCCGAACGCCGCACTTGCCACCGGCAACAGCTCGAAATTGCCGGTATGGGCGGTAAACACGATGAAGGGACGCGGATTGTCGCGCAGTTCCAGGAACAGGGGAATCCCTGAAACCTCGATCCGGCCGGGCACCGGATTTTCCGGATCGAAATCGAAGATCTCGTCCAGAAACACATATTCGGCGGCAAGCCGGCCGATGCTGCTCCAGCTTTCCAGCGCGATGGCCTCGATCTCCGCCTCGCTCTTTTCCGGAAAGGCATTGCGAAGATTGGTCATCGTCAGCGTGTGGCGCCGCTTCAGTTTCGGCCCCAGCCAACCGGTGAAGCGCGCGGAAAATTCGATGGCGCCTCTCGCCGGAAACAGCTTGAGCAGACCCAAAAGCAGAAAGACGAACTGGGCGATCGACCACTGGCGAAAACGCAGCAGGGACAGAACCAGGCGTGTGATCAGCATGCGCACGGTGTTCAGTCCATCCGCAGAATGATTTTGCCGAAGACCTGGCGTGTTTCCATGCGCTCCAGAGCCTTGTCGATGTCGCCAAAGCCGACTTCGGTATCGATAACGGGGTGAACGAGCCCGCGCGCCATCTTCTGCATGGCGTTGGCCATGTTCTCCATCCGGCAGCCGAACGAGCCGAACAGCTTCAGCTGCTGCTGGAACAGCATCATCAGGTTCATTTCGGTGGAAACGCCGGAGGTCGAGCCGCAGGTGACCAGACGGCCGCCGCGCTTCAGGACGAACATGGACGCTGCAAACGTATCCTTGCCGACATGTTCGAAGACGACATCGACGCCCTTCTTCTTGGTCAGCTTGCGGGTCACGCCCTCGAAACGGTCCTTGCGGTAGTTGATGACATGATCGGCGCCAAGGGCCTTCGCCTTTTCGATCTTGTCGTCGGATCCAACGGTGGTGATCACCGTGCAGCCGATCTTCTTGGCAAGCTGGATCGCCGCCGAGCCAATGCCGGAGCCGCCAGCGTGAATGAGAATGGTTTCGCCGGGCTCAAGCTTGGCATTGTCGAACAGCATGTGCTCAACAGTGCCGAAGGTCACCGGAGCGACGGCAGCAGCAACCGCATCGACGCCCGGAGGAGCCGGAACGAGCAGGCGCGCTGGAAGATTGACCTTTTCCTGCGCAAAGCCATCGAGATGGAAGCCATGCACGCCGCCGACATGTTCGCACAGGTTGTCGCGGCCTTCGCGGCACGGACGGCAAAGGCCGCAGGTGCGCGCGCCGTAGATCGACACGAGCTGTCCCGGCAGGATGTTGGAGACGCCCGGACCGATCTGATCGACCACGCCGGAAGCTTCCGCGCCGATCACCAGCGGCATCTTGCGCTTCGCAAACGCCATGCCGCGCCAGCCCCAGACATCGATATGATTGAGCGCGACGGCCTTGACGCGAAGGGTGACTTCACCGGGACCCGGCGCGTCCGGCTCGGGCAGATCGGTGATTTCCAGCTTGCGGTCATCGACCAGTTGCAAAGCGCGCATGATATAAGTCCTTGAACCCGAGGCATATGTGCCTCGAAAAAAATGTGACGTCCGATTAGGCCGGTTCTGCGGCCATGACAAGGCTGGCATTCTGGCCGCCGAAGCCGAAGGAGTTCGACAGGACGGCGTTAACCTGCGTGTCCCGCTTCACATTCGGCACGACATCGAGAACGATGGACGGATCGGGGTTCTGATAGTTGATCGTCGGCGGCACGGTGCCGGTGAGAATCGTCTGCAGCGAAAACACCGCCTCGACGGCGCCTGCTGCCGTCAATGTATGGCCGATCATCGACTTGTTCGACGAGACCGGAATGGACGGCAAGGCGTCGCCGAATACTGACAGCATGGCGCCATATTCCATCTTGTCGTTTTCGGGCGTCGAAGTGCCGTGCGCATTGATATAGCCGATATCGCCTTCGCTCAGCCCGGCATCGGCAAGTGCAGCGCGGATCGTCGCGATCGCCGGGCCGCCATCGGGCGAAGACCGCGTGCGGTGGAACGAATCGGCCTTTTCGCCGCAGCCCTTCAGGATGCCGTAGATTTTTGCGCCGCGCGCGACCGCCGCTTCCAGCGATTCCAGCACCAGCGTCGCCGCACCTTCGGCAATGACGAAGCCGTCGCGATCCTTGGAAAACGGCTTGGAGGCGCGCTCGGCCGGGTCGTTCTGGGTCGATAGAGCCGACAGGAGGGCAAATCGGATCAGCGCCTCGGCACTGACCGAACCGTCGGTGGCGACGGTGAGCGCCCGGTCGGTGCGGCCCTGGCGGATCGCTTCGACACCCAGCTGGATCGCCGTTGCGCCCGATGCGCAGGCCGTCGACAGCGTCACCGGCAGTCCGCGCGTGCCAAACCTGTCGGACAGGCGCTCGGAGATTGCCCCGAACAGGGCGGCCTCGTGGAACACCGGATCGGCCCGCTCGCGCATGGCGGCGAGAAAACGGTCATAGGCGTCGCCCGGCTTCTGCGATGGCGGCGAACGGTCGGCGAGCTCGAAACGGGCGCTCCATTCCGGCTCGATCGGCGGCGCTGCCAAAAACAGAGGGCCGTTGAAATCGCCGGAAATTCCCGCCTGCGCCAAGGCTTCCGCCGTGGTCTCGCGGGCAAACGCATAGGAGCGCTCAACGGCGTTTTCCGCGGGCAAATCAATGAAATCGACGGTTCCGCTGATTCGGGTCGAGAGGCCTTCCGTCGGGAAGCGGGTGATCTTGTGGATGCCGGAGACACCGGAGGTCAACGCCTTCCAGTTATCCTCGACGCCTTGACCGAGCGAAGTGATGACACCCATGCCGGTGACGGCGATCAGCGGGCGGCCGAGATGATCCTTGTAAGCGCTGGTCATATCTACCGCTCCTTATTCTTCTGCCGAAAGCACGGCAATGCCTTCGCCGCGCGCATGGCCGATCGTGGTGACGATGGCCGTCTTAGCTGGTTGTTCCATGGCGGTCTCTGCACCCGGATCGAATGGCGGCACCTTGGCACCCGCGCCGAGCGACAGCGCGGCAAACGCCAGGCCCAGCGGAAACTGGGATTCCAGACCGTGGCCGACGAGCCCGCTATAGGCGCGCACGGCAGCCTTGGGAAACTGCGCATCGAGAAACGCCTTTTCACGCGCCGTCAGGTCCGGAAAGCCGGTCGCGCCGGAAAAAATCACCGTGCGCGCCGGATCGGCGTCTGCGGCAGGAGCCGTGAGGTATTGCAGGCGCTGCTCAAGACGGTCGCCCTCGCGGCTGCCGCGATCGCCGCCAACGGCATCGATCGTTGCGTAGATACGGGCATTGCGGGCCTCGGCATGCGCGCGCGATTCCAGCATCAGGAACGCGCCGACCGAACCCGTGATCATGCCGCCGCCATCTTCCGGCTTGCGCGACCAGATCGGGTAATGGGCACCCAGCGCATGACCCTGGATCGCTTCGATCAACAGGATCATGTCGAGACGTTCAGCCGAGAACGCACCGCCAACCAACGTATGGGTCGATTGTCCGGCCTTGATGCGGGCAAAGGCGGTTTCGATCGCCGAAATGCCGGCGCCCTCTTCGCCCATAAAGGTCCGCGAGGAACCGGTGACCTTGTGCACGATGGAGATATTGCCGGCCATCAGGTTTGAAAGCTGGGCCAGAAACAGCGTCGGGCGAAGTTCGGTCGTCAGTTTCTCGTTGAGAAGCTGTTCGCGATCGTTGCGCTTCAAGGCTTCATCGACGATCAGCGAATCGACATTGATATCGCGCTCGCCGCCACCGGCCGCCACGATCATGTCCATGCTGCCGCAGGCCTCCAGATCGTCCTTGAAACCGGCATCATCGAGCGCAAGGCCGGCGCTGAAAACGCCGAGCCGTTGCCAGTTTTCCATCTGCCGCTGGTCGCCGCGCTTGGAAATCTGCTGCGACCAGTCGATATCAGGCAGCGTATGCACAGGATACGGCGCGAAACGCTCGGTATCGACGCGCACGGCCGGGGTTTCTGCAGCGGTCAGAAATGCCGTGTGCACGTCCGCGCCAACACCCTGGCTGGTGACAATGCCGACACCGGTGATCACAACATCATTGGCGGATTTGCTCATCGTCATTCCCCCGTCGCAACTGACGCCGCAATCGCGGCCATCAGCCCCACTTCTTGAGCCCGCTTCTTGACGACCGGGCCGAGCGGCACCTGATCGAACGGCATGGTGCGCAACTTCAATTGCGCATCGCAGACTTTCTTGCCCTGCGAGGTGATCTTGGCTTTCACCACAGCAAAGCCGGAACCGTCATGTTCCAGGAAGGCCTCGATATCGAGCACCGCTTCCGGCTCGACAAACGTGCGCATCTTGGCGCTATCGACCGACATCAGGAACGGCATGGCGGCGAAATCGGTGGCAGCCAGCACCAGAAAGCCGCAGGCCTGCGCCATCGTCTCGATCAAAAGAACACCGGGAACCAGCGGGTAACCGGGAAAATGGCCCTCAAAGACGGGGCTTTTAGCCGGCACCACAGACCGCGCCGTCAGCGTCTTGGCATTGAGATCGACCGTTTCGACCCGATCGATCATCTGAAAATATTCAAGGAGCATCAGGAGCAAATCCAGCTTGGCCCGGAGCGCGGCGCTTTAGAAACGGCGCCTGAACGATTCCGGATTTCAAATTCGCGCATGATCCCGTCCGGACAGCGTCCGGTATCGCGATCATCCGACCGTCAAGTAAAAACGCAAATGCCGCCTGTCAAGCGCGGTCCACGCGACAGGCGGCATTGATGGGTGGTTCATGCACGGGATCGCGCGCTGAAAACGCGCAATATCGTCATCAGCCCTTGGCGGCTTTCAGTTCGTCGATCTTGGCGCAGAGGTTCTTCAGGACGAAATATTCCTCCGTCGAAACCTTGCCTTCGTTGACTTCCTGGGTCCACTGCTCAAGCGGGATCTTGATGCCGAATTCCTTGTCGATCGCAAAGACGATGTCGAGGAAGTCCAGGCTGTCGATGCCGAGATCGTCGATGGTGTGGCTTTCCGGCGTAATCGTCTCGCGATCGATTTCGCTCGTTTCCGCAATGATGTCGGCAACCTTGTCGAATGTAGCTGTCACGCGCATACCTCTTTAGAATACATGTTTTGGCGAACCTATAGGTAAATGCGGCTGAAAAGCCAATGGCCTTGGGCTCAAGAGTTGCATTTATGGCGGCGGTGTTGCGCAAACATCAAGTTCGCCCTGAAATACACGGTCTCAAAGCCCCGTTGAGGTGCGGATCAAGCTCGCCATGCTCCAGTTGGCAGCGCGGTTGGCGATGCCGCAGCGCTGTTAGCGATGCCGCAAGACTCACCCCAATCAGCGGCTGACGACGATCTGGGTGTTCTTCAGTCCGTATTCCCGTGCCAGCGAAAAGAATTCGGCAGCGTTTTCCGGATGCAGGCGGATGCAGCCATGCGAGGCGGGGCGGCCAAGGCGCTTCAAGTCGAATGTCGCGTGAACGGCGTAACCGCCGTTGAAAAACACCGCATAAGGCATGGGCGCATTGTCATATTTGCGTGAGCGGTGGTCTCTCGACAGCCACTTGGCGCTCCAGCTTCCCTGCGGCGTGACATAGCCTTTGCGGGCGGTGGAAACCTTCCACCGATACCGCACGAAACCATTCTGCGACACAGTCATGGTCTGAGAAGAAAGGCTCACTCTCGCAACAAGATTGGCGGCAAAGGCCGCCGGCGCATGAAATTGCATCAATAAGACGGCCAAACAGGCCACGAAGACTGTACGCATGAAAGCTCTCTCCGAAAAATACGCCGATTTTTACTGGTGTCCCCAACGGCACAGACTTTACAGCCTTTGACATGATAGACGTTTAAGACAATTGGAAAATTCTGCGTTAACGCCGGCGCATTCAATTTTATCGCGGGGAGTAGAAAGCTCAGACTATACTGAAAAGAAGCGCCGTTATGCCCACCAAGACTGTCAGCGAACCGCAGGCGCGGTAGAACACGGAAACGCCCGTCTCGACATCGGCGACTGTTGCCACGGCCCTGCCCGCTCCATTGATCATCGGCTCACTCACCAAAGCCCCGCCATAGATTCTGGGTCCTGCCAGTTGCACATCGAGTGCCCCCGCCATTGCAGCTTCCGGCCAGCCGGAATTGGGCGAACGATGCAATCCATGATCGCGCAATGCGACGCCAACGGCATTGCTTGCCGCGCGCCGGCCGCTCGTCAGGACGGCCCCGGCAGCAATCAAAAGGATCGACAGCCGGGCTGCAGGGATATTGGCGAGATCGTCGAGACGGGCCGAAGCCCAGCCGAAATGCAGATATTTTGGGCTCTTGTGACCGATCATCGAATCGGCGGTGTTGAGCATCTTGTAGGCAAGCACGCCCGGCAGGCCGAGCAGCGCATACCAGAATGCCGGAGCGACCACCCCGTCGGAAAAATTCTCAGCCAGGCTTTCAATCGCGGCACGGCACACGGCCGGCTCGTCCAAAGTCTGCGGATCGCGCCCGACGATCATCGACACGGCGCTCCGGCCACCCTCAAGCCCGCCGCTGCGAAGACCGGTTGCCACCCGCGACACGTGATCGGCAAGGCTTTTCTGGGCAAGAAAAATGGCAACGACAACGGCTTCAAGCAACCAGCCGAATAGTCCCACCTGCATGAACACACGGTGCAGCAGCCAGCCGCAGAACAGGCTCCACAACAGCAAACCTGCGATGACCAGAACACCGCTGATCCGCAGGGCATCCTCTCCCAGACGCTTGCGGTTGAACGTTCGGTCGCACCAGCCGATCATCGCCCCGAAAAGAACGACCGGATGCGGCATCCGCCGCCAGAGCCAATCGGGATCGCCAATGATCCGGTCGAGCAGCAGGGCGGCGATCAGGACGAGCAGAATTCCGGTCGACATTAGAGGGTCCGTTCAGGCGAGGTGCGCGCTGCGCAAGGCATCCGCCAAACGTGTATCGCCTGCCGCATCGGGTGCAAGTCCAATCCTCAGCCATGACGGCGCATAGGCGAATTTCCGCGTCAAAATCCGCTGCTGGCAGAGATGCGCGTGCAGATCGGCTGCCCGCGCGTGATCAACAAGCGTGAAAAGCGGCGTGCCGCCGATGATCGTCAGCCCGGCCCGGCGCATGACGGCCGCAAGCCCTTCACTCCGCGACAGAATCAGCGACTGCACCGCCGGTATATCCCCGCCCATCAGCTTTGCCGCCACCACAAGCGCCGGCCCTGACACCGCCCAGGGTCCGAGCCATTCCTGAAACGCGGATAGAACCGGCTCCGGCGCAATGACGAAACCAAGCCGCAGCCCCGCCAGGCCGAAGAATTTGCCAAAGGAGCGAAAGACAATGAGATTGCCGTGACCGGCGGTCTGTCCGGCGACGCTGAGATGAGGCGCGGTATCGCCAAAGGCTTCATCGACAAGCAGCAACCCGCCATGAGCCTCCATGCGCTGCGCCATGCCGACGACATCCTCGGGCGCAAAGGCGCGTCCGGTCGGATTGTTGGGATTGACCAGGATCGCCAGTCCATGATCCGGCGTCAGCTGACCGGCTGACGAAACCTCGTCGATCGCGAAACCGGCGCTGGTGAAAGCCCGCGCATATTCGCCGTAAGTCGGCGCGAAAATGGCGATGCGGCGGCCGGGCGCAACCAGGCGCGGCAGGAGCTGGATGACCGATTGCGTGCCGGGAACAGGAAACGGCAGGATGCTGTTGCTACGATAATAACGAGCTGCCGCATGCCGGGCGCTGTCCACCAGATGCCGGTCCGGCAGCCGGTGCCAGGCCTGAACGTCGATATCGGGCAAACGCACAGGATTGGGGTTGATGCCGGTCGAAAGATCCAGCCAGTCCTCCGGCTTGCCGCCGAACGCAGCTGCAGCCTCGGTAATCCCGCCGCCATGGACGATCGGCGCGATCATGCGCCGGCGGCCATGTCGATAAGATGCATGAAGGAACCGGCGACCTGCCCACGCTGCAGCCCGGCTGGCCCCAGCGGCGTGCCTGCGGCATCGGTAGTGGCAAACAGCCTGTCGGCGTCGCCCTCGGACAGGATCGTGGCATAGTGAAATTCGTGTGCCATCAGCGGACCATCGAAAAAGCTGGCATTGAGCGGCGTGACCCTCCGGTAGCCCAGATACCGTTTTCGCACGGCAAAACTGGTGGCGAGCGGCAGGAGGCCGAGCATTTCGTAGCGCGTGCCATCGGCAGCGGCAAGCCCCTCGCCCAGCACCATATAGCCACCGCATTCGCCGAAAATCCGGGCGCCGCGATCCCGGGCTGCCGCCATGCCGGATTTGAACGTTGCGGCACTGGCAAGTGTGCCCGCATGAAGCTCGGGATAGCCGCCCGGTAGATAGACGGCATCGGTATCATCAGCGGGCGCCTCGTCAGCAAGCGGCGAGAAGAACACGAGTTCAGCCCCCGCACGCCGCCAGCCCGCCAGAAGATGCTCATAGCAAAAGGCAAAGGCGATATCGCGGGCAATGGCGATCTTCTGGCCAAGCGGCTTCAAAGGCGCGATATCGGCCTGCGCACGCGATATAGGGCCCGGCCGGGCAAGAGACAGGATCGCATCCAGATCGCAGCCCTGTTCGACCTGTGTGGCGGCGTGTTCGATAAATGCATCCAGCGCGCCATGTTCCCCGGCCTGCACGAGGCCGAGATGCCGCTCGGGCAGCTTCAGGCCTGCATCCTGCCGCAACACGCCCAACACCGGCATGCCGATCGCATCCAGCGCACCGCGCAGCATCGTTTCGTGGCGCGCGCTGCCGACCTTGTTGAGAATGACGCCGCAGATTTGCACATCGTCGCGGTACGTGGCGTAGCCGCGCACCAGCGCTGCCACCGATTGTGCCATGCGACCGCAATCCACCACGAGGATGACGGAAAGCCGCAGCATGGCGGCGAGATCGGCGGGTGAGCCGGTGCCATCGACGGAACCGTCATAAAGCCCCATCATCGCCTCGATGATCAGCGCTTCGCCGCCTGCGCTTGCCATCGCGGCATTGGAACTGAGGAGCAGCGGTCGCATCGCCCATGGATCGTAGTTCAGGCATACCTTGCCGCTTGCGGCCGTATGGAAAGCCGGATCGATATAATCAGGACCAGCCTTGCCCGGCGCCAGCGATATTCCGCGATTGCGCAAGGCCCGGATCAAGCCGAGCGTCACCGTCGTCTTGCCGGAGCCGGAGGATGGCGCTGCGATCAGCAGTCCGGTCATGCCGGGTCCTTGTAGGCGCGGCTTGAGAGGGGATCGGATGTCAGGACCCGGCCATCGAGCGCACCCAGCCAGTCGAGCGAAGCCCGCAGGCGCACCACCTCCCCGACCACGACGATCGCCGGCGGCTGCAGCCCGGATGCGGTCATATCGGCCTCCGCCTGCGACAGCGTCGTTTCCAAAATCGTCTGTTGCGGCGTTGCGGCGTCACACACGAAGGCAACGGGTTCGTCCGGCGAGCGGCCGGCGGCCATCAGATTGGCGGCGATCTGGCCGATATGTTTCATCGCCATATACATGACGATGACGGGCGAACCTTTGGCGATGCCCTCCCAATGGATGCGGTCGGGAACAAGCCCGGAGGAATCATGGCCGGTGAGAAACGTCACCGCGTGATTGACCTCGCGATGCGTCACCGGAATGCCGGCATAGGCCAGCCCGCCGATCCCGGCGGTGATACCCGGCACGATCCTGAACGGGATGCTATGCTCGACCAGCATCAGCGCCTCTTCGCCGCCACGGCCAAAGACGAAGGGATCGCCGCCCTTCAGCCGCAGTACGCGCTTGCCCTGACGTGCCAGTTCGACCAGCCGGAGCGAAATGTCGCGCTGTTTCGGCGACGGCTTGCCGCCGCGCTTTCCGGCAAATTCCAGGACGGCGCCCGGCTTGGCGAGGCTCAGGCAATCGGCGTTTACAAGCGCATCATGGACGATGACATCCGCCTGGCCCAGCGCATTGGCGGCATGCAGGGTGAGCAGGCCGGGATCGCCGGGACCGGCACCGACCAGCCAGACAGAGCCCGGCGCCAGCTCGGGAAGACCGGAAAACAGTCCGCCTGTCATGACGCGGCTCCGCTCAGCGCGGATACGAGGCGCCCTGATTCCAGATGTGAAGATGCGGAATCACTGTGCCAGCGTCCGGCGGCAACATTCGGATTTGATTCGACAAATTCCCCGCAAGCAATGGCTGCGGTCGCATGGGCCGACTTGATCTTCGCAACGATGAGCGAGCCCGACTTGCCAGCCGCAGCCAGCGCCGCCGCTTCCGCCACGCCATGGCAGCCCGTCAGGGCAAAGACGATCTCCGACGGATTTTTAAGCCGTGACGTCTGCGCCTCCAGCGCGCCGGCATTGAAGACCAAAAAGGGTACGGAGAAATGCGTGGCGGCAGCCAGCATTGCCGGTTCTGCCGCACGCGTGTCGAGGGAGGCAATACCGGTCAGGTCACGGCGATCGAGACCCGCCAGACGCAACGCGTTTTCGGCCAGACGGATCACCTCGCCGTACGGCGTGCCGCGCTCGCAGCCAAGGCCGAGCACGAGCGGCCTTTGGCCCGCCTGATCGCCGATATCCCGATGCATTACCAAAACGCGCCTCCCGCGCCGCACGATCACGATGCGCGGGGCCTTCGACAGCCAAAGGCTTCGAAGCGGTCTGGACAGCACCGGATGAAGCCCCCTGACTGGGTCGGCCGCACCGGACGCTCTTTCAGCCCACCTCGATGGGCACCGTCGCACGTTACTCCTGTTTACCGGAGGCCACCTGCCCGGTCAAACCGGATTGCGCCATTCGCGCAGCCGCCCGCGTCATACAGACGATTATGCCATTTCAAGAAGCGCAAATGCGTCTCCCCACGCTTTGAACGCACTTAAACCGCATTTGACGCCCACGCCTCAGACAAGGTGCACCCAAAAAACGCAAAAGCCTGCGGCACCGCATTCCGTTTTGGAATATTTCTGACGATGACAAGCTCCATTGCTCCTGGTCATCGCGCTACCAATGACAATCAGTGACGGCACGAACCGCAGGATGCGCGTTCGGTGCGCGGGCATTTGATAGAACAGTATCGAGCGTTCGCTGCCGACAGCCAAGCCGATGCGGGAGGACTGTCCATGATGTTTTTCAAGAAAAAGCCGGCATTGATCCAGATTGTCTCGGCAACAACGTCAAGGCCGGTGCGCAAGATAGCCGAGATCAAGGTCAAGGCGGCCGGGAAACCAGACAGCGACGGTCAACACCGCCGCATGCTGCGCACTGTCGAAGATAACCGCCTTTTATAAGCCGGATTTCGGCAGCCGATATTTCAATCATTCAAGGCACAGATTTTTCATGGCATTGACCTTTCCAAACACCAGCCGCAGCTACGACGAAACTGCCAGACGCGTCCGCTTTCTGGGCCATGACGGCATGTTCGAGGTCAAATTCTTCGTTGAAATCGGCGCCCTGCCGAAGATCGTCTCGCGCGCACCCAGCGAAGCCGATTGCCTGGCCGCCTTCGATGCGGCGCGCACGTCCGTGCATGATATTGCCCGCAAGGCCTATGGGCGCGACCGGCGTGACAGCTATGTGTTGACCGAGGCGCATTTCAAATAGGGCACAAGCCATCATGATGTTTGCAAGGGGCGGCGCCGTTCTGGCCGCCGCCTTTGCATTTCCGGTGAACCTCTGACACACAGTGGCTGAATTTCCATCCGCTCCGGCCGTCCGAGTCTCCCCGTGCACGATCTTGCCCCCCATCTCCTCGCCTTCCTGTTCATCGCCGCCTTTGTTGCCGGGTTCATCGATTCCATCGCCGGTGGCGGCGGCATGATCACCATACCGGCCATGCTGATTGCCGGTATTCCGCCGCTCGAAACGCTGGGGACCAACAAGCTGCAATCGCTGTTCGGATCGGGCTCGGCGAGCATTGCCTATGCGCGGCGCGGCCACGTCAATCTGGTCGGACAATTGCCGATGGCGGCCCTTGCGATGATCGGCGGAGCGCTGGGTGCCGTGCTCGCCACGATCGTTCCCGGTGACGTATTGAAGGTGGCGCTGCCGTTTTTCCTGATCGCCATCGCGCTTTATTTCGGCCTGAAGCCGAATATCAGCGACACCGACCGGACACGGCGGATGACACCTTTTCTCTTCGGCCTGATCTTCGTTCCGTTGATCGGCTTTTATGATGGCGTGTTCGGCCCCGGCACGGGGTCCTTCTTCATGCTGGGCTTTGTGACACTGGCCGGTTTCGGCATATTGAAGGCGACGGCGCATACGAAATTCCTGAATTTCGGCTCCAATATCGGCGGCTTCGTCGTGTTCGCGCTGTACGGCGTGATCCTGTGGAAAGTTGGCCTCCTGATGGGCGCCGGCCAGTTTGCCGGCGCTCAGGTCGGATCGCGGTTTGCCATGAAAAACGGCGCCAAGATCATCAAGCCGCTCCTGGTCGTCACCTGTATCGCCTTGGCGATCAAGCTTCTCGCCGATCCGGGCCATCCGGTCCGGATCTGGCTCGGCTGGTAGGACGCGCGCGCGTCACCGCTAGACGGTCAGAACTCGACGCCAACCTGCGCCTTGATACCGGAGCGGAAGGGATGCTTGATCAGTTCCATTTCGGTGACGAGATCGGCGGCCTCGATCAGCTCTTCCTTGGCATTGCGGCCGGTCAGCACCACATGCGTCATAGGCGGCTTTTCGTCTTTCAGGAACCGCACCACCTCGGCCACGTCGATATAATCGTAGCGCAGCGCAATATTGATCTCGTCGAGCAGGACCATGGAATTGCGCTCGTCGCGGATCAGTTCCTTGGCCTTTTCCCAGGCCTTTTCGGCCATGGCGATATCGCGCGACCGGTCCTGCGTTTCCCAGGTAAAGCCTTCGCCCAGCGTATAGAACTGGCAGACATCGCCAAAATGCTTCTCGATCAGGTCGCGCTCGCCGGTTTCCCAGGCGCCCTTGATGAACTGCACGACGGCTGACGGCATGCCATGGGCGATATGGCGGAAGATCATGCCGAAACCGGCCGTCGATTTGCCCTTGCCCTTGCCGGTATTGACGATGATGAGGCCCTTCTGGTCCGTCTTCGTTGCCATGATCTTTTCACGCGCGGTCTTCTTCTTCGCCATCTTCATGGCGTGACGGGCCTCGTCGTGGACGGGGCCTGTTTCCGCTGCCTGTACGTCGTCTTCACTCATGGTGTGTCCCCTCAAATTTCGGTTTCTCAGCAAGCGGTCCGCCGCGCCACAGATAGAGTGCAACGAGCGGCCGGTCCGTGGTTTTCATGGCATGGTTGATGCCGGAAGGATGATGGATGACCTCACCGGCGTTGCGGCTTGCAAACGCGCCGCGATCCCGGCTCCACAGAGAGCCATCCGTCAACGGTACGTAGATCTCCTCGGCGATATGATGGTGATCCGGATAGTCGATATCAGGCCCCAGCAGAAGAAAACCGCCCGCCATGTCGCCGCTGGCAAAATGGCCGCGAGAGCCGAAAAGCTCCATCCAGCCATAGTTCCTGAGGAAATGCTCGCCGAAATCGGCCGAGCCATAGGTGCGCCCCCAATGGAGGCCATGCGCTTGCTGCGACAGCATCTCTAGAAGGCTATCGCCGGGACCTGCGGTGATCGACTGCAGTTGCCTGACGACCGGGATGGTTTCCGGGTCAAGCTGCCGCAACTGCAAATCCCAGTCGAAACCATCGAGAAAATCCGCGACATCAGCTGAATTCATCGAATCCAGATAGTCCCTGAATGCCGTGAGCAGCGTCCGCTTTTCCATCGCCGCCGCCTATTCCGCCGCCGCCGAAAGGCCCTGCAGCTCGAACCGGGCCGAGTTGGAGCGTGGCGACCACAGGCCGCGGTCGATCGCCTCCATCAGCTTGTCGGTCATCTCCCGCAGTGCATTCGGGTTCTTCTCTTCCATGAACTGGCGCACGCGCTCGTCCATCACATAGGCCTGGTAGACCGCCTCGAAATGATGGCTGCGCACGGCACCCGTCGTTGCCGCGAAGGCAAACATGTAATCGACGGTGGCTGCAATTTCGAAGGCGCCCTTGTAGCCATGGCGCATGATGCCGTCGATCCATTTCGGATTGACAACGCGGCCGCGCACCACCCGGCCGATCTCTTCTTCCAGCGAGCGGATCACCGGCTTTTCCGGGCGCGAATGGTCGTTGTGATAGATCACCGGGCGCGTGCCGGCCATTTGCTCGACGGCCAGGCTCATGCCGCCTTCGAACTGGTAATAGTCGTCGCTGTCGAGCAGGTCGTGCTCGCGGTTGTCCTGATTTTGCACCACGGCCTCGACCGTCTTCAATCGCGCTTCAAGCAGGCCGCGCTCGGCCTTGCCGTCCTCGCCCGCGCCATAGGCATAGCTTCCCCAGGTGAGATAGGCATCGGCAAGATCGGCGCGATTGTCCCAGCCGCCCTCGTCCATCAGCGCCTGCAAGCCGGCACCATAGGCGCCGGGCTTGGCCCCGAAGACGCGGTAGGAGGCGCGCCGCGCCGCATCCTTTGCCGAAACGCCGGCGGCTTCCAGCCGTTTGGCTTCCGCCCGCATGCGGGCGGCGATCATGTTGTCGGCATCATCCTCCTCGAGCCCGCCAACGGCGCGGATAGCCGTGTCGAACAGAGCAATCTGCTCGGGAAAGGCATCGCGGAAAAAGCCGGAAATGCGCAAGGTGACATCGACGCGCGGACGGCCAAGAATAGCAAGCGGCACGATTTCATAGCCCGTCACACGCCGCGACATCATATCCCAGACCGGCTTGGTGCCGATCAGTGCCATGGCCTGGGCGATATCGTCGCCGCCGGTGCGCATGTTCGATGTGCCCCAGGCGGTCAGCCCGAACGATGTCGGCCAGTCGCCGTGATCCTGCAGATAGCGGCGGATCAACAGCTCCGCCGATTTCTTTCCGAGTTCGAAGGCCGCAGGTGTCGGAACGGCGCGGCTATCGACCGAATAGAAATTGCGCCCCGTCGGCAACACGTCCGGCCGCCCGCGCGTCGGCGCACCCGACGGACCGGGAGCGACAAACCGTCCATCAAGACCAGTCATCAGGGCGGCAATTTCCGCATGCCCGGACTGGACGATCGACGGTTTGAGACGGGTTTCGACCTCATGCAGAACGGCACCGGTCTCTGCCCAGCCTTGCGGGCATGGCAAGTCGCCGGAGACGAATTTCGCCGCCAGAAGCTCGATGCGCTCGACGGTATCGCCAGCCGTCCGCCAGGGGGCGTCGGATGTCTCGGCAAGAATGGCCGGTTTCGGGCCGGTCCAGGGATCAGACAGGATGCAATCGAGCGGGTCAAAAAATCGCTCCGGGTTGATCTCCCCCCTTGCGGGGGAGATGTCGGCCCGGCCGACAGAGGGGGGTCGGTCGGGTTGAGAACGTGCAGAACCTTCACCTCCCTCTGTCCTGACGGACATCTCCCCCTCAAGGGGGGAGATCGTTGTGGAAACTCCCAACTTCGCATCCGCCGCAATCGCCCGCTGCAGGCTCTGGTCGCCGCCCTCGCTCTGTCCGCGGGGCACGCGCGCCAGCGCAACCGTCAGATCCGTCAGCAACCGGCCTTCCGGCGCCACCCCGAAGACATGCAGCCCATCGCGGATCTGCAATTCCTTGAGGTCGCAGAGATAGGCATCGAGTTTTTCAAGCGCCTTGTCCTCGCCGTCCGTACCGGCAATGCCGGCGTCATGGTCAAGGCCGATATCGCGGACGAGCTCGAGGATCTGCTTGCTGAGCAACCGCAGGCGCCGGGGATCGCCGCCGGCCGCGTCGTAATATTCGTCGACCAGCGCTTCCAGGTCCTTCAGCGGACCATAGGATTCAGCCCGCGTCAAAGGCGGCGTCAGGTGGTCGATGATGACGGCGGCCGTGCGGCGCTTGGCCTGCGTGCCCTCGCCGGGATCGTTGACAATGAACGGATAGAGATGCGGCATCGGGCCGAAGACGGCTTCCGGATAGCAATTTTCCGACAGCGCCAGCGACTTGCCCGGCAGCCATTCGAGATTGCCGTGCTTGCCCATATGGATGATGGCATGGGCCCCATAGTCGCGGCGCAGATAGGCGTAGAAGGCGAGATATCCATGCGGCGGCACAAGGTCCGGCGAGTGATAGGTTTCCTTCGGATCGATATGATAGCCGCGTGCCGGCTGGATGCCGACCAGCGTTTGCCCAAAGCGCGTCAAAGGCAGGGCGAAACGGCCATCCCGGAAAAACGGATCGCTCTGCGGCTCGCCCCACCGGCCGGTGACCTCAGCCTGAATCCGATCGGGAAGCGATGCAAAGAAGGCGTTGTATTCACTTAAGGAAAGTGTTTCGCGGATGTCGCAATCCGCTTGCGCGGAGTTGGTCGGACCCTCCATCAGATGCGCAATCAGCGCGTCGCCACTGGCGGGGATCGAATCGATGGCATAGCCGGCGGCCGCCATTGCCTTCATCACTTCGATGGTTCCTGCAGGGGTATCGAGACCGACGCCATTGCCAAGCCGCCCGTCGCGGTTGGGGTAATTTGCCATGATGATCGCCACGCGGCGCTCGCTTGGCGCGGCTTGGCGCAGCCTTGCCCAGTTGGCTGCAAGCTTCGCGGCAAAGGCGACCCGGTCGGCCAGCGGTTCGTGGCCGACGATATTGGCCTCGACATCCGCGTCATAGATTGCCGCCGCCTTGAACGAGACGGCCCGCGACAGGATGCGGCCATCGACTTCCGGCAGCGCCACGTTCATGGCGAGATCGCGCGCCATCAGCCCCTGCGGTGAGGCTTCCCATGCGGGTCGCGACGAACCGGAAAAGATCACCTGCAGAACGGGTGCATCCGAAAACTCCAGCACGGTCGGCTTACGGTCGGCGCCGGGCGCAGAGACCGCGAACCCGGTGGCATTCATCACGACAGTGGGCGCAACCTCGCCAAAAATTGCCTGCAGCGTGCCGATCGACACGGCATCTTTCAAGCTGGACACGAACACCGGCAGCACCGTCATTCCTTCGGCAACGAGTGCTGCGATCAGGGCTTCGACGGGTTTGGTTTCGCCACTTTGAACAAGCGCGCGGTAGAAGCACAATGCGACGGTCGGGGGGTGAAGGCTTTCTCCCGTCACCAAGTTCGAACGGGATGGGACGCTCTCGTTTCCGGGACGCATACCCCCCATCTCTCCGAAAGCACCAAACCCAGCCGCCTTCTTCCAGGCCTCAACCCCGATCACACCCTGCCCCGGCCACCAGATGCCGGCCTTCATCAGCGGCGCGGCCGATTCCGGTTTTTCCGCGCCGTCGATCAGGGCTTCGGCATAGCGCAGCAGCCGCCCCATATTGTCGGCGCCGCCCTCGGTGAAATAGGCCCACATCCGGTTGCGGTCCTCAACGCCAACGGTCGAAAACGGCTCGAGCCCGGGATCGGGCTTGTCGCAGCCGGGCAGCACGGCAATCTGGAACCTGTGGGTAACGGCCGCCGCATGCAACGCCTCCAGGACATACTGGAAATAGCTGGCGCCGCCCAGCGGCCGCACGATGATCAGTTTTGCGTGGCGGGCCGTACGCTCGACATAGGTATCGACCGACATCGGGTGCTTGAGCGTGAGCAGGCTCGCGACCCGCAGGCTCGCCTTTGCGTCGCGCATACGCTGTGCGCCGGCAATCGACGAAAGCTCCGTATCGGCAGCCGACAGAAATAGGATATCGCCTGGCGACTGGCCGAGATCGATCGCCTCTTCGCCGTCGGTGATCGTGCCCTTCTGGGCTAGGAGGAGATGCATGGTCCCTCCTTGAGACGGGGCAAAGTCCGTGCCGGCTTGCCAAGCTTACGAGTTCCCGCGCGAAATTCAGCCCACGCGATTATGGTGGCGCACCAAATTTGCGGCAAACGCAATCCGAGCCCCTCCACCTTGTGGGGAGGGGTTGGAGAGGGAAAATTCTCGCGCCCGGTCAAGATACCCTCAAACCGCAGCAGCGATCGCAGCCCGAACGGCTGCTTCATCCATGTCGTGCAGGCCGATGACGACCAGGCGGGTGCGGCGCACTTCGCCGGCAGCCCAGGGGCGGTCGAAATACTGGTCGATCCGGGCGCCGACGCCCTGGATCAAGAGACGCATCGGCTTTCCAGGTATATCGGCAAAGCCCTTCAGCCGCAGCACGTCATGCGCGGCAATGATCGGCTTCAGCTTTTCGATGAAGGCGGCCGGATCGGCGATCGGGCCGAGTTCCACCACGAAACTGTCGAATTCGTCATGGCTGTGCTCTTCGCCCGCCTCATGTTCCATCTCGTGATGGGACTTGCGATTGGCGATGTCGCTTTCGGTGCCGACGCCAAGGCCGAGCAGAACGGCTGAGGAGACCTCGCCATTCTTCGCTTCGATCATCGTCGGCTTGCGGCTGGTGCGCGAGGCGACTTCGTTGCGGACAAAGGCAAGGCCGGTCGAATCGAGCAGGTCGGTCTTGTTGAGAATGATCAGGTCGGCAGCCGTCAGCTGGTCCTCGAACAGTTCCTCGATCGGGCTTTCATGGTCGAGATTGTCGCCGTTGACGCGCAGAGCATCGACCTTGTCGTGATCGTCGGCGAAGCGTCCGGCGGCAACTGCAGCACTGTCGACCACGGTGATCACGCCATCGACGGTCACCTGCGTGCGGATATCCGGCCAGTTGAAGGCGGCGATCAGCGGCTGCGGCAGGGCAAGGCCGGATGTCTCGATAACGATGTGATCCGGGCGATTTTCGCGTTCCAGGAGCTTGGTCATGGTCGGGATGAAATCGTCGGCGACGGTGCAGCAGATGCAGCCATTGGTCAGCTCGATAATATCGTCCTCGCTGCAGGCTTCCGCGCCGCAGCCCTTCAAGACGTCGCCATCGACGCCGAGATCGCCGAATTCGTTGATGATCAGCGCGATGCGGCGGCCGCCGGCATTTTGCAGGATGTTGCGGATCATCGTCGTCTTGCCGGCACCGAGAAAGCCGGTGATGACGGTGGCCGGGATCTTGCCGTGAGCGGCTTTTTCAATGGTCATGGATCAACCCTTCATTTTCAGCGGCAATCCGGCCGCGATAAAATAGACGTCTGCGGATATCGCCGCAATGATCTGGTGCAGCCGGCCGGCATGGTCGCGAAAGTCGCGCGCCATCCGGTTTTCCGGCACGATGCCCAGCCCGACTTCGTTGGACACGAAGACCAGCCTGGCCTTGGCCTGCGGCACATAGGCCGCCAGCCGTTCAAATTCCGCCTGTATATCCCGATGCTCCATCATCAGATTGGTGACCCAGAGCGTCAGGCAATCGATGAGGATGATACGATCGGGCGCATCGATCGATTTCAGGCAGGAGGCGAGTTCAAGCGGTTCCTCATGGGTTTGCCAGTCATCCCCGCGGCGATCGCGATGCTCGGTAATCCTTGCCTGCATTTCGCCGTCCCAGGCCCTTCCGGTCGCGACGTAATGCATGCGCAGACCCGACGCCACGACAAGTTTCTCGGCGAAAGCGGATTTGCCGGAACGGGCGCCGCCCAAGACCAGCACGCAGCCTGACTGTATCGATGTCATAAAATGATCCCGGCCTCAGCGCGCGCCGGAAATAAACGCAATCTGTGCACGGCGGGTACCGGCCTGTGCGGCAACGCAAAACGGTCCGTTCCGGGAACGGGATGATAAAGCCATGACAACCTCCGTGCTGGCATCGGGAGCATTTCTCCCTGGATCGGGCGGACCCCAAAATAAAGATGGCGTCCTTGAGGGTGGCAGGTCTCCTGGCTCACGGCGCCACGTCCTTATCAGGGGACGAACGGGTCCGCCTCGCCTTCCCGGAGCTTTTGCGCCGGATTGCGTGACCGCAATCGGCGGGCATCGTGAAGAGGTGGACGATTCGTAGACATAGAGGCGTCCAGCCCCGGCTGATCACAATGCCGCTCCAGTGGCTTTTCCGGTTGGGCCGGTCCTGTCCGCCGCCGCGAATGCGGACAGTCCGGACGTATCGGCTTTCCCGGATGGCGAACCCTGACCGTTCTACAGTCGCGGGGTCGGCTGCGATAAGGACGCCCGGCATGGGTCCGGCCCGTCGCATTCCCATTTACTCCCGGCATGCAACGGCATACCGGGAACCATCCAATGGCTGATGATTAGGCGCTCGCCCGGATCAAGTCAATTGCGGCGCATCCGCAGACACCCGCACATCGGCAGACGAGGCTTGATCTCCGCTGCCATGCCTTTTACGACGGGTCAGAGACAGGACGGCCAAGCCATGAAGCTGAAAATGATACCGAAACTCGACCTGCGGCGGCTCAGCTCTCTTTCCCTGCTTTTCGACATCGGGCGGATACGCGCCTTTGCGCGGCGAAGCGAACTGGGTCTGGTCACCGCCGGTATCATCGTCGGCGTCACGTCTGGCTTGGCTGTTACGGCGATGAGCATCATATCCAGCCGTCTGCACAGCCTGATTTTCGGGATTTCCGACGCAGAGCGCCTCAGCTCCAGCAATCTAATAGGCGAAATCTCCGTGTTGATCGCGCCCATTGTCGGCGGCATCCTTCTGGGTCTGCTGATGTTGCTTCTGGCCTCCTGGCGCAAGAAGCCGATGGTCGATCCGATCGAAGCAAACGCCCTGCACGGCGGCCGCCTGTCGCTCACCGACAGCATTATCGTCGCAGTCCAGAACCTGATTTCCAACGGTTTCGGCGCCTCTGTCGGGCTGGAGGCCGGTTATACGCAGCTTGCGTCCGGCATCGCCTCCAAGCTCGGCATTTCCCTGCAGCTTCGCCGCTCGGACCTGCGCACCCTGGTTGGCTGCGGCGCGGCAGGCGCCATCGCCGCCGCGTTCAACGCGCCGCTCACCGGTGCCTTCTATGCCTTCGAGCTGATTATCGGCACCTATACGATCGTCTCCCTCACCCCGGTCGTCGTCTCCGCCCTCATCGCAAACCTCATCGCGAGATGGCTCTATGCGGGTGATTTCACCATCGATGTCGGTCAGTTCGGCGCAGTCGTCCCGGCTGACTATCTGCCCGCGCTGCTGCTCGGCTGCTTCTGCGCCGGCATGGGCATCCTGCTGATGAAGGGCGTCTCGTTGGTCGAAGGCTTTGCCCGCCGCAGCTTCATCCCGGCTCCGCTGCGGCCGGCCCTCGGCGGCATCGCGGTCGGGCTTCTCGCACTGATCTCGCCGCAGGTCCTGTCGGCCGGTCACGGTGCCCTGCATCTCAATCTTGCGAGTTCTCCCGCGATCCCGATGCTGATCGGCCTGTTCCTGATGAAATCGCTGGCATCGGCGATCTCGATCGGCTCCGGCTTTCGCGGCGGCCTGTTCTTTGCGTCGTTGTTCATGGGGGCGCTGCTGGGCAAGCTGTTCGCCTTTTCCGCACCCTATATTTTTGCCCAGGCAACGCTGACCCCGGTCATCTATGCCGTCGTCGGAATGAGCGCGCTGGCGGTCGCCGTCATCGGCGGGCCGCTCACCATGACGTTCCTGGCGCTCGAAATTACCGGCGACTTTCCCATCACGGTGCTTGTTCTTGCCGCCGTGATCACCTCCTCGCTCGTGGTGCGCACCACCTTCGGCTACTCGTTTGCCACATGGCGTTTTCACCTGCGCGGCGAGAGCATCCGCAGCGCCCACGATGTTGGCTGGATCCGCAACCTTACCGTCGGCCGCCTGATGCGCACCGATGTCCGAACGATCGACGCGCAAGCGACGCTCGACGATTTCCGCCGCGACTTTCCGCTGGGATCGACGCAGCGGGTCGTGGTCGTCGATGGCGCGAAATATGCGGGTATCATCCAGGTGCCGGAGGTCTATGCAAGCCCCGTCGAAGCCAGCGGCGAAAAACAGGACCTGTCCGCCTTCATCCGGCTGGGCAATGATTTTCTGCAGCCGAACATGAATGCCAAGCAGGCGGCGTCCCTGTTCGACACGACGGAGAGCGATGCGCTGGCCGTGGTCAACAACCTCATCGAACGGCGCGTCATCGGCCTCCTTACCGAAAGCCATACGTTGCGCCGCTATAGCGAAGAACTCGACCGCAGGCGCCGCGAGGCATCCGGCGAAATTTGAAGCGGCCCTGCTTCAGGACATCAGACCGTCCAGCCAGCGCGGATTAAGCACTGATTCCAGTTCGGCTGCGACATCGTCCAGCGCCCGGTCGACCGAGAGCCGGTAATTTTCGCCGCCGCCTTCGATGCCGAAGCTCTTGAGCAGCGCTGCGCGGTAGGCGTCGCTGGCAAACAGGCCGTGCAGATAGGTTCCGCTGACAAGACTATCCGGCGAGACCGCGCCGTCCGGACGGCCGTCGATGATGACTGCCGGACGCGCACAATCGGCGCCTATGGTGCGGCCAAGGTGGATTTCATAGCCTTCCAGCGCCACATCGTAGATTGCCGAGCGAGCGCTTGTGTTGCGCACCGTCTTTTCGGGCGCCATTTCCGTTTCGACCGCCAGAAGGCCAAGCCCTGCGATCTCGCTGACATTGCCTTCGATACCGTGCGGATCGGTGACGCGGTCTCCGAGCATCTGGTAGCCGCCGCAAATACCGATGACGCGGCCGCCGCGGCGCACATGCGCCAGAAGATCGCGGTCCCACCCCTGCGCGCGGACATCGAAGAGATCGGCGATCGTCGCCTTCGATCCGGGAATGACGACCAGTCCGGCATCGGCGGGAATGTGTTCGCCCGGCCGCACGAAGACGAGATCGACCTGCGGCTCTGCGGCCAGCGGATCGAAATCGTCGAAATTGGCGATACGCGACAAAACCGGCACCGCAATCTTCAAGGCCCTGCCCGTCCCGCGCGCCAGTTTTTCAAGAACGACCGAATCTTCCGCCGGCAGACGCGCCGCACTCTTCAGCCAGGGCACGACGCCGAAACAGGACCAGCCGGTAAATCCACCGATCGCCGCAATGCCATCGTCAAACAGCGACACGTCGCCCCGGAACTTGTTGATGATATAGCCGCTGATCATGGCGCGGTCTTCGCCGGGCAAAATGGCATGCGTGCCGACCAGCGAGGCGATGACGCCGCCCCGGTCGATATCCCCGACCAGCACGACCGGCACATTGGCGCGCGTGGCAAAGCCCATATTGGCGATATCGCCGGCCCGCAGGTTGATTTCGGCGGGTGACCCCGCCCCTTCGACGACGACCAGATCCTTGCCTGACCGGACGATCTCGAAACTTTCCAGGACGGCGCCCATCAGCTTCGGCTTCAAGGCCTGATAATCGCGCCCCCTCGCCTGGCCGGCCACCTTCCCCTGCACGATGATCTGGCTGCCGGTTTCCGACTGCGGCTTCAAGAGGACAGGGTTCATATGCACCGATGACGGAATGCGCGCCGCCATCGATTGCAGCCACTGCGCCCGGCCGATCTCGCCGCCATCATCCGAAACCGCCGCGTTGTTCGACATGTTCTGGGGCTTGAAGGGCGCGACCTTGAGGCCGCGATTGGCAGCGATGCGGCAGAGCCCCGCCACGAGTACCGTTTTTCCGACATCGGAGCCGGTTCCCTGAAGCATGATCGTCTTTGTCATGGCGCCTGATCTAGCATTGCGGCCACCGCAAGAAAAGCCTTATTCCGCCGCATTTCTGCCGCGTTTGACGGCAGTTTTTCACGCGATATTTCAGGCCGCTGCAAGGCTTGTACGGCACGGCCCTGAAACTATCCGGAAAGCGACATCGCATGGCAAAAATACTCGTTGTATTCCGCCAAAACAGGATTATATCAGCACCATCAAAGCACGGAGCGATAGGCGCTCCACACCCAAGGTCAAACCCAGATGTTGTTCATCTTCAGCAAGCCCAATTTCGTTCAGATCGCCTGGAACTCCAAGGTTCCCGACAGCCAGTCGCGCGTGCGCAACACGGTCATGGCCAGCCCCTTCGGCCCGCTGGGTTTCATCCGTACCCGCAGCGTCGGCTGATACTCTCCCGGACTGACACTTCGAGACCGCGCCGCTCTTTGAAGATGGCGCGGTTTTTTTATGCCTGAACGAGGGTGCCACACATGCGAAAACCGCACCCGCTCCCGTCAAGGAACCGTGCGGTCTGCCAAAACAAACACATGGCCGCTCCGGCATACACCCGGAGATCGCTCCAGCCGGGACGCAAAACCTGATCCGGCCGGGCGGCCAAGTCTCCCCCGCCGCAGGAAAACAATTAGCCTGACAGTGTTACCGGATGGTTAGTGAGAGCTTAACCAAAGGTGAATTCGCGCTTTTTTTCACTTTTTTTCACGGCGGATAAAAATCCGCGTGAAGACGCATACGGAACACAATTTGTCTGGGATAAAACACGCTCTGCAACTCTTGTGTGAAGCAGTGCTAATTTTACGCCACAGAGCGGCGTGTTTGCACAAAAATCTTGCCCGGCTCATTAAATTTCAACAGCTTGCGCAGGCCTCCCGCGGTTGCCGAAATGCTCTCGGAACGGCTTAAAACGATTCCGGAGGTTGATTTCTCCTGTGGAATACTTACGCTGCCCCTAACGGTAAAAAGAGAGATGGCTGACGACAGAGTTCCGCAGCCAGACAAGAAAACTCCAACGCCGTCGCAGCGGGGATGAAAGATTGGCCTTGCCACAAGATCCCCCCGGCCTGCTTCAACCTGAACGATTGGGTTTGCGGGAGATGCAGTATCCCGATGGACCCCACGATTTTGTCTGCAATAAGACTGGGAGGTCTTAAACATGAAGAAGCTCCTCGCTTCCACCATTCTCGCCGCCGGCGTCTATGCGCTTGCCGGTTCCGCTCAAGCCGCAGACTGCGGCGAAGTCAGCATCGCAGAAATGAACTGGGCCTCGGCAGGCGTCGCGGCGCATGTCGATAAGTACATTCTTGAAAATGGCTATGGCTGCACGGTAACGCTTGTCACCGGCGACACGATGCCGACCTTCACCTCCATGAACGAGAAGGCCCAGCCCGACATGGCGCCCGAATTGTGGGTCAATGCCGTGCGCACGCCGCTCGATGCCGCCATCAAGGAAGGCCGTCTGATCGAAGCAGCCCCGCTCCTGAGCGAAGGCGGCGTCGAAGGCTGGTGGATTCCGAAGTTCCTGGCCGACGCGCATCCCGACATCAAGACCGTGCAGGACGCCCTGAAGCATCCGGAACTGTTCCCGGCTCCGGAAGATCCGTCGAAGGCCGCCGTCTTCAACTGCCCGTCGGGCTGGAACTGCCAGGTCTCGACCGCAAACCTCTACAAGGCGCTGAACGCCGACAAGGATGGCTTCGAACTGGTTGACACCGGCTCGGCCGCCGGCCTTGACGGCTCGATCTCCAACGCCTTCGAAAAGAAAGCTGGCTGGCTCGGCTACTACTGGGCTCCGACGGCCATCCTCGGTAAGTACCAGATGACCCGCCTGAGCTTTGGCGTCGATCACAACAAGGCGGACTGGGATGCCTGCACGGCGGTTCCAGATTGCGCCGATCCGAAGGTCAATTCCTACCCGACCTCCGACGTCTACACCGTCGTGACCAAGGCATTCTCCGAGAAAGCCGGCGTTGCCATGGACTATGTCAAGGTCCGCAAATGGGACAACGGCACCGTCAACAAGGTTCTTGCCTGGATGACCGACAACCAGGGCACCAACGAAGACGCGGCCAAGTACTTCCTGGAAACCTATCCGGACATGTGGACCAAGTGGGTCGCACCGGATGTCGCCGAAAAGGTCAAGGCAGCCCTTTAAGGCATTGCCTGCGGCAGCGGAGCCTTCTCCGCTGCCGGCTTACCGCCGGCAATGCTGCCATGACACCGCAAGACAGTCGATCCCGATGCCGGCGACCCGAAATGCCGCCGGTATTTCCGTCAGATACGGGATAAGAAAACGAAAATCGTCGCAAACGGCATAGTCGCTTGTGATGAAAAGCTGTCACATTTTCGACATGCCGGGGTTCGGAGAAACCACCCAAGTCTGCGCGAAGGCCTAACGGCCTGACGACGTGGCCGGCACTATAAAACTTCCGGCAAAAAGGGGAACGACATGGCAATATGCAGTTACTTGCCAGATCTGCTTTGTAAATTTCCGGCGATCGACGACACGACGATACGAATGGCGCGCAAAAGCATCGATGACGGCTTCAAGGCCCTCGTGCGCGAATATGTCAATATTATCGACGCTCTCGTCCAGCCGCTCCAGGTATTCTTGAATTTTCTTGAAAAGCTGTTCGTAAGCTCGCCCTGGATCATCATTTTGGCCGTGATGGTCGCGATCGTCTATTACGGCAGCCGCGATATGCGGATCACCATCGGCACCATCGTCTCTATGCTCCTGATCGGCCTTGTCGGCCTGTGGAACGACACGATGGTGACCCTGGCCATGGTCACGGTCTGTACGTTCATCGCCATCATCGTCGGTATTCCGATCGGTATCCTGATGGCCCGCTCCGAGCGCGCCCAGTCGATCATCAACCCGATCCTCGACGTCATGCAGACGATGCCGAGCTTCGTTTACCTCATTCCGGTGGTGATGATCTTCGGCATCGGCAAGGTACCAGGCCTGATCGCCGTCGTCATCTATGCCGTGCCGCCGATGATCCGCCTTACCAATCTCGGGATCCGGCTGGTCGACAAGGAAGTGCTGGAAGCGGCTGACGCATTTGGGTCCTCCCCCTGGCAGCGGCTGAAAAACGTTCAGATGCCGCTGGCGCTGCCCACCATCATGGCCGGCATCAACCAGACCATCATGATGTCGCTTGCCATGGTCGTGGTCGCATCCATGGTCGGCGTCGGCGGTCTTGGCCGCAACGTCCTCCAGGCGATCAACAATCAGTTCTTCACCGTCGGCTTCTTCAACGGGTTCGCGCTTGTTGCAATCGCCATCATTTTTGACCGCACCAGCCAGGCTTACGGCAGGCGCCTGCAAAAGCATTCGGAGGTGATCCATGGCTAGTCACGCAATCGAGGTAAAGAACCTCTACAAGATCTTCGGACCGCGCGGCCGTGACTATGTCGATCAGGTCAAGGCCGGGCTCGGAAAGACCGAACTCAATGAGAAGCACGGCCATGTTCTCGGCCTGCAGGACATCAACATCTCCATGCCCGCCGGTGGCGTCATGGTGGTCATGGGCTTGTCCGGTTCCGGCAAATCGACGCTGATCCGCCACATCAACCGCCTGATCGATCCGACCGCCGGCGAAGTGCTCTATGACGGCGTCGACGTCTGCAAGATGAACGAAAACGCCCTGCGCGAATTCCGGCGTCACAAGACGGCGATGGTGTTCCAGAAATTTGCGCTCCTGCCGCACAGAACCATCATCGAAAACACCGTCTACGGCCTGGAAATCCAGGGCGTGCCGGAGGCGGAAAGCCGCAAGCGGGCACAGGGCTGGATCGAGCGGGTCGGCCTCAAGGGGTTCGAGAACCACTATCCCAACCAGCTTTCGGGCGGCATGCAGCAGCGCGTCGGGCTTGCCCGCGCGCTCACCAACGATGCCGACATCCTGTTGATGGACGAAGCCTATTCGGCGCTTGATCCGCTTATCCGCGTCGACATGCAGACGGTGCTGCTCGACCTGCAGAAGGAACTGAAGAAGACCGTTGTCTTCATCACCCACGATCTCGACGAGGCGCTGAGGCTCGGCGACAAGATCGCCATCCTGCGCGACGGCAAGGTCATCCAGCAGGGAACCGGACAGGACATCGTGTTGAAGCCTGCGGACGAGTACATCACGGCCTTCGTCAAGGAAGTAAACCGCGGCCGGGTCATCAATGTCGAAACGATCATGAAGCCGCTCTCGGGCAACCCGGAAGGCATGCCTGTGACGATCGGAACCGTGCTGGAAAGTGCGGCCCGGATGATGACGCTGGCCAATCAGAATGTAGCCCATGTCGTCGATGGCAATGGCCGCCCGGTCGGCTCGATCGATCTCGGCACGATCATTTCCGCCATGGTGACGCCGATCAGCCACGAGTTGCAGGCAGCCTGACGTCTGCCTTACTCACGGGGACAGGGCGGACAAACCGGCCTGTCCCGCCCCCTTTTTGCCCGTCGCTTCCGCGCGGGTCTCGCCGCCCACCCGATCGGCGATCGCCTTTGACAAGCGGATACCGGGCTTTTCGATCAGAAAATGCGCCACGAGCGCCGTCACGACGACGAGAGCGACCATCACCGTGGTCATGACCACGCCGAACGCCGCGCCGCGAATGCCAAACCCGAAGAACGCCTCCTGCCCGATCGAAAACGGGCCGACAAACGCCTGCCCCGTCAGCTTCTCGACAAGACTGGCGGCATTGATCATGCGGGCCTGCACGAAAATGTGCACCATGTAGATGCCGTAGGATAACGTCCCGAGCCACAGGAAAATCCGGCGGTTCAGCAAGCGGCTGAGCGCGCCGCCTTCATAGCTGAACACGCAGATGGCCAGCGCAAACACGAATGGCGCAAGAATGTTGACCGCTCCCTTCCCGGCCAGCGCCACAAAGCCGAGGATCGCAGCCAGCGTCAGCAATTCCACGCCTGTTGCCCAAAGAGACGTGACGCGTGGCGAGGATGCGTTGAGGTGATGGGCGACCAGCACCGGCCCGAAGAAGTGATAGAGCAGCGCGCCCAGCGAAAAACCGTAGAGGCAACGGACAAGGCCGAGATGCCATGTCGTGTCCATATGGTCCGGCGACCAGGCATAGATTACCGCCATGCCGGCTGCAATCACCGGAATGAACACAATCCAGTGGCGGCGGCCAAGCGTCAGCACGGCAAGACCGAACAGAAGATAGGTCCAGACCTCCGCCGAAATGCTCCAGCTCGGGCTGTTCCAGGTCAGGCGCACATCCATGCCGGCCCCGTTCAAAAGCAGCAGGCTGTTGATCAACTCGCCGATGGTGTTGCCGTCGGAAAATGGCGCTGCGCCGTCGCCCCGAAGCGCCGGGACCGTCAGCCTCAGCAGTTCGAAAGCAACGAACACCGCAAGCACGGCAAGATGCAGCGGATACACGCGGCCAAGCCGCACGATCGCAAAGCGCAGATAGGCAGCGCGGCTGGAAATGCTGGAACGGTACCGGTGCGCGATGACGAATCCGGACAGAACGAAAAAATAATCCACGAACAGATAGGCATTGCGGATGATGAGGCTTTCCGACAGCGGCCCGGAGGCTGGAAAGTGCATGATCGCAACCAGCAGCGCGCAAATCCCGCGCCAGGAATCCAGCACCGCGAAGCGAACCCGCGATGGGTTCTGAGCACCACCTGATGTTGCGGCGGCAGGATTGCGGATTTCGGAACTGGTCATGATGCTCTTTGCTCCATCGACGACGCAAACCATGCGCACGCAGCGCGCACGAAAAAAAGGATCGGGCGAGCGTTAGGCAACGCCCCGAAATTTTGCGTTAACCGGAGGGGAACCTGCATTGTAAATCCGGCAGATAGGTAAACGAATTCGATCGCTGAGCGCGGCGATTGCAGACATCTGGATGAACGGCAGGACCGGTCTTTACCGCGATTTAACCCTGTCGAGGCACTGTGCGAGCTGGCAATCCAGAACCGCTTTCAGACGCGCGCCGCGCAGCCGGGTCCGGATCGCTCTGGGCGGTGGATGAATGGCAAAACCCGCCGGCCGCTTCGCCGCCAGCCACGGATAACCGCCTTGCGCCAAGCAGACGCCAGAATCATCATACCGCAGGCAGCGCCCGAAGGGGCCGCAGCGATGATGCGGGCTGCAACGACATTCCTGTCGGGCTTTGGCCTGTTCATCATGATCTTCAGTCTCAATCCGTTCATGGGCGACGTCGTATCTGATGGCAATCCCGGGACGACGGCGAATGTCGTCAACCAGATCGGCTATATCGGGCTCGGCGCCCTGTTCATTTTCTTCATGCTGGCCACCGTTGCTCCGCGCACCTTGCTGCAACTGGTCTCGCCGAGCTGGCTGATCATTTTTGCCATCGCCTATTTCTCCTGCATGCAATCCTATGATCCGGCCGCTTCGGCGCGCGGCGTGACGCTCAGCCTGGTCGCCATGCTGATCGTTGCCGGCGTGCTGGTCTTGCCGCGCAGCGAGAAGGAATTTGTCGAGGCCTGTGCCAACGCGGTGCTGCTCCTGCTCGTCATCAACTATGCCGCCCTCGTTCTCCTGCCCGAAAGAGCGATCCATCAGGCGTCTGCGCTGGAGTCCTGGCATGCTGGCTACTGGCGCGGCCATCTCTCCCACAAGAACGTGTCCGCCCCAGTCTTTTCAGTGCTCGCGATGTTCGGCATCTACTGTCTTCGCTCCGGCGCGCGGCTGCGCGGCTGGGCGATCACATTGCTGGCCGTCATCTTCGTCCTGCACACCGGCTCGAAGACGACGATCGGTTTCCTGCCGCTGGCAATCGGCATCGTGCTGTGCGGCAGCGCTATCCGCAGCGCCGGGGCCATCGTCGCCGTGCACCTGTGTTTCGCCGCGCTCGTTACCTGCCTGACTGTCGGCACGATCTATTCGCCCGGTTTGCACGCCATGACGGCAGCCGTTCTGGAGGATCCGACCTTCACCGGCCGCGATGCGATCTGGCAGTTTGCGTCCGAGAGCATTGCCGCCCATCCCTGGTTCGGCCATGGCTATGCCAGCTTCTGGCAATCCCCGGTCATTCGCGGCATGGAAGCCAATTTCGAAGCGGATTGGGACGTACGCGGCATCGTATCGGCGCATAATACCTTTCTCGATGCGCTGCTGACCTTCGGTATTCCTGGCGGGGCGGTGATGATCCTGCTTCTGTTCGTCAAGCCGCTCATCGACTATCTGCGCGCTGCCCGCCACAGCGGCAGCCGCAATTTCTCCGAGTTCTGCATGATGGTCATCATTTTCATGACGTATAACGGCATGATGGAATCCTTCATCCTCAACCGTGCCGATCCGCAATGGATGCTTCTGGCGCTGGCGGTTTTCGGGCTGAATATGGCAGCGCATTGCAATCTGCGGCGCAGTGCGGATTGAGAACATCCGGTTTTGCAGGGTTGCAATCATATAAGGATATCTTTATATGATTAGAAAACCCGATGAGATCAGGATTTCCCATGACCGTGCACGCCAATCCGCTTTCCGACCTGCTCGCTGAAAAGGGCGTGCTTCTCGCCGACGGTGCGACCGGAACCTCGCTGTTTGCGATGGGTCTGGAAGCGGGCGAGGCCCCGGAACTCTGGAACGAAGCCAAGCCTGACAACATCACCAAGCTGCATCAGGATTTCGTCGATGCCGGCGCCGACATCATCCTCACCAACTCCTTCGGCGGCACGCGCCACCGCCTGAAACTGCACCAGGCCCAGGATCGCGTCTACGATCTCAACAAGCGCGCAGCCGAAATCGCCCGTGCCGT
Source organism: Pararhizobium qamdonense (assembly GCF_029277445.1). Classification (NCBI taxonomy): domain Bacteria; kingdom Pseudomonadati; phylum Pseudomonadota; class Alphaproteobacteria; order Hyphomicrobiales; family Rhizobiaceae; genus Pararhizobium; species Pararhizobium qamdonense. Next base: position 2,366,471 of record NZ_CP119566.1, on the reverse strand, counting down.
TGCCGACAAGGCTCCGCGCAAGGTGATCACGGCCGGTTCGGTCGGCCCGACCGGCGAGTTGCTGATCCCGCTGGGCGCCATGAGCTATGAGGATGCGGTCGAAGCATTCGTCGAGCAGATCGAGGGCCTGAAGGCCGGCGGCGCCGAAGTCGCCTGGATCGAGACCATGTCGGCCGCAGACGAAATCCGTGCGGCCGCAGAAGCAGCCGTCAAGGTCGGTCTGCCCTATGTCTATACCGGTTCGTTCGACACGGCCGGCAAGACGATGATGGGCCTGCATCCGAAGGATATGTTCGCGGTCGCCCAGGACATTGGCAGCGGTCCGGTTGCAACCGGCGCCAATTGCGGCGTTGGCGCATCCGACATCCTGTCGTCGCTGCTCGACATGACCGATGCCAACCCGCAGGCCAATATCATCATCAAGGGCAATTGCGGCATTCCGGAATTCCGCGGCTCGGAAATCTATTATTCCGGCACGCCGCCGCTGATGGCCGACTATGCCCGTCTTGCCCGCGATGCCGGCGCAAAAATCATCGGCGGTTGCTGCGGCACCTCGTGCGAGCATCTGGCCGCGATGCGCGTGGCGCTCGACAGCTACGTGCCGGGCGAACGGCCAACCGTTGAAACCATCGTCGAGCGCATCGGCCCGATGCGCAACAAGACCGCCAACGAAGGCCCCTCGGCCCCGGCCCGCGAACGCGGAAGCCGCCGCCGCGGCTGAGACATCTCGACCTACGCCCAAAATCAGGGAGCCTGAAAATCGGATGATTTTTAGGCTCTCTTTGTTTCAGGCGGCGGTAGCAGCCTGGAAGAAGCGGATATAGCCATCCTTCAGGCCCGGCTTGATGCAATCCGTCATCATCAACGCCAGATGAAATATCGAATCGATATTGCGCTCCTGCTCGATCAGTCCGGCGAGATAGACCACCACCTCGTCATAATCTTGAGCATTGGTCCGCACGCTCTTTAAGAATTCCGCCATGGCGAGCCGTCCGTTCATCAACAGCACCTCGCCGCGCTCCGCTGCAGTGAATTGCAGCGAGTGGCGAAGCGCCAGTATGTGGATGTCGAGGAAACGCAGGAGAGCGGCATGTTTTTCGCTGTCCGCAGGCAGTCCCGCCCTCTCATAGAGATCGCTTGAGGCAGCTGCGATGCCGCTTTCCGTTACCCATTTGCCCAGATCGTAGCGATAGATCAGCGACGGATCATGGATCATCCGGCCGCTGGCGATCAGTGCGAAGGACAGGCTCCAGTCGCAATAGCCGCCTTTGGTTGGATGTGCGCGGGTGAAGAACTGGAGCAACGGCACGAACGTGCTCGTCCGGTATATGCTGTAGAATATGCTGTTATTGCCCATCACCTTGCGGGAGAACTCCTGCAACCGTTCGGCAGGATTTGGCGCATCGATCGTATAGCGCTCCGTCTGGCAGACCCCGCCTGCAGCCGTCCAGATCTGAGTTTGCGGGCGAATACCCGCCACGTCCTGCGGCAGCGACGACAAATCGACCGGTGTTTCGCCGGGACTGAAATGGATTTCATCGTCGTCGCCCATCGGCAGCAGGAACGGCGTATCAGCCAGCGACATCGCTTCCAGCCAATTGCCGGACGCATCTGCGCTCTGTGACCAATGATAGACCAGATAGGCCGAACGGTTTTGAAGAAACGCCCGCTTTTCCGGATCACAGGAATTGTCGGACACGATCAGTTTCGCGCCGGTTTTCCCGGCATAGGCGAGCGCGCTCTCGATCGCAGCGCGCGATGTCGTCAGAGGCCGGTTGCTGGGCATGCAGATCGAAAGCTGGGCCACTGGTCTCTCCGTCCCTGAAGACGCCCGGACGCCTTTTCGGCAAAATCCGCCGCTTATGGGACCAGAACATTGCTTCATTAGCACTGCCAAGGATGTGCCAGCCTTGCTTGCCGCGCCCCAATCCAGTTTTGCCCCAGCCTCGGTCCGTAAAGTTCCTCACAATTGACCCGCCGATCACGAGAGAAAGCCAAGAGATGAACGGTACAGCCGCCCCGTTTCCCGCCCGCGATGCCGTTGCCGAAAAGCTGGCGGCTCTTGGCGACAGCGAGAAATCCTATCTGTTGCTGCTGATGGAAAATGCCGCACAGGATGAAAACCTGATCGAAGGCCTGTACCGCCAGCTCGATCTGGCCTCGACCGCGAAATTGCTGAATTCCCTCAAGCTCGAAAAACTCGGCGAATGGCTGGGGTCGAACGCCCCTGCCCGGTTGCAGATCCGGCTGATGGAGGCGGCCAAATCCAGCCAGCATGCGGCCTATCAGGCATTTCGCACAGGCCTGGTGCGTTCCGGCGGACTGGAAAAGGCCTATCCGAAAGCGTGAATGCATGAGGACCATCGGCTGAACGCAAGACGCCTTCCGTTTGACCGGAGGGCGTTTGCCACCATCCAAACCGGCGCCTTACTCTCCGCTGAGGCTTTTGGCGAGCCGCACCAGGTTGAGGAATTCCGCCCGGTAGCCATAGGCATCATCACCCCTTGCGCGGGACGCAAGGTCGAGGATCGAACCATAGGGATAGGCGGATACGGCATCCGTTCCGCGCAGCTTCTGGCCAAAGGCCGCGACCGCGATGGAGAAGCGGATATCCTCGCCCGCCTGCGCAAGCGTAGCCACCGCATTGCTTTCCGTCACCGGCGTGGTGATGAGCTTGCTGGTCTCGCTATCCGGCTGCTTGTAGCGGATTTTCAGGAATGCCAGCTCGCCGGATGGCTGAGTTGCCTGCGCTGGCTCAGACCCATAGCGCAGGTCGTCGTTCAGCACCGCCGGGCTACCCTTCGGCGTGATCTCGTAAACAGCGGTGACGCGATGGCCGGAGCCGATATCGCCGGCATCCACCTTGTCATTGTTGAAATCCTCCCGCTTCAGCGCGCGGGTCTCATAGCCGATCAGCCGGTATTCGGCGATTTGATCGGGGTTGAACTCCACCTGGAATTTGACATCCTTGGCAATCGGGAAGAGCGACGATCCTGCCTCCTCGACCAGCGACTTCTGCGCTTCGGCCAGCGTATCGATATAGGCGGCGGTGCCATTGCCGTTCTGCGCCAGCGTCTGCATCAGCGCGTCGTTGTAGTTTCCCCGGCCAAAGCCGAGCACCGACAGGAAGATGCCGCTCTTGCGCTTGGCCTCGATCGTCGCCTTCAACGCCTCGTCACTCGACGGCCCGACATTGAAATCGCCGTCAGTCGCCAGCATGACCCGGTTGACGCCACCCTCGATGAAAGCCTGCTGGGCCAGATCATAGGCCGCCTCAAGCCCTTGCGCACCGGCCGTCGAGCCGCCCGGCTGCAGCGTGTCGATCGCCGTCAGGATCTTCGCCTTGTCCCTGATCGCTGTCGGCTCAAGCACCGTGCCGGCATTGCCGGCATAGGTAACGATGGAGACGGTATCTTCGGGTTTCAGTTTCTCTACCAGAAGCCGGAACGCGCTTTTCAGGAGCGGCAGCTTGTCCGGCTCGTCCATCGAGCCGGAGACATCGATCAGGAAAACCAGATTGGCACGCGGCGCGGTGGCCGGAGCCACATCATACCCCTTGATCCCCACATGTATCAGCCGCGTCTGCGTATTCCACGGCGTCGGAAGGACTGTAACGGTGGCCTTGAACGGCGCATCCTTGCTGTCTGGACCCGGCCAGTCATAGGGGAAATAATTGATCATCTCCTCGACCCGCACGCTGTCGCGGTCCGGCATCTGCCCGGCCATCAACGACCTGCGCACCAGCGAATAGGACGCCGTGTCAACATCGGCCGAAAAGGTGGAGACCGGATCGGTGGCGACGGATTTGACCGGATTGGTGTCTACCGAAGTAAACCGGTCCCGGTTTTCCTCCGGTTGCGCGAGTGTATCGACCGGTGCGGGTGACCGCATGATGCCGGCACCCGATCCACCGGCCATCGATTGCGTCGCGATCGCAGCCGGTGCCGCAGATTGCTTCCCCAGCGACTGGCGCGCCGCGTCGAATTCGGCCTCCTGCTGTGCAGGCTCGGCTGCCGGGTTGCCGATCATGACTTTAATACCGCCTTTGCGCCGCGCTTCCCGTTCGACCGCCAATTTTTCGGCAACCTGATCAGCCAGGGTGCCGGAAGGCTCGGCTGCCGGCTTGCTCCGCCCAGCGAGCGTCTCTGACGTGGATTCGGTTCGGGGTTTCGCCGGCGCCATTTTCTTTGCGTCAGCCTGTTGTGCCTGAACGCCGGTTGTCGGCTCGACCTGCTGTTCCCCTGTCGCCACCGGCAAACCGTGCCGTGTCAGCTCCAGCGTGAGAAAAGCGGCGGCTGGCACCACAAGAAGCGTGGCAAGGGCCGAACCTGCGAGGAATTTTCTGTTCATGACGGGGCTCCATAGCCTGTTGATCATGGAGCTTCGACGCCGGCCACCCGCATTTCCTTGGGTGGCCTGCGCAGTATTTCCGGCTTCGTCATAGGCAGCACGCGCCAGCGACAGCGCACGGGCGCGTGCCGCCTGCGAAGGTTCCGGCGGGCGCATCTGACCCAGGTTTTTCAGATCGTCGTTCATCACACCGTCTCCCTGCCGAGCAGGATTTTCAAACGCTTGCGGGCCTCATGCACATGCCAGGACACGGTTGCCTCCGAACATCCCATGACATCTCCCGCGCCAGCATGCGACAAACCTTCCCCATAAACGAGCAGCACGGCGTCACCCTGTTTTTCCGGCAATTGCCGCACGGCCGCCCACAGCGCCTCGGCCTGATCGTGGTTATCGTTGGCGGCGTCGCTGGTCGGGTCGGCAAGGTAGTTTGCAGCATTGCGCCGTTCGCGCGACTGGCTTCTCTGGTGGTCGCGCGCCGCATTCACGGTCAGCGTATAAAGCCAGGTGCGAAAACGGCTGGCGCCGCGAAAGGCCCGGATCGCCTGAGCAAGCTTCAGGCACACCGTCTGGGCGATATCCTCGGCATCGACGGCATGACCGGACCAGCGCCAGGCGATGGAATGGACGAAATCATAGTGGCGCTCCACCAGCAGGCCGAAGGCATGCCGGTCGCCGTTCTGCGCCCTTTCGATCAGGTCCTCATCCAAATTCGCCGCCCGGTTCCATTGCAATTAGGTATGAGACGTTCGGTCTTGGCCAATCCTTGGGCCGGATCGAAATTATTTTTGCAAGCCCGGCATTTTTCGCATCACAGCGATGATCGGCCCCATCGGATGGATATTGTCGTAGCGATCGAGTGCCGGTGAAAACAGGCTGGAGATCGACCCATCCAGAAACAGCGCATTGTCGCAACCGAGCCCGTCGCGAAACAGCGTCGCGAAATCATGGAAGCGTACCGGCTGCAGCGACATGGCGAAGATTGCCATGCCGTTCTGATCGACGCCGGCACCATTGCGGATCTGCAGGCTGTCGCTCTGCGGCAGGAACGCCGGATGCAATTGACCGTCGATGACAAGCATCGGTCCGGATTGCGTGGCAAAGTCCGGCTTCACCGCCGCGTCCACATAGGCCTCGGTTTCGAGCACACCGGCCCGGCCCTTTTCCAGGAAGAACACGCCATTGGGTTTTAGATAGAAATTGCCCCAGCTATGTCCCCGGTCGAGCGCCTTGCGCTCGATACCATCCGTCACGAGCAGGCCGACCGATGACAGGTCGCGCTCATACATGCCGCCGTTCATGGCAAATTCCAGGTACTCGCCCTCCTGGCGCAGATCGCGCAGAAGCGGTTCAAAGCCGCCATAAGGCTGGCCATCGCGGCCGCGATGAACGATGCGGATGTGGCTCGCGGCCGGATCGAAGATGCAGACGGCATAGCTCTGCGTCAGGTGCATAACCTCACGGCAGGCGGCCTCGGCTTTCCCGGCGGCAAGTATGGATGCGGTCATGGCCAGTCCGATGCTGACAGCTGCGTACGATAAAGAACCAAACATGCTCACCTCATGTCACACGCATACGATCCTGTCGCGTGACAACAGCGAAATGGAGGCAGACACTCTATAAACCCAGCGCATCCATGTGAAAACGCAGCTGTTGTGCACTGTAGCGATAGGTGCTCCCGGCCGGACAGGCGTTGCGGGCGATGCAGCCGGTCTGCATGCACCCCGCTTGGCCCTCCGGGCTTTTCAGGTGGGTACGGCACGGCATAACCTGGAATCCTGCCGCGAGAATGGCGTTTGCCGGACAGGTTGAAAGGCACGGCTTATCCAGACAGTGGTCGCAGGCATGGCTTTGACTGACGGGAGTTTCCGCCACAAGGTGACGGTCGAAACCGAGAGCGCCGCGATATCCATGCCACAGGCCATAATCGGGATGAATGAGAATGCCGAGCGGTGAAGCCTTCAGCCCTTCCGCCCGCACCGCCCATTGCTGGAACGGCTGAAAGGGCGGATCGGACGGAAAATAAGCGGTGGCACCGAGTTGCCGTGCCACAGGCGTGATCACCGTTTTCGACCAGAGATCCAGCGGGTTGTCCCCGCCGCGATCCGGAAGACCCTCGCGCCAGCGTTCAAAAGCCGGCCAGATCGAACCTCCGATATTTCCGATGAGGACAACGGTTTTGACCGCCTGCCCGTTGGTCAGCACAGGTGCCGGTTCGCCGTCGGCAAACGAGACCGTTCCGCGTAAAAAAACTCCGTGCGGCGCAAGCGCTGCACGGAGTTCGTTCAAGACATCGCTGGATGCCATGGGACCGCTCATTTCGGTTTCGGCCCCTGCCTGTCGTAATGTGGGCGCCAGACTTCCTTTTGGATGAAATCTGCTACCTGCGCCGCTCCGCCTTGCTCCCTGGCTTGTTCGGGCTCTCTTCAAGTGAAGGCGTCGGGCATCGAATCCTTCTTCTTGGCGATGAAATCGAGCAGGGCCTCGTCGATGGCGGCATCGAGCGGCGGACGCTCGTAATGTTCCAGCCAGCTGCGAGCGAGCGCATTGGCGCGTTGCTCGACGCGCTTCTCGCCCTCGATTTCCCACTGTTCAAAGGAATTGTTGTCGGCGAGTGCCGAACGGTAGAAAGCTGTCTGGAAATTGGCCTGCGTATGGGCGCAGCCGAGATAGTGGCTGCCGGGGCCGACTTCGCGGATGGCGTCGAGCGCCTGCGCATCCACGGACAGGTCCACGCCTTCGGCCATCTTCTGCATCATGCCGAGCTGGTCCTGATCGATCATGAACTTTTCATAGGACGAGACCAGACCGCCTTCGAGCCAGCCGGCGGCGTGCAGGACGAAGTTCGTGCCGGCAAGCAGCGTCATGTTCAGCGTGTTGGCCGATTCGTGGGCTGCCTGGGCATCCGGAACCTTCGACCCGCAGAGCGAGCCACCGGTTCTAAACGGCAGGCCAAGGCGGCGGGCAAGCTGGGCTGCGCCATAGGACACCAGCGACGGCTCCGGCGTGCCGAAGGTCGGCGCGCCCGATTGCATGGAAATCGAGGCCGCAAACGTGCCGAACAGCACCGGCGCACCGGGCCGGATCAGCTGCGTGAAGGCGGCACCGGCCAGCACTTCGGCAAGAATCTGCGTCAGCGTTCCCGCAACCGTCACCGGGCTCATGGCGCCGGACAGAATGAACGGCGAGACGACACAGGCCTGATTGTGCCGGGCATAGACCTTCAAGGCACCGACCATCGTCTCGTCGAAAACCATCGGCGAGTTGGCATTGATCAGGTTGAGGGTGACGCAATTGTTTTCGACGAACTCGTCGCCGAACACCAGCTTGGCCATGGCGATCGTGTCTTCGGCGCGTTCCGGCGCCGTCACCGACCCCATGAACGGCTTGTCGGAATATTTGATATGGCTGTAGACCATGTCGAGATGGCGCTTGTTGACCGGGATATCGACCGGCTCGCAGACCGTGCCGCCGGACGAATGCATCGACGGCGCCATATAGGCGAGCTTCACGAAATTGCGGAAATCCTCGATCGTCGCATAGCGGCGCTGGCCTTCGAGATCGCGCACGAAGGGAGGGCCGTAGACCGGTGCGAAGACCGTCGCCTTGCCGCCGATCTGGACGTTGCGCTCAGGGTTGCGCGCATGCCAAGTGAAGGTGGACGGTGCGGTTTTCAACAGCCGACGGCACAGGCCCTTGGGGAAATGCACGCGCTGCCCGCGCACATCGGCTCCGGCCTGTTTCCACAACGCCAGTGCCTCTTCGTCGTCGCGGAACTCGATGCCGATTTCCTCGAGGATAAGGTCGGCATTGGCCTCGATCAGCGCCAGGCCTTCCTCGTCGAGAACCTCGTACTCGCGGATTTTGCGGGTGATGTAGGGAAGCGATGGCGGTGCGCCGCCGCCGGTGCGCGAAGCACGGCGGGCTGCGGCCCCCCGGCCCTCGCCGCGCGAGCGGCGTCCGCCGGTATCTTCCGTTTGCTCGGTCACATCTGCCATGTCTTTGTCCTCTCCCGCGCCTCACCGGCGCACATCTCAAGCCTATGCTACCAAGCCTTCGCATCCGAACGGTTCTCAATGCGCCAACGGGTGGCGCAACTCGAACACGATCGCAGGCGCAACCTGATCCGGCTTCAAGCGCCCAGCAGGTCTTCAGTGCCGATATCATATTTTCTAGCCTCGGCATCAGGCAATAGACTGTTTTGCCCAATGCTGCGAATGGTAAGGCGGAGCGATCGTCCTGCCGTCGTTTTTCATCGTATGCGGCGTCGCTTTCGAAAAGAGCTTTTGCCGCCGGTAAAGCTAAGTATAGTAGCTGCGTCGGGGAGGTTTGAGCCTGACAGCGCCAGGAACCGAGGAAAACCATCATGGCAGACGACGAAATCATTCTCGAGGATCTTTCCGACGACGAACTCGTGCAGCAGATGCACGACGATCTCTATGACGGCATGAAGGAAGAGATCGAGGACGCGACCAACATTCTGTTGAAGCGCGGCTGGGTTCCCTACGACATCCTCACCCAGGCACTGGTCGAAGGCATGCGGATCGTCGGCGTCGATTTCCGCGATGGCATCCTGTTCGTTCCCGAAGTGCTTCTTTCGGCCAATGCCATGAAGGCCGGCATGTTCATCCTGCGCCCGCTTCTCGCCGCCACCGGCGCGCCAAAACAGGGCAAGATGGTCATCGGCACCGTCAAGGGCGACATTCACGACATCGGCAAGAACCTGGTCGGCATGATGATGGAAGGTGCGGGTTTCGACGTCATCGATCTCGGCATCAACAACCCCGTCGAAAACTATCTCGACGCGATCGAGCGCGAAAAGCCGGATATCCTCGGCATGTCCGCCCTTTTGACCACGACCATGCCCTATATGAAGGTCGTGATCGACACGATGAAGGAAAAGGGCATGCGCGACGACTATGTCATCCTGGTCGGCGGCGCACCGCTGAACGAGGAATTCGGCAAGGCTGTCGGCGCCGATGCCTATTGCCGTGACGCGGCTGTTGCCGTCGAAACAGCCAAGGAATTCATGAAGCGCAAGCACAATCAGCTGGCCGGCGCCTGATCAAGCGAATTTGAGCATGCAAAAACCGGCCGCGCTGATGAACAGCGCGGCCGGTTTTCTTATATCGAACCCAACCGTTTAGTTGGCAGCGCGATCGACCTTGCGGCCGGCATCCTGGGTCGCATCCACGGTATTGGCTGCATCAGCACCCATGCCGCGAATGGTATTGCCGCACGAAGCGAGCGTGGTGACGGAAAAAAGCACGAGACCGATTGTGGCGATTGTCTTTGCGGTCATGGGTCGGGTTCCTTATTGTGACGGATAACGTTGGCATGGAAGAAAGATCTTCGGCTATGGAACGCACGAAAACGGAAAAAGTTCACGTCATCGCATGCGGTGCGATTGCCCGTGAAATTTTGGCCGTCTGCGAAGCCAACAAACTCGGCCATATCGACCTCGCCTGTCTTCCCGCCATCTGGCACAACACCCCCGACAAGATCACGCCCGGCATCAAATCCGCTATCGACAAGGCCCGCGCCGAAGGCTTCGGCCGCATCTTCGTCGCCTATGCCGACTGCGGCACCGGCGGCCTGCTCGACAGGCTCTGTGAGGAAGAAAAGGTCGAGCGCATCGCCGGTCCGCACTGTTTTTCCTTTTTCGCCGGCAATGCCGCCTTCGAGGCCGGGTGGGACGAGGATTTCACCTCGTTTTTCCTGACGGATTTCCTGGCCCGCCAATTCGAGGCGTTCGTCATCGAACCGCTCGGCCTCGACCGCCATCCGGAATTGCGCGACATGTATTTCGGCCATTACAAGAAGCTCATCTATCTCTCGCAGGTGGAAGACGAAAAGCTGCAGGAAAAGGCCCGCAAGGCCGCCGGAATGCTGGGGCTTGATTATGAATACCGGTTTACCGGTTACGGCGACCTGACGCCCGCACTTCTGCACGCCTGAACGGCCGGAAACCTTCTGTTAGCCTTGCTCACAATTTTGCTGCAAGCGCTGCATTTGATTTAAGTGCATCGTAACGGCCTGCCGCCAAAGTCGCCCGAACAACCACAAGAATAGGTGACGGGGATGACGGACATTTTCGCAACGGACCTTCCGGCAAGGGCACAGAGCCACCATCCGCAGCAATTGTCCCAGCTCCTGCGCAATCTCTCGCTCAATGCCGGTTCGAAAATCACCTTGCGCGAACTTGCCGCAGCCATGGAAAACCGCTCCTTCGGTGCCTTCCTCGTCGTCTTTGCCCTTCCCAACCTCATCCCGCTGCCGCCGGGCGCCACGTTCATTCTCGGCCTGCCGCTGATTTTCGTCGCCTGGCAGATGTTTGCCTCCCGGCGCAGCCGCATCTGGCTGCCGAAACGCATGGGCGACTATGCCTTTGACAACGCTACGTTCTTCGTCTTCGTCAACCGCATCTCGCCCTGGCTCCAGCGCGCCGAAACGCTGATCAGGCCGCGTGGCTGGTTTTTGGGCAGCCGGCTGGCCGAACGGCTGATCGGATTTCTGGCGCTTGTCCTGGCGGTGGTGATCTTCCTGCCCATTCCCTTCGGCAACTGGTTGCCGGCTTTCGCGCTCTCCGTGATCGGCTTTGCCCATATGGAGCGGGATGGACTGGGACTTGTGGCAGGTGCCCTGATCGGCATCATTTCGCTTGCCGTCGCTGCCAGCGTCATCCTCGCCGCCGGCGCAGTCCTCGCCTTCATGATCTGAGACGGACGGTGATCACCGACATGAGCTCACCCACCAACCGGAAGATCGTCATCGTCACGGCCGGCGGCCGCAATCCGCAGATCCTGATCAATGCGATCGAAAGCCATTTTGGCGATGTGACCGTTCTCTTGGAACAGCCGGAATCAAAAAAGCTCTTTCTCAAGCGCCGCATCCGCAAGCTGGGGCTGATCACAGCCGCCGGTCAGTTTGCGACGATGGTTGCCTCAAGGTTCGGCAAGCGTTTGACCGAGAAGCGCAGCGCGGAAATTCTGGGTGATTACCAGGCCGATGACCGCGAAAATCCTGCCATTCCTGTGATCGCGGTTGGCTCGATCAACACGCCGGAGGCAATCGAACAGATCCGCGCCATCAGCCCGGCGGTCGTCTTTCTCGTCAGCTGCCGCATGCTCTCCGTTACGACGCTGGCAGCCATGCCCTGCCCGGTCATCAATTTCCATGCCGGCATCAATCCCCAATATCGCGGCCTGATGGGCGGATATTGGGCACGCGTTCAAAATGACGAGGCAAATTTCGGTGCGACCATGCACCTGGTCGATGCCGGTGTCGATACCGGCGGCATTCTCTACCAGTCGCGCATGATGCCATCGAAAAACGACACGATGCACACCTATCCGCTGCTGCAGACGGCAGCGTCCACCGGCATTGTCCTCAGCGCCGTCGAAGATGCGCTTTCGGGCAATCTCAAACCTCTGCCGCCAGACGGCAATTCCCGCCAATGGTATCACCCGCCGATCTGGACATGGCTCTGGAATGGCTTCTCACGCGGCATCTGGTAGTTATAGTGCCAACGCCGGGGACAAGTCGCTTTTGAGCATGACGCGCGTCGTGCCAAGGTGAGCCATGACGTGGCAAGATGCGCATTGTCGGGCAAGAGGAGAATTCGGGCATATGGCAGATCGCATTATCGTTTACTGGCGCGATATTCCGGCGCAGGTCATCATCAAGCAGGGCCGCAAGACCGCCAAGCGCGAGCTGACCCTGCGCTTTACCGAAGCCATCGATATGTGCGCCATGCGAACCGGCGCTGCCGACAGCGGCGACTATCTGGCGGAATGGCGCAAGGCCGACCCGACACCGGTCTCCGACGACCTCGAGGCAGAGGCCGACAAAGCCGCAGCCGAGCTGGAAGCGGCCTATGACAGGGAGCGCCTGGTCGCCCTGGTCAAATCCGGCGGCAAAGACAATGGCTGACGCAAAACCCGGCAATGCCGCGCCCGCGAAAAAGGCCGCCACCGGCGCCTATACGCCCGCCAGCGTTTCGCCCAACCGCCGTTCGCGCCGCAGCTATACGATCCGGCTGTGGGCCGTTCGCCATTCGCGGTTCCTCGAATGGTTCTATCACCGCTTTGCCGACGTCTTCCTGCTGCTGCATCCCCTGTGGAAGGCCATCGGCTACAATCGCGTGGAAGCGCCGGTCACCTTCATCGAGCGCAATGTCAAAGGCCTGTTGTTCGACTGTCGCATGTGCGGCCAGTGCGCTCTGTCATCGACCGGCATGTCCTGCCCGATGAACTGCCCCAAGCAGCTGCGCAACGGCCCGTGCGGCGGCGTTCGCGCCAACGGCAATTGCGAGGTCGAGCCTGATATGCCCTGTGTCTGGGTCAAGGCCTGGGAGGGCTCGCGCAACATGGTCAAGGGAGACGCGATCCTGAACGTGCAGAAACCCGTCAATCAGTCGCTGCGCGAAACCTCGTCCTGGCTGCGCGTCACCGCGCAGGCCGCCGAAGCCCGCGAAGCCGCCGCTGCCGCTGCAAAGGACGCCTAAGCATGGCCCATATCGACGAAAATCCGCTTGGCCGCCATCTCCCGCTCGATCCCCTGCCCGGCCATTCCTCGCGCGGCCGGCTGGAGCGTGTTCTGCGCCGCGGCGAATTCGCCGTTACCGCCGAACTCAACCCGCCCGACAGCGCCAACCCGGAAGACGTCTACGAGCGGGCCGCGATCTTCGAGGGCTGGGTCGATGGCATCAATGCGGTCGATGCCTCCGGTGCCAACTGCCATATGTCCTCCGTCGGCATCTGCGCGCTTTTGACCCGCATGGGCTATGCGCCGATCATGCAGATCGCCTGCCGCGACAAGAACCGCATCGCCATCCAGGGCGACGTTCTGGGTGCCGCCGCCATGGGCGTTGCCAATATCATGTGCCTGACCGGCGATGGCGTCCAGGCCGGCGACCAGCCGGGCGCCAAACCTGTCTTCGATCTCGACTGCATGTCGCTGTTGGAGACGGTGCGCGTCATGCGCGACAATTCGAAGTTCCTGTCGGGCCGCAAGCTGACGACACCGCCGCAGGTCTTTCTTGGTGCGGCGATCAACCCCTTCGCGCCGCCCTATGATTTCCGCCCCTACCGGCTCGGCAAGAAGATCGAGGCCGGTGCCCAGTTCGTTCAGAGCCAGTACTGTTTCGACGTGCCGATGTTCCGCGACTACATGAACAAGGTGCGCGATCTCGGCTTCGATGAAAAATGCTTCATCCTCGTCGGCGTCGGCCCGCTGGCATCCGCCAAGACAGCCAACTGGATCCGCAACAACGTGCCGGGCATCCATATTCCGGACGCGATCATCAAGCGGCTGGAAGGCGCGCAGGATCAGAAAAAGGAAGGCAAGCAGCTCTGCATCGACATCATCAACGAGGTGAAGGAGATCAAGGGCGTTTCCGGCGTGCATGTGATGGCCTACCGGCAGGAAGAATATGTCGCCGAGATCGTCCATGAATCCGGCGTCCTCAAAGGCCGCACGCCCTGGACACGCGAAGCCAATCCCGGCGACAGCCGCGTTGCCGAAAGGCTCGACGCGATCCGCGACGGCAAGCAGGAAAACCAAGAGGAAATGGCCGACGTCGCAGCGCACCGGCAGCATTGAATAAAAAGCATCTGTGGTGCGGCCCTCAAGCCCTGCCTTTGACCAACCATCCCGGCGCCGATCAAGCAGCGCTCACCGACCCGAAGGATCAGACATGACCCGCACCATCGTTGCTTCCGCCACCCGCGAAATCATCATCGGCTTCGACCAGCCCTTCTGCGTCATCGGTGAACGGATCAACCCGACCGGCCGCAAGAAACTGGCCGCCGAGATGATCGAAGGCAATTTCGACACGGTGATCAAGGATGCGCTGGAACAGGTGGCGGCGGGCGCCACCATGCTCGACGTCAATGCCGGTGTTACCTCCGTCAATCCGAACGAGACCGAGCCTGCCCTTTTGGTGCGCACGCTCGAAATCGTCCAGGGCCTGGTCGATGTGCCGCTGTCGATCGACAGTTCCGTCTCGGCCGCCATCGAGGCCGCGCTTAAGGTCGCCAAGGGCCGCCCTCTGGTCAACTCGGTGACCGGCGAGGAAGAAAAGCTCGAGGCCATCCTGCCGCTCTGCAAGAAATACGACGTTCCGGTGGTCGCGATTTCCAACGATGAAACCGGTATTTCGATGGATCCGGACGTTCGTTTCGCAGTTGCGAAGAAAATTGTCGAACGGGCCATGGATTATGGTATCAAGCCGCACGACATCGTGGTCGATCCGCTGGTCATGCCGATCGGCGCGCTCGGCGATGCCGGCCGCCAGGTCTTTGCGCTTCTGCACCGTCTGCGCAACGAATTGAAGGTCAACACCACCTGCGGTCTGTCGAACATCTCGTTCGGCCTGCCGCATCGCCACGGCATCAATGCCGGCTTCATCCCCATGGTGATCGGTGCGGGCATGACGTCGGCGATCATGAATCCCTGCCGTCCGCAGGAAATGGAAGCCGTTCGCGCGGCCAATGTCTTGAACGGGACCGACCAGAATTGCGGCACCTGGATCATGACCTATCGCGATCACAATCCGGCAGGTGGCCATGCGGCCCCGGCCGCAGCAGCACCCGGCGCCTCCAGTGGCCGCCGCGGTGGCCGTGCTGGACGTGCCGGAGCAAGGGCTGAAGAGCCAGCCGGTGAAAAGGCGGAATAACCGCCAGAAAAGAGACATGATGTTTTTCAGTGCCGATCTCATCGACGAGTTCGCCAGCCTCTGGTTTCAGGCCCCGATGGTCATATCCTCGCGCATGCAGGATTTCGCGCTTTCGGGCGGGTCCGCGAGCGGCACGGCGGAAGTCAGCCGGATGATCACCGAAAAGCTTTCGGCCGCCACGGAAAGCG
The DNA here is from genome assembly GCF_029277445.1 of Pararhizobium qamdonense. NCBI lineage: Bacteria > Pseudomonadati > Pseudomonadota > Alphaproteobacteria > Hyphomicrobiales > Rhizobiaceae > Pararhizobium > Pararhizobium qamdonense. The sequence goes on along the minus strand of NZ_CP119566.1, from coordinate 2,351,258 downwards.
TCATGGCCGTCAGCGTCGCGATGGTCAACGAAGGCATGATCGCGGCCACCGCGCTGGCCACCGGGACCTGCGCCGGCCTTGCCGGAGCCTCCGACCGGGTCGCCGTTGCGGCACTGAAACCATATGGCAAGCGGGTCCGCGCCAATGCGCAGCGGCTCAGCGAATAGGCCAAACTGCATAGGATGAACTGACCGTGTCCGCCCAGGAAAACAAAAGCGATCCCCTCGTCCTGTTCATGCCTTCAGGCAAACGCGGACGTTTTCCCATCGGTACGCCGGTGCTCGATGCGGCACGCACGCTCGGCGTCTACGTCGAAAGCGTCTGTGGCGGCCGGGCCACCTGCGGGCGCTGCCAGGTCTCGGTGCAGGAGGGCAATTTCGCCAAGCACAAGATCGTCTCCTCGCTCGATCACATTTCCGCCAAGGGGCCGAAGGAAGAGCGCTACGAGAGCATTCGCGGCCTGCCGGACGGCCGCCGCCTCTCCTGCTCGTCGCAGATCCTCGGCGATCTCGTCATCGATGTGCCGCAGGATACGGTCATCAATGCGCAGGTGGTGCGCAAGGCCGCTACCGACCGGGTGATCGAGCGCAATGCCGCCGTGCAGCTCTGCTATGTCGAGGTCGATGAGCCCGACATGCACAAGCCGCTCGGCGATCTCGACCGGCTGAAGGTGATGCTGGAGAAGGATTGGGGCTGGAAGGATCTGCTGATCGCGCCGCACTTGATTCCGCAGATCCAGGGCATCCTGCGCAAGGGGAACTGGGGCGTGACCGCTGCCATCCACCGCGACATGGACTCCTCGCGCCCCTTCATTGTCGGTCTGTGGCCCGGACTGAAGAACGAAGCTTACGGCGTCGCCTGCGATATCGGCTCGACCACCATTGCCATGCATCTGGTATCGCTGCTCTCGGGCCGCATCGTCGCCTCTTCGGGCACATCCAATCCGCAGATCCGCTTCGGCGAAGACCTGATGAGCCGCGTCTCCTATGTGATGATGAACCCGGATGGCCGGGAAGCCATGACCAAGGCGGTACGCGAAGCCATCAATGTGCTGATCGGCAAAGTCTGCGCCGAGGGCGAGGTCGATCGCCACGACATTCTGGACATGGTCTTCGTTGGCAACCCCATCATGCATCACCTGTTCCTCGGCATCGACCCGACCGAGCTTGGGCAGGCGCCATTTGCGCTCGCCGTTTCCGGCGCGCTGCAATATTGGGCGCATGAGATCGATATCGACGTCAACCGTGGCGCCCGCCTCTACATGCTGCCCTGCATCGCCGGCCATGTCGGCGCCGATGCCGCCGGTGCGACACTTGCCGAAGGTCCTTATCGCCAGGACCGGATGATGCTTCTGGTCGATGTCGGCACAAACGCTGAAATCGTGCTTGGCAACAAGGACCGCGTCGTTGCCGCCTCCTCGCCGACCGGCCCGGCCTTTGAGGGGGCCGAGATTTCCTCCGGCCAGCGGGCGGCCCCCGGCGCCATCGAGCGCGTGCGGATCGATCCGGAAACGCTGGAACCGAAATTCCGCGTCATCGGCGTCGAAAAATGGTCGGATGAAGAGGGTTTTGCGGCGGAAGCCGCGACAGTGGGCGTGACCGGGATCTGCGGCTCGGCGATCATCGAGGTCGTCGCGGAAATGTATCTGAGCGGCATCATCTCCGAAGACGGCGTCGTCGATGGCGGCATGGTGGCAAAAAGCCCGCGCATCCTGCAGAACGGCCGCACCTTCTCCTATCTCCTGCATGATGGCGATCAGCGCATCACGGTAACGCAGAACGACGTGCGCGCCATCCAGCTGGCCAAGGCCGCCCTGTATGCGGGTATCAAGCTCCTGATGGAAAAGCTCGAGATCGAGCATGTCGATACGATCCGCTTTGCCGGCGCCTTCGGCTCCTTCATCGATCCGAAATACGCGATGGTCCTCGGCCTCATCCCGGATTGCGATCTCTCCGAAGTCAAGGCCGTCGGCAATGCGGCCGGAACCGGCGCTCTGATGGCGCTCCTCAACCGCGGCCACCGCCGCGAGATCGAGCAAACTGTCAGCAAAATCGAGAAGATAGAGACGGCACTTGAATCAAAGTTTCAGGAGCATTTCGTCTATGCGATGGCGCTTCCCAACAAGGTCGATACCTTCCCGAAACTCTCGTCTGCCGTCACTTTACCCGAACGCAAGGTGCTCTCGGACGATGGTGGCGAGGGCGGCGGCAGGCGCAGGCGCCGCAGCCGCGAATAGCGGGAAAAAATTGCCGGGCGGAACGGTTCAATCGGCGGGAACCAAATGACAGCAGCGGCGTTTTTGCGTCACTGTGGATCAGATTGTCTCTCAAAAGCCCGCCAAGTCCCCGCGCAGCGCCATGCAGAAGGCGGCCGACGAACTCGTCTACCTGTCAAACCTGGAAGGCGGCATCAGCCGCAAGCCCGGCAAGCGCGCCTTCAACTATTACAGCACCGATGGCCAGCGAATCACGGATCGCGAGGAACTCGACCGGATCGCTGCCCTTGCCATCCCGCCCGCCTATACCGATGTGCTGATCTCGGTCGATCCGAAATCGCATTTGCAGGCAACCGGCCGCGACGCGCGCGGGCGAAAACAATACCGCTACCATCCCGAATGGTCGGCCGAACGGGGCAAGACGAAGTTCGCGCAATTGCCGGATTTTGCCGCGCGTCTGCCGAAGATACGCGAAAAGGTCGATACCGATCTGCGCCTGCGAAAGCCGGGCATGGACAAGGCGCTGGCGACGATCGTCTGGCTGCTCGACAATCTCTACATCCGCGTCGGCAACGCCACCTATGCCGAGGAGAACGGCTCCTACGGTCTGACCACGCTGCGCAACCGGCATGTGAAGATCGAAGGCTCCAGCGTCCACTTCAACTTCAAGGGAAAATCCGGCAAGGAATGGCGCCTCAGTCACAGCGACCGGCGCATCACCAAATCGATCCGGATGCTGCAGGAATTGCCCGGTCAGCAGCTGTTCCAGTATCTCGATGAAGATGGCGGCCGCCACGCGATCCGCTCGCAGGATGTCAACGCCTATATCCGCGAGGCGTCGGGGGCGGATTTTTCCTCACGTCAATTCCGCACCTGGGGCGCAACGCGCATGGCAGCCAAAGCTTTGTCCATGGTTGAACCGGGACCGAGCCAACGGCAGATCACGCGGCAGATCAACGACGTCGTTGATGCGGTCGCGGCAAGACTGGTCAATACCCGCTCCGTCTGCCGCTCGTCCTATATCCATCCGAAAGTCTTTGAGGATTTCGAGAGCGGCGCGCTCGCCGATCTCGCCAAGCTGCGGCCAAGCCGCAGCGAGACATTGACGCGCTGGATGGACGACGATGAAATCCGCGTGCAGCGCTGGCTGAAGAAGAGCGGCGCTTAAGCGCCGCGCTGCCCCGACTTATTGCAGCCCGACGAAGGCGGTGCGTACGTGTTCGGCCACGGCCAGAACCGGCGGCGAGGCATTGTCCACGACCTGCAGGCCAATATTGTAATGGCCGAGTTCCGGCAGCCCTTCCGCCTCGCCCAGCGCCACGAGATCGCCCTGGACGAGATAGCGCGGCAGCGGCGCGATCGCGAGGTCAGCCTGGATGGCGGCGCGCTGGCCGGTCGTATGGGCGCTGAGGAAGGCGACGCGGAACTTGCGGCCGGACTGGGTCAACTGCTCCACCGCATCGGCGCGCCAGACACAGCCATCCTCCCACATCGAGATCGGCAGCGGTTCGCGCGTATGCGCCGTTCCGCACTTGGTGCCGGCCCAGACGAGCCGCTCGGACACCAGGATCTCGCCGCCACCGGTATTTTCGCCGGCCATGCTGTTGAAGATGGCAATGTCCATGCGGTGTTCATCGACACGCTTGCGCATGACGGAACTGGTACCGATGGTCACATCGACCGTGACGTTCGGATAGGATTCCGAAAACCTTTTCAGCACTTCAGGCAGGATACGCTCGCCAATATCCTCCGGCGCGCCGACACGCACGACGCCGTTCATATCGGGCAAAAGGAAGCGCGACACCGCCTCGTTGTTGAGCGCCAGCATGCGCCGCGCGAACCCAAGCAGCACCTCGCCCTTCGGCGTCAGCGAGACCGAGCGGGCATCGCGCAGGAAGAGAACGCAGCCGAGCATCTCCTCAAGCTTCTTGATCTGCATCGAAACCGCCGATGGCGTCCGGTAGACGGTCTCGGCCGCCGTGGTGAAGTTTCCGGTCTCGGCGATGGCGACGAAGGTTTTCAGGATGTCCAGTTCGAGAAGCGGAAGGACATGCCGCAGCATCATGTTCATGGGAGCCTCACGGATCAGATTTATTGAATGACAGCATCACTTCATTTCGTTTGATTGAACCTTAAACAGGCGCGATAGTCAAGTTGCAAACATTAGAGACGTGATGAAAGGAGCCTCCCATGTCCCTGCAACACGACACGACAGAGATGGATAAAAACACTATCCGGGTGCGCGCCGGCGGTTTTGTTTTCTCGATGCGCCAGATGTTTGAACCGTTCATCCAGCAGCTGAGCGAAAGCCACCATGCTTACCAGGTGGCGGAAACCCGCAAGGCAATACGGCGCGAAATCTCCCATCTGCCGTCCAGTCTACAACAGGATCTGGCCTTTTCCGATGGCACGGTAATCCCAATTTTACGCCATTAGAGCGCTTCATCTTTAAACGGAAGCATTCTGCCGGAAGGAATTTCGGCCAGGATCAAGGCGGCCGGTGAAGAGCGCAGCAGAAGCTGCGGTCGAGACGGCCGCCGCCGGTCATGGCCGAAATTCATCCGGCCCTTCGGGTTGGCTGAAAACGGCCGTCCACTGTGTCGGATGGCTTGCGCGATGGGTCGGCATCGCTCTGCGCCATCCTTCGTGTGGAACGGTCGTTTTGAGCCAACAGAATCGCGTCCGTTTAAAAATGAAGCGCTCTAAGCAACCTGCGCGATAACTCCGCTTGGAAACTGTCGCGCAGGCCTCTAAACTCGTTTCCAGCGGCACGATAGCCGCTGGCTGCGAATGAGGGAGGAGCTGTTCGTCCGTGAAATACCGCCTGCTTGCCGCCCTGTGTCTAGCGCCGCTTCTGCTGTTTGCCGTGGTTTTCCAGGGCGGCGCTTTTGCGACGCGCAGCTATATGGACGAGGCATCACTGCAAGCAAGCTCGGCACTGCGCCTGGCCGTCTCTGCATTGAGCGGACATCTCAGCCGCTACGAGCCGTTGCCGGCCCTCATTGCCGAACATGACGACATCAAGGACCTGATCAGCCATCCCGGCGACAAGGCCTTGCGCGATGCGGCCAATATCTATCTCAAAGAGATCAACAGCCTGCTGGAATCCGCCGATGTCTACGTCCTGACCCTCGACGGAAATACCATTGCCGCCAGCAACTATGAGAGCAAGACAAGCTTCATCGGCGAAAATTTCAGCTACCGCCCCTATTTCCAGGAGGCCGCCAGGGGAATGCAATCGCGTTTTTATGCGCGCGGCACGACCTCATTCGTTCGCGGCTATTATTTCTCGTCACCGATCCGCGTCGATGGCCAGATCCGCGGCGTCATCGTCTTCAAGGTCGATATTGATTCGATCGAAAACTCCTGGCGCGGCGGCGAATACAAGCTCTTCGTCTCCGACCCGGAAGGCATCGTCTTCATGACGGGCAGCCCGGAATGGCTCTATTCCAGCACCCTGCCTCTCAACAGCGCCCGCCTGCAAAGGACGCAGGCCTCGCGGCGCTACGCCGAAGCGGAACTGAAACCCTTGCCGATCACCCGCAGCAGGCTGGGCGATCACACGCTGATGACCATGACCACCGCCGACCGCCGCGAATATCTCGTCCTGTCGCAATATATGCCTGAGGCCGACTGGACCGTGAATGTGCTGATGGACACCGCCTCCGTCCGCGCGCAGGCCCGCACCACCATCATCGCCATCGTGCTTTTCCTCTGCCTTGCCGGACTTGCGCTGGCAATCGTCCTGCAGCGCCGTGCCCGCCTTGCCGAGCGGATGCGCATGCAGACGGAAGCGCGAAACGAGCTGGAACATCGGGTCGAGGAGCGCACGGCCGACCTTGCCCTCGTCAATCAGCGCATCGAGGAAGAGATCGCCGAGCGGCGCCTGACCGAGCTTGAGCTGCGCAAGACCCAGGCCGACCTGATCCAGGCCGGCAAGCTGGCCGGATTGGGACAAATGTCCGCCGCCCTCTCCCACGAACTCAACCAGCCGCTTGCCGCCGCCAAGACCTATGCCGACAGCGCGGCGATGCTGATCGATCTGGAGCGCGTGCCGGAGGCGCGCGATAATGTCCGCCGCATTTCCGGGCTGATCGACCGCATGGCCTCGATCAGCCGCCACCTGCGCAATTTTGCCCGCAAGCCGAATGAAAAGCTCGGCCCCGTGGCGCTGGATGCCGTCATCGCCGATACGCTGGAGATCGTCTCCGCCCGCCTGAAGACTGCCGACGCCGATTTGCTGATCGCACTTGGCAACGATGCCGTCATGGTCCATGCGGGTTTCGTCCGGCTGCAGCAGGTTCTGGTCAACATCATCACCAATGCGGCGGATGCGGTCGAAGGGCTCGCCGACCGGCGCATCCACGTCGGTGCGGAACGTCTGGGAGACAAGATCATCCTGACGATCAGGGATCATGGACCGGGCGTGCCGGCCGCGATTACAGAGCGCATCTTCGATCCGTTCTACACCACCAAGGGCGTCGGCAAGGGCCTGGGGCTTGGCCTTTCCATTTCCTATAATATCGTCAAGGATTTCGGTGGCAGCCTTTCCGTCACCGATCATCCGGACGGCGGCGCTGTCTTCCGCATCGAGCTTGAGGCTGCGGCCGCCGCCAGGGAGGCTGCCGAGTGAGTGACGCGCGCGTGCTTCTGGTCGATGATGAGGAGGACATGCGCCGCTCCACCGCGCAGGCGCTCGGCCTGTTCGGCCTGGATGTCGATACGTTTTCCAGCGCCGAGGACGTGCTGGAGCTGATCGGCTACAGTTTTTCCGGCGTCGTCATCAGCGATATCCGCATGCCCGGCATGGATGGCATGACGCTTTTGCAGCGCATCCGCGAAATGGATGCCGAAATCCCGGTCATTCTGGTGACGGGCCACGGTGACGTGCAACTGGCCGTCAAGGCGATGCGCGAGGGTGTCTATGATTTCCTTGAAAAGCCGTTCACCGCCCAGCATCTGGCAGCCATTGCCCGCCGGGCGCTCGACCGCCGCAGCCTGGTCCTTGAAAATCGGCGGCTGCGGGCCGTTGCCGGCAAGCGGGACGATATCGAGGCACGGCTGCCCGGCCGGACACAGGCCATGGTCGAGCTGCGCTACCGGTTGCGCGCCATCGGCGCGACCGATGCGGACACGCTGATCATCGGCGAAACCGGCGTCGGCAAGGAGGTCGTTGCCCGGGCTTTGCACGATATCAGCGCGCGCGCCGACCGGCCGCTGATCGCCATCAATTGCGCCGCCCTGCCGGAAAACCTGATCGAAAGCGAGCTGTTCGGCCACGAGGCCGGCGCCTTTCCGGGGGCGCTCCGGCCGCGCTACGGCAAGTTCGAACATGGCCGCGGTGGCACCATCCTGCTGGACGAGATCGGCTCCCTGCCCTTCGACCTGCAGGCGAAGTTCCTGCGGGTCCTGCAGGACCGGGTCATCACCCGGCTTGGGTCGAACGAGATCGTGCCGCTCGACGTGCGTTTCGTCGCCACCAGCAAGGTCAACCTCGAGGCGGAAGTCGCCGCCGGCCGGTTCCGCGCCGATCTTCTCTACCGCCTAAATGTCGCGACGCTGCATGTGCCGGCCTTGGCGCAGCGGAAGGCCGATATTCCACTGCTCTTCCTGCAGCTGGTCCGGGAGGCTGCCGCCCGCTACGTGCGCAACGATATCGATGTGGCGCCGAGCCTGATCACCGAGATTGCCGAGCGCGCCTGGCCGGGCAATGTCCGCGAGCTGCGCAATGCCGCCGACCGCCTGGTGCTTGGCCTCGACCTCAAGCCGGACGAGGCACAGGCATCGCCGGAAAAACAGCGGCTGGCCGACAAGGTCGCCGACTATGAGCGCGGCATCATCGCCAGCGCGCTTGCCGCCCATGGCGGCGCGCTCAGGCCCGTTTACGAGCTTCTGGGCATCTCCAGAAAGACGCTTTACGAGAAGATGCAGAAATACGGTCTCGATAAAAAAATCTCAGTTCTGGATGACGACTACGCACGCTGACCGTGCGATGGGTGGAAATCCACCCATGCTTTTATGCATATGTTCCCGATCTTACCCATGCTGCGCCGCAACATCCGCGATATTGTCGGAATATCTTCGCTGAAAGGTTGCCGCTTTGGTGTCCTCAGCCACAAATGGCCCATCCAGAATCGGCGCGGGAGGAGCTGCGCCAGCTGGCAACATTTTCATCCGGGAGGACTTTGATGAAAACCCTGACAGCCATTTTCGGTATGACGGCGCTTGCTGCCGTTTCCCTCGTTTCCCTTTCCGCCAGCGCCCAGACCTATCCGGACCGCACGATCACCATGGTCGTCCCGTTCTCGGCCGGTGGCCCGACCGATACGGTTGCGCGCCTTGTGGCCGAATCCATGTCCAAGGATCTCGGCCAGCAAATCGTCGTCGAAAATGTCGGCGGCGCCGGTGGTTCGCTCGGCGCCGGCCGCGTGGCCCAGGCCGATCCGGACGGTTACACGGTTCTGCTCCATCATATCGGCATGGCAACCAGCGCCACGCTCTACCGCAAGCTTGCCTATGACACGCTGAACGCCTTCGACTATGTCGGCCTCGTCACCGATGTGCCGATGACGATCGTCGCCCGCAAGGATTTCGAGCCGGCTGACCTGAAGAGCCTGATCGAATACGTCAAGGCCAACAAGGACACGGTCACCGTGGCCAATGCCGGTATCGGCGCTGCCTCGCATCTGTGCGGCATGATGCTGATGAGCGCCATCGACACGCCGCTCGTCACCGTTCCCTACAAGGGCACCGGTCCGGCCATGACCGACCTTCTCGGCGGCCAGGTCGATATCATGTGCGACCAGACCACCAACACCACCAAGCAGATCCTTGGCGGCACCATCAAGGCCTATGCCGTCACCTCGCCGGAACGCCTGCCGGTCCTGCCCGACGTGCCGACTGCGGCCGAAGGCGGCCTTGCTGATTTCCAGGTCGGCATCTGGCACGGGGTCTACGCGCCGAAGGGCACCCCGGCAGAGGCCACAGAGCGCCTGTCGAAGGCCCTTCAGGTTGCCCTGAAGGATCCGAACGTGGTTGCCCGCTTCGCCGAGCTCGGCACGGTTCCATCGCCGGAAGCGGATGCAACGCCGGCCGCACTGAAGACCAAGCTGGAAACCGAGATCGCCCGCTGGAAGCCGGTGATCGAAGCTGCCGGCCAATACGCCGACTGATTATTACCACGATAAGGCCAATGCCCTCCCGCCTTCCTCTTTCCCAAAAGAGGAAGGCGTCTGCCCAACATCTGTTCAACCGTAATGCGGAGGGGATGGCGGTCAGAAAAAAGCGGGCTGAATAAAGGAGGTACCATGAAATCCTTATCCTTCGACACCACCAATGCGCTGTGCGGCGGGCTCTTCATCGCGCTCGGCGGTTTTTTCATCTATCAGAGCCTCAACCTTGAGCTGGGCACGGCATTCCGGATGGGACCCGGTTTCTTCCCGCTGTTCCTGGCAGGCATCCTGGTGCTGCTCGGCGTCGTCATCGTCATTCAGTCCACCCAGATCGAAGGCGAACCGCTCGGACCTGTCGCCTGGCGCGGCCTGCTGTTCATCCTGCCGGCGCCGATCTTTTTCGGACTGACCGTGCGCGGTCTCGGCTTCGTGCCGTCGCTGTTCTTCACCGCCCTGATCGCCTGTTTCGCCTCGCAGCGCATGAAGCCGCTGACGGCGCTGGCGCTCTCCCTGGCGCTGACGATCTTTTCGGTCGGCGTGTTCAGCTACGCACTCGGCCTGCCCTTCCAGCGCTTCGGCCCCTGGGTCAGATTCTAGGACATCACGATGGATCTTTTCAGCAATCTCGCCCTCGGCTTCACCACTGCCGGCTCGCCGGAAAACCTTCTCTTCTGCCTGATCGGCGTGCTGCTTGGCACCCTGATCGGCGTGCTGCCCGGCATCGGCGCCACCGCGACCATCGCCATGCTCCTGCCGATCACCTTCCAGCTTGAGCCCGTCTCCTCGCTGATCATGCTGGCCGGCATCTATTACGGCGCACAATATGGCGGGTCGACCACCGCCATCCTGATCAACATGCCCGGCGAATCCTCCTCCGCCGTCACCGCCATCGACGGCTACCAGATGGCCCGCAAAGGCCGCGCCGGTGCTGCCCTGTCGATCGCAGCGCTCGGGTCGTTCTTTGCCGGTACTGTTTCGACCTTCCTGGTGGCGATCTTTGCCCTGCCCCTGACAGCAATCGCCCTTCAGTTCGGCGCGGCGGAATATTTCTCGCTGATGATCGTCGGCCTCGTGTCCTCGATCGCGCTTGCCCACGGCTCTATCGTCAAGGCGCTGGCGATGGTGGCACTCGGGCTTCTGCTCGGTCTCGTCGGCACCGATATCTATACCGGAGCCCCGCGCTTCACGCTCGGCATCCGGGAATATGCGGATGGTTTGAACTTCGTCGCCGTTGCCGTCGGCGTCTTCGGCGTCGCTGAAATCCTGCGAAACCTTGAGGGTGAAAAGACCCGGACCGTGCTGATGGCCAAGGTCAGCGGCCTGTTGCCGACCCGTGACGACTTCAAGCAGATGTTTGCACCGGTCATTCGTGGCACGATCATCGGCTCGGCGCTCGGCATCCTGCCGGGCGGCGGCGCGATCCTGGCGGCCTTTGCCTCCTACACGGTCGAAAAGCGCGTATCCAAGCATCCGGAAGAATTCGGCCATGGCGCCATTGCAGGCGTCGCGGGTCCGGAATCGGCCAACAATGCCGGTGCCCAGACATCGTTCATTCCGCTTCTGACGCTCGGCATTCCTGCCAACCCGGTGATGGCGCTGATGGTCGGCGCGATGATCATCCAGGGCATCGTGCCCGGCCCGAATGTCGCCGTCGAACAGCCCGCGCTGTTTTGGGGCATCATCGCCTCGATGTGGATCGGCAACCTGATGCTGGTCGTCCTCAACCTGCCGCTGATCGGGCTGTGGGTGAAGCTGCTGACGATCCCCTATTACGTGCTCTTCCCGATCATCATGGCCTTCTGCTCGATCGGGGTCTACAGCGTCAATTCCAACGTCTACGACCTCTATGCCGTCGCCTTTTTCGGTCTTGCCGGATATGCGCTGGTCAAGCTGCGCTGCGAGCCCGCACCGCTCCTGCTCGGCTTCGTGCTCGGACCGTTGCTGGAAGAAAACCTGCGGCGCGCCATGATCCTGTCGCGCGGCGATGCCACCACCTTCGTCACCCGGCCGATCAGTGCCATCCTGCTCCTGATCGCGCTTGCCGTCCTTGCCGTGGTCTTCCTCCCATCCGTCAAGGCCAAGCGCGAAGCGGTGTTCCAGGAAGAGGATTGATCCCCAGCCTTAACAGGCGCCGGAATGACGTTGCGACGATCGCCGGCAGGCTCCCCTGCCGGCGATCCCGCAGAGAGACCGTGCCGAAACGAACAAAGGCCCGTAACGAACAAAGGCCGGTCTCTCGACCAGCCCTTCAAAAAGTCCCGACGATATCCATCATCAGCTATCGGTGTTTAACGGCCACCTGCTCGTTACCGCATAATCAATTAAGGCAAAAATCATGCAGCTTATTTAAAGTGGTAAAGCAACCTTCGCATTGGGAAGAACATGGGCTGTAGTTGTCATATTCACCCTGATGTTTACGCTGCATTGACATCCGTCTTGCCGTCTTTGCTCCTTACATAGGCAGCCCCTGTCGTGGCTTCTATCATCGCCATGTTGATGATATAGCTCAACAGGACCTTACTTTGATCATCGGCCAGAAGCTTTGCTGCACTGAGAAGATCGACGATATGAGACTTTGGTTTCATGGTGTACTCCAGTCCTGTCAGAAGTGACACCCTATCGTTGTCTATTTTGATCATAAGTTTCAACTGCGGATAATCATCGGTGAAAGTTGCCAGTTGAGGTGCAAAACACCCCTATAATTTTAGGGGATTTGCGCATATTTCATATTTCGCAATCACGATAAGTCCTGTCCCGCATCCTTCTCTGAGAACCCCAGATGACACCCGGCCCAATTTTCACCGATGCGCAGCTTAAACTTTGGCTGCGGCGCGTTAACACTGAAATGTCCAAGGGAACGCCGCCGGAAGAGACTTTGGAACTGGTCAAGGCAACCATGCACGCACAAAATGCCGGCCAGGCTCCACTTTTATCGGCCGAAGACAGCACCCAAAAAGCAGCGAAAAATTCTAAAAAACGCTGCCGGGAGTAAGCGTTTTTTCCAGCTTTTGACGTGCGGGCGCACAGGCATTTCCACAGCCAGATACATCATGTTTATTGATGCAAGAGATCAATTATATTCGCTTGAATGATGAGGGGCCATCCGGCATTACTCTTTCATGGTCGCGACCTTTTGATGCCTCCCACTCAAAAGGAACCAGAGCAATGACATTGCTAAGTTTAGAACAGAGCACCAAGTCAAGCCATTCGTCCTTCGCGTCAGCCCTTCTTGGCCTGCGGTCGCGTGCCGTCGCCTCGTGGAAGCGCCGCCGTGCCGAGCGTGCGCTTGAAGGCCTCTCCTACGACACGCTGAAGGATATCGGCTTCCCATCGGCCGATCGCACCAACGGATCCAAGCCCGCACGATGATGCGGTATGGAATGGCCCGTGACGGGCAACCGTGTCGAAGAAGCATGAGCTACGTATAATAAAGGGCATTTCGGCCATGAAGGCGGAATGCCCTTTTTGTTTGCCGGGATCGCGCAATCCGGCATGGCCTATTTCCGACACATAGAATTTCCGCATCCGCTGGTCGCAAAACTGCCGGAAATACGTCCGGAAACGCGTCAAAAAACCGTGCTGCAACTCGGAGAGGCAAGATGCGAATGCGACATTTCCGGCATTGATAACGAAGCTTTTGGGCGTTTTCTGACCATTCTGCCGTTTTCAGCGCCATGCCACCACAGCGGACAGGTATTTATTTCTTCCCAGTCGCTGGCATCCATGCCAATGTCGCATTCAGGAAAGCCCGATGACGCTTTTCCACGTGACAAATGCGACATCTGCGGCGCATGGGACCTTCGATGAACAAGCCACTGACCAAAAAGCGATCACTCGTCTTCTTTCTCGTGCCCAACTTCTCGATGCTGCCCTTTTCCGCAGCGATCGAGACGCTGCGCATCGCCAACCGCATGCTGGGCTATGAAGCCTATACATGGCGCCTATCCTCGACCGATGGCACGCAGGTCCTGTCGTCAAGCGGCATCGGCCTGGAGGTCAACACCTCGCTTGCCGATGAACGGAAATTTCTCGGCGGTGAAAACCGTCCCTCGATGGTGCTGGTCTGTTCCGGCATCTATGTCGAAGACTTCAACAACAAATCCGTCAATGCCTGGCTGCGCGAGGTCTACAATCGCGGCGTCTCGGTGGGCAGCCTCTGTACGGGCGCCCATGTGCTGGCCACTGCCGGCCTGCTGACGGGCAAGCGCTGCGCCATTCACTGGGAAAACCTGCCGGGCTTTGCCGAAACCTTCCCGCAGGTCGATGTCTATGCCGATCTCTACGAGATCGACAGCAACATCTATACCTGCGCCGGCGGCACCGCCTCGCTGGACATGATGCTGAACCTGATCGACCAGGACTTTGGCGAGAACCTGGTCAACCGTGTCTGCGAACAGGCACTGACGGACCGCGTGCGCGGGCCGCATGACCGCCAGCGCCTGCCGCTGCGCGCCCGCCTTGGCGTGCAGAATGCCAAGGTTCTGTCGATCATCGAGTTGATGGAAGGCAACCTCTCCGAGCCGCTGTCGCTTTTGGAAATCGCCGATGGCGCCGGCCTGTCGCGCCGCCAGATCGAGCGCCTGTTCCGCCAGGAGATGGGCCGCTCCCCTGCCCGCTACTATCTGGAAATCCGACTCGACCGCGCCCGACACCTCCTGGTGCAGTCGGCCATGCCGGTGGTCGAAGTCGCCGTTGCCTGCGGCTTCGTGTCGGCCTCGCATTTTTCCAAGTGTTATCGCGAACTCTACAATCGCTCGCCGCAGCAGGAGCGTGCCGAGCGCAAGCTGACCTTGCAGGCAGCACGATAAACACGCGATCTGCGGCGGCGCGGCATAAAATGCTGGCGCCGCCGTTCTTTTACGACGCCATGGATTTAAGCAGGGTCAGTTCCGAGACGATCCGGTTTCGCCCGTCATATTTCGCCATGTAGAGAAACTGGTCGGCGGCGTTCAGGTAATTCTCGAAGGTCTCGAGCCCCTCGATCGTGGCAAGGCCGATCGACACGGTCACCGACAGTTCCTCGTCATCGGCAATCACCTTTGCCTGCGCCAGATCGAGCCGCAGCATTTCGCAGAAATCGCTGGCAGCATTGACATCGAGCCCGTTGAACAGCACGCCGAACTCTTCGCCGCCCAGGCGGGCCAGAAGATGCTCCTCACCGACAAGCCCGCGCAGGCGCTTGGCAACGGCTTTCAGCACCAGGTCGCCAACCTCGTGGCCGTAAGTATCGTTCAGCCGCTTGAAATGGTCGATATCGAGAATGGCAATCGAGGTCGTCTCGCCACGGCGCAGGCATTGTTCGACCAGCCTTGGCCCGTGCTGGAAGAAATAGCGCCTGTTATAGATGTCGGTGAGATAATCGCGGGCGGCAATGCCATGCAGCGCCTGGATCCGCTTCTGGATGCTGGCGACCTGAAACACCCGGCTGTTGAACTCATCGACCAGAAACGGTTTCGGTATGAACTCGGTGCCGCCGCGTTGCAAAAACCGCGCCGCATGCTGGCGGTCGCCATCGCCGGCAAGCGCAATGACCCCCAGCGTATCCTCGCCATATCGCTGCCTTAGCTCCGCCAGCAGCGTATAGGCTGTCATGTCCGGAAGCGCAAAATCGGTGACGACCAGATCAAAGCAGCCGCCGGTATCCAAGAGATGCAGCGCCTCTTTTCCGCCCGCCGCCGTCGTGACGCAGAACTGCTGCTGCCGCAGCTGGCTCAAAACAACGACCTGCGACGTGGGGTCCGAATCCACCAGCAGCACGGTCGTCTTCATATTGGTCAAGGCGCGGTCAACGAGCGAAATCACATGGCTGATCGAATCCGGCTGGCTCTTGATGACGCAGTCGATGACCTGGCGGCAGAGGATATCCTCGCGCGTGCTGTTGTTGAACGACCCCGTAAACACGATTGCAGCGATGTTCTGGGAAATCACATATTCTAGCGCTTCGCAGTTGGGCGCATCCGGCAGATTGAGGTCGAGAACCGCGACGCAATAGGCGCCGTCGCCCGCTTCAACGGCCTGACGAAGTGCCTCCAGAGACGCGCAATGGGTGACATCGACGCCGTGCGCAGTCTCCAGGCCGTGCTTGAGAACGGTGGCAAACATACGGGAATCCTCGACCAGCAGCATTCGCTTGCCCGAATGCTTCTGGATGTGGTTTTCCCGCGCTAGCGCCTTGCGAAAGCTCACGTCCCATCAATCCCATATTGAGCCAAGGCGGCCTTATGACCATTCGGGCTCTTAAAAAAATATTGGCATTATGCAATTGGCGGCCCCGCTCAAATGAGAGCAGGACTTTTGTCCCCCGCGCATTCAACCGCCAGGCACTTGCGATTTGGTTAAAACTGCCGGCCGGTTGATCAAGTTTCGCCACCGGGAACACAAAAATGTCACATTTCCGGCAGCGAAAATTCTAATTTAGTTACGCTGAAATATTCAGGCCGTCTTGGCGATCTTGGCGCCGAGCGTCTGGATCTTGGTCAGCGTATCGAGGTTCTGGTTCACCCGGCAATAAAACTCCTCGTTGACGAACGGCCGCAACATGAAATCATTGCCGCCGGCCTTCAGGAAGCGCGCCGACAAGAGCCGGTTGGCCGAGGACGACACGCCGATGATGCGCAACTGATGCGGACCATAGGCGCCGCGGATGCGGCGGGTCAGCTCGAAGCCGTCAATATCAGGCATGTTGTAATCGGTGATCACAAGGCCGATATCCGGATGCTTCTTCAGGAGCTCGAGTGCCGCAGCGCCGCTTTCCGCCGAACTGGTGCGGAAATTGTAGCGCTTCAGCTGCGTCGTCAAAAGCGCGCGCGCCGTTGGGCTGTCATCGACGATCAACACATGGTGCTTGTGGTTGGTCAGAAACCGGCAGACCGCTTCCGCCAACATATCGACGGCAAAGACACTGTCCTTGATGACATAATCGACGATGTCCTTGGCAAGGATGGTCTCGCGGGTGCTTTCCTGGAAGGTGCCGGTGAAAACGATCGTCGGCACGCTCATGTCGATGAGATAGGACAGAGCCTCGCCGTTTTCCGCGCCCGGAAGATTGATGTTGGAAATGGCGAGCGTGGCCGGAAAAGAAGCGTTCTCGATCGAAAACTGCAGATCGTCATAGTCGCGGCAGACGATGACGTCGATATCGAGAAGCTCTTTCAGCCTCTTGGAGACCATGGCGGCGAAAAGATTGGAATCCTCGGCAAGCACGATGCGATGCTGCTGCAACGATTCACCGGAATAGTACATTCCGGACACGCCAAAAAATGACATTGATTGCCTATCTGAAAAGATTGTCCCCGAGGCCAAGCTACGCAGAAAGGTTTTCGCAGTCGTTAATCGCGGCCCCGAATGGAAGACCACTTTTGGGCCAATGCGAAACCGGCAAACTGAGCTCTTACTTGAAGACGGCCGAGCCGTTGACGAGCTCTATCGTTTCATCGCCCTGCAGGCCGACGCGGTCGCCGCTCGGCGTCGTGATGAAACAGCCGCTCGGGCAGATCGATTCCGTGCCGCCTGCGCTGATGGCGACTTCCATGCGGCTTTCGCCCTCCACCACGACAAGCACCGCAGCGTCGGCATCCTTGTTGGTCACCGTCGCGGACCATGCCGGAAGGGCCATCATGACAGTCAAAACACATGCACTTACGAATGTTTTCATTGCCCATCAGCGCCTCTGCGCCGCCCCTTTTTGGCATTTGCACTCCAGACGACAGGTCTGGTCAGAACAAGATGCCGCTTCACCCCGCACCAGACTAGCGCACGCGGGAGGAATTGCATGAGAAATATGATGGGACGGCTGAATAGAGGCTGAATGGCCGGGATAACCGGCGTTCATCTGGACGGCCGGCTTTCACGTCTGTCGCCAATGTCCAACGCACCCGCTCGATGGAGCGAGTGCGTTGGAAAGTTTGCGGTCAGCCAGGGGGAATGTCAGCTCTTCGGCTTCAGGTTTTCCGGATCGTAGAGCGGCTTGTAGCCGATCCCCACCACCTCGACCGGGTAGGTTTCGGCGAAATACTCGATGTTCAGCTTGCGGCCGACCTGGCAATAGGCCTGCGGCAGATAGGCGAGCGCGATATTCTTGCCGATGGTCGGGCCAAACGCGATCGAGGTCGTGTAGGAGCGGCGGCCGAGATCGTCGATCAGCACATCGCCGGTTTCCGGGTCCATGACCGGCAGGTTGCCGAGCGGGTAGCGCTTCACGCCGGTTTTGTCGGCATTCTCAGTCATGACCAGCGTGCACAGCATCGCCGGCTGATGTTCGCGCGCCTTGTATTCCAGATGTTTCGCTTTGCCGCGGAAATCGGCTTCCTTGACCTTCGGGCGGGCAAGATCCGCCTCGATCAGATTATACTGGGTCAGAAGGTCGGCATTCTGCAGGCGCAGGCTCTTTTCCATGCGGCGCGAGTTTGCATAGGTTTCCACACCGAAGGCCATGACACCGGTGGCGCGCAGCGCGTCCCAGACAGCCAGGCCATCCTCGTATTTCATATGCAGTTCCCAGCCCTGTTCGCCGACATAGGAAATGCGGAAGGCGGTTACCGGCTTGCCGCCGATCTCGATTGGCTTGATCGCCGCAAAGGCGAAGTTTTCCGGATCGAGGCCCGACGGATCGGCAACGACTTTCTTCAGCGTCTCGCGTGCATTCGGTCCCCAGATGCCGATGGTGATGAATTTTTCGGTGACATCGATGATGGTGACATCAAGGCCACGATCCTGCGCGACACGGCGCATATAGTGGAAGTCGCGCGGGCCCGCATCGGCGCCGTTGATCAGGCGGCACCGGTCGGCCATGCGGATGACGGTAAAGTCAGCCCGCACCATGCCTTCGTCATCGAGGAAGTGGGTGTAGATGCCCTTGCCGATATTGCCGTCGCCACCGATCTTCGCAGCACACAGCCATTCGAGCAGCTCGACGTGATCCGGCCCCTCGATATCCACCATGTGGAAATGCGAGAGGTTGACGATACCGCAATCGTCGGTCATCGCCAGATGCTCGGCATTGGACACGCGCCAGAAGTGGCGGTTGTCCCATTCGTTCTCGCGCACAGGAACCTTGTCGCCGTATTTTTCCAGGAGATGCTCGTTGGCGGCGTAGCCATGGGCACGCTCCCAGCCGCCGAGTTCCATGAAATAGCCGCCAAGCTCCTTTTCGCGCTCGTGGAACGGCGAGCGCTTGACGCCACGGCCGGAAGCATAGGGCTCGCGATTGTGCACGGCCGGGAAATAGATTTTCTGCGCCGCCTCGTAGGTGCGGCCTTCGATGAACTTTTCTTCCAGCTGATGCGGGTAGAAGCGTGCATAGTCGATCGAATTGTGATCGACCTCGGTGCGGCCGTCGGTCATCCAGTCGGCAATGAGCTTGCCGTAGCCGGGACCGTCCTTCACCCAGATGGCGACGCAGTACCAAAGGCCCCGCACCTTCTGGCTCTCGCCGCAGGAAGCGCCACCGCCGGCGGAAACCTGCAGCAGGCCGTTGAAGGAATGGCTCTCATTATAGCCGAGCTCGCCGAGGATCGGCGTCAGCTCCATGGCGCGCTCGAGCGGCTCGATGATCTGTTCCATGTCGAGATCGCGCTGCGACGGCGACAGGCGTGCCTCGTGCTTTTCCAGGATGTCGCGCGGATGGCAGAGGCGCGGATTGGTGGTCTCGTAGTAACCCCACTCGATCTGGCCGCCCTCCGTCGTCTTCGGATCGCCGGTGTCGCGCATATAGGCGGAGTTGCCCTGGTCGCGCAGCAGCGGAAAGCCGATCTCCTTGCCGGTGCCTTCAAACTCGTTGTAGGGACCGAAGAATGTGAGCGGGTGATCGACCGGCATGACCGGCAGGTCTTCACCGACCATTTCGGCGATCAGGCGGCCCCAGATGCCGGCACAGACGATGACATGATCGGCCATGATCGTGCCGCGATGGGTGACGACGCCCTTGATACGGCCGCCCTCGACAATCAACGACTTGGCCGGCGTGTTGCCATAGACCTGAAGCTTGCCGGATTTCTCCGCCGCGTCAACGAGCTTGCCCGCAACCGTCTGCGAGCGCGGGATGACCAGGCCCGCATCCGGATCGAACAGGCCGCCCATCACCTGATCTTCCTCGATCAGCGGGAACATCTGCTTGATTTCCGCAGGCGAAACATAATGCGCGCGGGTGCCGAACGCCTTGGCGGAGGACAGCTTGCGCTTGATCTCTTCCATCCAGGTATCGTCGCCGGTGCGCGCCACTTCCAGGCCGCCAATGCGGGCGTAATGGCCCATCTTCTCGTAGAAATCGATCGAATACTGGGTCGTCCAGACCGAGAGGTAATCGTGGCTCGTCGTGTAGCAGAAGTCGGAGGCATGCGCAGTCGAGCCGATATCCGTCGGAATGCCCGACTTGTCGATGCCGACGATATCATCCCAGCCACGCTCGATCAGGTGATGGGCGATCGACGCGCCGACGATCCCTCCCAACCCGATGATAACGACCTTCGCCTTTTGCGGAAATTCTGCCATTGCCCACGACCCTGATTGAAGACTGAAATCGGATTTTAGAGTTTGCGTCCCACAGACTAGAGCCTGTCTACGACATAATCATCATGCTGCACGACCAGAAGCGCCATGGGCGCCAATTGCCGGCACAGCTATCCCAAGCTTCGCTGCAAACGACAACCGGAATCACCGGGATGGGTGGACCGGTCAGGGCTGGCGCTGACCGCAATCCTATTCGGCCGCCCCGTCAGCGGTCACCCGGCGCGGGCGCCGTTGCGTGCCGCTGCGTTTGAAAGCCTCGATGGGCTGTGGCGTTGCCGCAGGCGGCCCGGCGGCCTCGGCTTTCAGAGTTTCGGCATCGGCCTCCGGTCCCGGCGGCAGCGTTTCTGGCTCCAGTTCCTCCTTGGAAAACGGTGCCCCAAGCCCCTCGTCCTTGAAACGTTCGTAGATCGCTAGCCGCAGATCGTTGCGCACACCGTTGCCATTGACGATATCGGCAAGGAATACCCGCAATTCGAAGGTCATTGTCTCGTCGCCGAAAGCAGTGAAAACAGCCTGCGGTTCTGGGTTTTTCAATACGAGCGAATGACCCGCCGCAATTTGCAACAGCGTATCCATCACCAGCCTTGGCGTACTGTCATAGCTGACAATGACGGGAATGTCCGAGCGGCCGAGCTTGTTCTTATGCGTCCAGTTGCCGACAGACGCATTGATGAACAGCGAGTTCGGCACCATGATCGTCTGGCGCTGGAAGGTCTCGATCTCGGTCGCTCGAACCGAGATGCGCTTGACGAAGCCTTCCGTCGTGCCGGTCACCACCCAGTCTCCGACCTTGAACGGCCGTTCGACCAGAAGGATGAGGCCCGAGACGAAATTGGAGACGATGTTCTGCAGGCCGAAACCGACGCCGAGAGACAGGGCACCGGCAACCAGCGCCAGGTTCGACAGGTCGAACCCCGCCGCAGAAATGCCGATCAGGCCGGCCAGGCCAATGCCGAGATAGCCGATGCCGGTCTTGACGGAGTTTCGCACGCCGGTATCGACGCGGCTTCGCGCCATCACATTGCCGTCGAGCCAGCGCTGGAGCCAGCGCGTCACCACGTAACCGGCGGCAAACAGCAGGATCCCGGCCAGGATGCCGACAATGGAGATCTTGATGCTGCCAATATTGATGTCGGTAAAGATCCGGTAGGCCCATGCCTCGATATCGGCGGTCTGGAAGCCCCATTGCAACAGGATCAGCGGAATGAAGAACAGCACCACCAGGACATAGATCCCCAGTCCGGCCGCCAGACCAGTCTGGTCGAGCGCAACCTGTTCCATCCGGAAGCGCTTTTCGAGATAGCGGCCGACCACCGTGTCGGCGAGCGCATTCTGCTTGGCAACGGCCTTACCGGTGAGGATGCCGATATACATCGTCACCAGAATGGCACCGGTCATCACGATCTGCGTGGCGATGAAGCGGGCAAGCCCCACATAGCCGGCGAGCGCGGCCACGATCAGCAATATGCCGCTCGACACGAACAACAGCGACACCGCCCGCGGCCATGGCTTGCCGCGCGCATCGAGACTATCGCCTTTCGGAACGATCGGCTTGATCAACGCCATCGCCATCAGGATGAGACCGATGATGATCGTGGCGATCAGGCTTTTGACGACGGTCAGGACCACGGGCGAGCCCATGACCTCGCTGATCGCACCGGCGAGATAGTCGAGACCATTGACGAGGGCCATGGCAAAGATCGACAGCGCCAAGAGGCGTGCACCGCGATCCGAAACCCGCACCAGCCGCCAGGCCCTCTGCTTGGGCGCCAGCACCGCATTCGACAGGGTCGAAACAAACAGCAGCGCGACGCAGATTGCCAGCGTGATCGAAATGATCGGCGCGATATCGGGCCGCAGGACCTTGAAGGCCTGCAGGAAGAAATAGCTGGTGGCCGCAAACACCGCCATCGCCACCGTCGGGATCATCGTCGACCAGAAGGCTACCGACAGGCGGGTGATATAGCCCGGCTCTTCGCTGAGAACCTCACGATGGATCAGCGGGAAAAACAGTTTTCGCGTGCCGAGCAACAGGACGAGCGCTGCGCAAAGGGACAGAAACAAGGCGCTCAGCAGCTGCAGCCGCTTGAAATTCCACGCAAAGGTCAACCAGCTGCCGACGGTGCGCGCAAAGGCCTGCCGCTCCAGCGTCAGCGAGGCCATCGCGTCCATGACCATCGGGCCGTTGATATCGGTATGCTTGAGGAGCGTGTTGCTGAACAGGGCACGCCGTGTGGCGGTGATGCCATTCGACAGCTTGGTGGCCTGGATAGACAGGTCCTCCGCCGTTCCAGTGAGCGCGTTGATTTCGCCGCGCTCTGCCAAAAGGCGCTTGCGCTCCTGCGCCACGACATCCGTCTCGGGCGGCGCGCCATCGGCCGGCGGATCGCCGAGTTCTGCCAGACGCGCCTTGATTTCATCGAGCCGTGGCCGGGTGGCGACCGATATCGCGATGATCTGCTTGGTCGCCGCCTCGACCTCGACCTTCAACTCGGCAAGACGGCTATCGTCATCCTTGGCAGCGTTGGTCTGGTCGGTCAGCCGTGCCAGGTTCTTGCGCGCCTCTTCGAGCTGCGCGGATGCCTGCGCCTGCGGACTAGCGGCCGCTGCTGCTGCCGTTTGCTGCGGCGTCGCTTGTCCCGAAGGTTGTTGCGGCGTGGCCTGTCCGGCCGGCTGCTGCTGCGGCGTCGCCTGCGCGGCTGGCTGCTGCGCCATGAGAGGCCCGGATGCGGCAAACATCGACAAACAGAGAAGGATGGCAAAACATTTCGACATCATCGGCAATCACATATCCTTTTCCGCCAGACCGCGCTGAAGAGTAGAATCGGCGCGCGCGGTGCGCAGAGCTTTTGGCGTTCCATAGGCCGGGCCGTAGCCAGATGCAAAATCGGATTGACCGTTTTGCTATATCTGGCTGGCCCTTCGGCTTAAAATCCTGATCCCGGTTGAGAGAGAAACGTGACCTCCGCCGGGGTGGACACACGCCCTAAAATGGCATTGCGATGCGGGAACCGTCCAAACTGGAGGACAACCTCGCGGTGCCGGATGGCATAGTCCAGATAATTGGCATCGCCCAGTTCCGTGAACAGCGCCACCGATCGTGACTGATCGACGAGGTTTTCCGAATGTTCAAAAGGCAGATAGAGGAAAACGCGCTGATCGACGGAAAGGCCGGTATCCGCCCCCGCGTCCAGCGCAAGGTTCGCCTCCCGCAGGGCAAGTCCGTCGGTCGCAAACGCCAGCGGCGTGCCACGATACATGTTGCGCGGCATCTGATCGAACAGGATGATGGTGGCCAACCGGGCGCTGGGCGTGGCCCGCCACTCAGGCGGAACACCGCGCGCCAGTTCCAGATGCGTCGAGCGGAAACGCTGTTCGCATTCACTGTCGAGCGACGGATGCGGCTTGAACCAGTCCTGCGGTTGCAACTCACCGAACCAGAACGACAGGATGTCATCCGGTGTGCTTATCCCGACAGTGTCTGCCATGCGCTTCTTTCCTCTTCATTCACGTCAGCCGGCCCAACATCGCCGCCCGGCTCCATTGGCCGGTGGCCGGTTTCCCATGCAATTCCGGCGGTACCACGGCGAATAGCATCTTCATGCGTATTTGCCATGCTGCCAATCGCTGAAGTTCTGCGGATTCAAGACTCGCGCAAGACAGCCGGTATCCCGGTCAGACCCGGCGGCAGGCTCGCGCTGATCATGCGGCGCCGTGATTTTCTCGGTTTTGCCGGGGGATGGACGTTCCGCAACCGGCCTATGCGTGGTAACTTATTCTAGGGAACGGAGCGCCCGGGGGATGGTGAGGCAAATGATTTCGATATTACACCGGGTGAAGAGCAGGACTTTCTCCAGCTATGCGCGCAAAGGGAAAGTTCTGCGTTATAATTTCCTACCCAATGAATAGAGTATGCCTGCTAACAACGGAGAGGTAGACATGCGAGCGAAACAACTCACGAAATTCTTTACGGCGGCGCTTCTTGCCTCCGCCATCCAGATCGGCGGCCTCGGCGTTGCGTTTGCCGACACGACGATTCTCAATGTCTCCTATGACCCGACCCGCGAACTCTACAAGGATTTCAACGCGGCCTTCGCGGAAAAGTGGAAGACGGACACGGGCGAGACAGTCACGATCCAGACCTCGCATGGCGGGTCCGGCAAGCAGGCACGCTCGGTCATCGACGGCTTGGAAGCTGACGTCGTGACCCTGGCTCTGGAAGCCGATATCGACGCCATTGCCAAGGAATCCGGCAAGATCCCGGCAGACTGGAAGTCGAAATTCGAAAACAACAGCGCCCCTTACACGTCCACGATCGTCTTCCTGGTGCGCAAGGGCAATCCGAAGGGCATCAAGGACTGGGGCGATCTGGTCAAGGACGACATCCAGGTGATCACGCCAAACCCGAAGACCTCGGGCGGCGCACGCTGGAATTTCCTCGCCGCCTGGGCCTGGGCCCGTGCCGCCAATGGCGGGGATGACACAAAGGCACAGGAATATGTCACCGATCTCTTCAAGCATGTCCCGGTCCTCGACACCGGCGCACGCGGCTCGACCACGACATTCGTTCAGCGCGGTCTGGGCGACGTCCTGATTGCCTGGGAAAACGAAGCCTATCTGTCGCTCGAAGAACTCGGCCCCGATAAATTCGATATCGTCACACCGACGATCTCGATCAAGGCAGAACCGCCGGTGGCACTGGTCGATGGCAATGTCGATACCAAGGGCACGCGCAAGGTGGCGGAAGCTTACCTGCAGTACCTCTATTCGGATGTCGGCCAGAAGATCGCCGCCAAGCATTTCTACCGCCCCTTCAAGCCTGAAGTGGCAGACCCGAATGACATCAAGCGATTTGCCGATGTGAAGCTCGTCACGATTGACGATTTCGGCGGATGGAAAGAAGCTCAGCCGAAATATTTTGGAGACGGTGGACTGTTTGACCAGATCTACAAGCCGGGGCAATAAGACTTTATGACCGCACGCACAGCTTCGCTGTGGCAATTCAGACAGCCGAGCGTCATTCCAGGATTCGGATTGGCGCTCGGCGTTACTTTGTCATGGCTCATACTCATCATCCTCATTCCGCTCTCAGGTCTCGCGTGGCGCTCAAGCGCTCTGGGCTGGTCCACCTTCTGGACGCTTGCCACCGACCAGCGCACCATCAACGCTCTGCGCATCAGTTTCGGCACCGCCTTTGCCGCAGCTTTGATCAATGTCGTCTTCGGCGTCATCCTTGCCTGGGTTCTGGTGCGCTACCGCTTTCCGGGAAAACGCATCATCGACGCGATGGTCGATCTGCCCTTCGCTTTGCCGACGGCTGTTGCCGGCATCGCGCTGACGACGCTCTACGCGCCGAACGGCTGGATCGGCAGCCTGTTTGCACCGCTCGGCATCAAGATCGCCTTCACGCCGCTGGGTATCGTTTTTGCGCTGGTCTTCGTCGGCCTGCCCTTCGTCGTGCGCACCGTGCAGCCGATCATGGAGGAGATCGACAAGGAGGTCGAAGAGGCCGCAGCCACGCTTGGCGCCAACCGCTTCCAGACCATCCGCCGCGTGCTTCTACCCGGTCTCGCACCGGCGGTTCTCACTGGCTTTGCCTTGGCCTTTGCCCGTGGCGTTGGCGAATATGGCTCCGTCATCTTCATTGCCGGCAATCTTCCCTATGTCTCGGAAATCGCTCCCCTCCTGATCGTTATTCGTCTCGAGGAATTCAATTATCCGGCGGCAACGGCGATTGCGGCGATCATGCTGATGATCTCCTTTGCCATGCTCTTGATCATCAACTCGATACAGGCCTGGAGCAGAAGGAGGTACGGCTATGGCGCATGACCTCACGACATCGACCGGCAGCGGCAACACCGAATTGGTCCGGACCGCAACGTCGGAACATAGGCTGGCACGCTACACGCTCATCGGCCTCGCCCTCTGTTTCGTCGGGCTCTTTCTCGTCCTGCCGCTGGCAGCCGTCTTCACCGAAGCCCTGCGCAACGGCCCCGGCGAGTTCCTGACGGTGCTCTCCGATCCCGAAACCTTTGCCGCGATCAGGCTGACGCTGCTGGTCGCCGTGATTGCCGTGCCGCTCAATGTGGTCTTCGGCATCGCCGCCGCCTGGGCGATCGCCAAGTTCGAATTCAAGGGCAAGGCGTTCCTCACCACCCTGATCGACCTGCCCTTTTCGGTATCGCCGGTCATATCGGGCCTGGTGTTCATTCTTCTGTTTGGATCCCACAGCCTGCTTGGACCCTGGCTGCAGAGCCACGGCATCCAGATCCTGTTCGCCGTCCCCGCCATCGTTCTCGCCACCGTCTTCGTCACCTTCCCATTCGTCGCCCGCGAACTGATCCCGCTGATGCAGGAACAGGGAACCAGCGACGAGGAAGCGGCGCTGTCGCTGGGGGCAAGCGGCTGGCAGACCTTCTGGTATGTGACGCTGCCCAATATCAAATGGGGCCTGCTCTACGGCGTCCTGCTCTGCAACGCCCGTGCCATGGGCGAGTTCGGCGCAGTCTCCGTCGTCTCCGGACATATCCGCGGGCTGACGAACACCATGCCGCTGCAGGTGGAAATCCTCTACAATGAATATAATTTCGTTGCCGCTTTCGCCGTCGCAACGCTTCTCGCGCTGCTGGCCCTCGTCACCCTCGTTCTGAAGTCGCTGCTTGAGATGAAGTACAGCGCCCAGATCGCGGCCAGCCGCCGGCACTGAAAGGTCAAGTTTCCATGGAAGTTCGCGTTCAAAACATACGCAAGGAATTCAGCCGTCTGCCGGCGCTGAACGACGTGTCTCTCGATATCCGCTCCGGCGAGCTGATTGCCCTGTTGGGGCCCTCGGGCTCCGGCAAGACGACGCTGCTGCGGCTGATTGCGGGGCTTGAAAGCCCGACCGACGGCACCGTCTATTTCGGCAATGAGGATGCCTCGCGCAAGACTGTCCAGCAGCGCAATATCGGCTTCGTGTTCCAGCACTATGCCCTGTTCCGCCACATGACGGTGCTCGACAACGTCTCCTTCGGCCTGACGATCCGCCCGGCCGGCCGGAGGCCCTCCAAGGCCGACATCCGCAAGCGGGCGCTCGAACTGCTCGACCTTGTCCAGCTCAGCGGTCTGGAAAAACGCTATCCCGCCCAGCTGTCCGG
The DNA here is from genome assembly GCF_029277445.1 of Pararhizobium qamdonense. NCBI lineage: Bacteria > Pseudomonadati > Pseudomonadota > Alphaproteobacteria > Hyphomicrobiales > Rhizobiaceae > Pararhizobium > Pararhizobium qamdonense. The sequence continues at coordinate 2,324,229 of NZ_CP119566.1, read as the reverse complement.
CGGCCAGCGCCAGCGTGTCGCTCTCGCCCGCGCCATGGCGGTGGAACCCAATGTCCTCCTGCTCGACGAGCCCTTCGGTGCGCTGGACGCACAGGTCCGCAAGGAACTGCGCCGCTGGTTGCGCGAAATCCACGACCGGACCGGCCATACCACCGTATTCGTCACCCACGATCAGGATGAGGCCTTGGAGTTGGCTGACCGGGTCGTCGTCATGAGCAAGGGCAAGATCGAGCAGATCGGTACGCCCGACGAGATCTATGATACGCCGAATTCGCCCTTCGTCTTCGGTTTCATCGGCCAATCCAACATCCTGCCCGTGCGGATCGAAAACGGCCAGCTGTGGATCGGGGACAAAACAATCGGCATCAGCGCGCAGGGTGAAGCCGACGGCACGGCCCAGCTCTATTTCCGCCCGCATGACATCGAACTGCTCGATGGTGGCAGCATCGAAGGCATCGTCACCGTGACCCGCCGCGTCGCCGGTACCCGCCATGTCGAATTGGCGATCGACGCTGCCAACAGCCGGGTGGAAATCGAACTGCCGCCGGAAAAGATCACATCCGATCATTCCCGCGTCGCCTTCCGCCCGACGCGCTGGAAACTTTTTCGCGATTGAAAAGAACAAAGCTGGCGGGACGTGCAGCGTCCCGCTACAGGCTGCGACGCAAGCTTTCGCGCCCTCACGAAATTGAACGGCTTGGGTGGATTTCTGGCGTGCGGCTGGCGCAGCAGTTCCGTCGCATACCGGGTGGTATTTTGCGGTAACGCCATGCAGATCATCACCAGCCTGGTGTGCCCAACGCAAATTGCGGAGATCGCGGCGCGCTTGAAAGCCGATACTGCAACATATGCTGTTGCTTCTTCATCGATTTTCAACGGACAGGCTTGATCCGCGCCGGTAAGCCGTCGCATCCTGCGCAGCCATCCAGCCATTTGGATCTCGCCGGGGCCGCCAATGAACTATCGACGCGAAATTGACGGCCTGCGCTCTGTCGCTGTGATACCCGTTGTGCTGTTTCATGCGGGCTTCCAGCAATTCAGCGGCGGCTTCGTCGGCGTCGATATCTTCTTCGTCATCAGCGGCTACCTGATCACCTCCATCATCATTTCCGAACAGGCCAAAGGCCGTTTTTCGCTGCTGAAATTCTACGAGCGCCGGGCCCGCCGCATTCTGCCCGTGCTGTTCTTCGTTCTGTTGTGCTGCCTGCCATTCGCCTGGGCCTGGATGTTGCCGGCGCAGATGGAAAGTTTTGGCCGCAGCATCATCGCGGTTTGCCTGTTTGCCTCCAACTTCTTCTTCTGGTCGCAAAGCGGCGGCTATTTCGCGGCCGCATCGGAAGAGCAGCCGCTGCTGCACACCTGGAGCCTCGCTGTCGAAGAGCAGTATTACATGCTGTTTCCGCTGTTCATCATGCTGATCTGGCGGTTCGGAAGACGGGCGTTGATTGCGGCGATTGCCGTGATGGCGCTGGCCAGCCTGCTGCTGGCGCAATACGGCTCGGTCAATTTCGCAACCGCAAATTTCTATTCGCCGGCCACCCGTGCCTGGGAGCTTCTGGCAGGCTCGCTCTGCGCTTTCCTGCTCACCGATGGCAGGCACTACCGGAACAATATCCTGTCGCTCGCCGGACTGACGATCATCGTTTTTTCGATCTTCGCCTATGACCAGACAACCCCTTTTCCGTCGCTTTATGCGCTTGTTCCGGTTCTCGGCGCGGTACTGATCATCCTTTTCGGTGCCGAGGGCACGCTGACGGCACGGCTGCTCTCGACCCGTCCGATGGTCGGCATCGGGCTGATCAGCTACAGCCTCTATCTGTGGCACCAACCTGTGTTTGCCTTTGCGCGCATCCGCAGCCTGACGGAGCCGTCGCATGTGCTGATGACCGCTCTCGCCTTTGTCTGTGTCGGCTTGGCCTATCTGTCATGGCGGTTCGTCGAGACGCCATTTCGCCAGAAAAGCGCGGCCCGCAAAAACAGCGCGGCGCAGCTTTTGCCGACACCGGCGCGCATCCTCAGCGCCAGCGGCATTGCGGCCGCCCTCTTCATTCTTGCCGGTTTTTATGGCACGTCAAACAACGGCCTGCAGTTTCGCCTGCCGCCGGCAGCCCTCGATGCGCTCGCTGAACAGGAACGCCACGATCCCGTCATGGAGACATGCCTGTTCGACAAGGGCGAGGCGTCCCTGCCCCATCCCATCAAAGATTGCCTGACGAAACATTCGACCGCGAGCAAGACCATCCTGATCGGTGATTCGCACGCGGGCGCGCTGGGCGGCGAGGCATTGCGCAGCTTTGATGCCGCCAATGTCGATCTCTATGTGATGGCCCATTCGTCCTGCGTCGGGTTTTCCGGATTTTATGTTTCCAATCTGAAATACAGGCTGCGCTGCAATCCGTTCTTCACCGGTATCGAAAATTACATCCGCACAAGCGGCATCAAGACCATCATCATGGCGAACCGCTGGAGCCTGTATATCGACGGGACGCCCTTCGACAACGGTGAAGGCGGTATCGAGCCGCTGCAGCCAACCTACATGGATCTGCTGAGCCGGCTGAACGAGCACGCGGCGCAGGGCGATCCCGCCCGCAAGGCCAGAGTGCTGAAGCAATATATCGCCGACATCCAGGCCTATCTCGATAGCGGCCATAACGTGGTGCTCGTCTACCCCATCCCGGAGGCCGGATGGAATGTGCCGGACCTGGTTGCGAAAAGTGCGATGGCAGGCGTCCAGAAGCTGGAGTTCAGCACGAGCTATGCGCGCTACCAGCAACGCAATGGTGCGGTGATTGCGGCCTTCGATGCCATGAACCATCCCAACCTGTTCCGCGTCCGCCCTGCCGAGACATTTTGCAACAGCTTTATCAGCGAGCGATGCATCAACAGCCTGAGCGCGGGAAAAGTGTTTTATTTCGACGACGATCACCCATCGACATCGGGCGCCCAGCTCATCATCCCGGCAGTGCTGAAGGCGGTTCAGGCGATCGAGACAGGCACTGCCAGCGACGAAAATCCCGGCACGGCCTTGGTCACGCCATAGGCCATTCGATCTGCAGTTCGAGCGTCATCTTGACGACGGGCCTGCGATCGGCATTGAGAACTTCAATTTCCAGGGCTTTGATCGGGTCTTCCGGCAACCCGTCGAGCGCCATTTCCGCCAGCACGATTTTCGCCTGGCGTATGGCGGCGATCAAATCGGGAAAATCGAAGGGATCATCGGCCGGAATTGTGCCGTCATTATCGATTACCTTGAAATAGAACGCGGCCATGGCAAATTTCCTTCCGGGGGAAAAAGCATGAAAACGCAAAAGGTTGCCTGAGAAAAAACATTTCGTGGCCGGCAATACATGTCTTTGTGAATAGCGCCGTCATCAAATCGCGCTATGGTGCAGATCCAAGAGCCGTTCTGTCGGCAATGACGGAGCCTGCGCAAAGCTTCCAGCCTCAAGGAAGGAAAATGAATGGCCTATTTCAATCCCCATGCTGATGCCCTTTGCAGCGAGGATATCGACGCGTTGCGGCAGGTTTTCGAGACGTTTTGCGAAAGACACCAAACCACTGGATCGGATGCGGACATGCAGATTTGTGCTGCCGCTATTGTCCGGCTTTACCAAAGCGGTGAGCGCGACCCGGCAGTTCTGACCCAGGCATGCGAGACAGCCCTGCGGCAGGATTTTGCAATCGGCGCCTGATTTCTCGACGACTTCGCATAGGACATGTGCGGCTATTCGGTCTCTTCGGCTGCATTCTCCGGCGAAACGATCAGCGGGTCCGGCGGCGTGGTGCTTTTCGCGCTTTCGTCCGGGGAGAAATATTGCACGGCGAGGATGCTGAGGATCGATCCGACGATCAGGGCAAGGACGGCCGCCATCAATGTGCGAGAGGTCATGATTAACGCCCCCAGGCTGCAAACGGTATTTTGGCAACAGGGGCCGCGCTTGGCGCGGCCCCTGTTTCGTTCAAACTATTCATAGACATAGACGACGCGCCGGCTTTGCGGATCGACCAGCATCGGGCGTCCGTTGACGCGGACATAGCTATATTGGTAATTAGGCACCTGGGTGATCACCATGTCGCCGGGCAGCGTGGCGCCCACAATGACCTCGCCATCATAGGTGACTGTATCGACCGGAGCACCATCGATATAGGTGCGCACTTCCGGCGGCGGGATGATCGCGCCACTGCTGTCGACCGTGCCAACAAGCTCATCGCCGGGCGCGGGCGAAGCCGGACCATCGACGACGACCGTCTTTTCATAGCTGACCACTGGGATACCGAGATCGGAACGGCGCTCCTGGACGACAACGGGGGCACCGTCGTAATCGACCGTCAATTCCTGAGCGTAAACCCAGCCGCGCAAGCCGTTGACGTCGATGCGGCACCAGCTTTCGCCTTCAAGGCAACCATCAAGGGCAGCGGAGCTGCCACGCGTGGCGATGCCAACGGAGGGATAGTCGGCGCCGGGGCCGGAATAGACCGTCAGGTCGGTTGCCGTCGTTGCCATCATCTCGGCCGAAGCCAGGCCGGCACCCGTCAGAAGCATCGCACCCGCGAGCAAAGGTTTCGAAATCCACCGCATGTTCTTCTCCTTCGTAAACATGGCGTAAAACAGTGGACACAGAACGCCCCACCATCGCCAAGGTTCCGAACGCGCGGATGTATCCTGGACGGATTACCCCGCCTGCATCTGGCTGAGGCGGCTGTAGAGACCGTTTCGGCTTAGGAGTTCAACATGGCTGCCATCCTCGACGATCGCCCCCTCATTGACGACCAGGATGCGGTCGGCCTTGGTGATCGTCGCCAGGCGGTGGGCAATAACCAATGTCGTGCGCCCCTTCGATAGCTCCGCCAGGGATTGCTGGATCGCCCGTTCGGTTTCCGTGTCGAGCGCCGATGTCGCTTCATCGAGGATGAGGATCGGCGGGTTCTTCAGGAAGATGCGGGCAATCGCCAGCCGCTGCTTCTGACCACCGGACAATTTGACGCCACGTTCGCCAACGACCGTATCAAGGCCCTGCGGCAGATCGGCAATCACGCTTTCAAGCCGCGCCTTGCGGGCCGCCTCGACAATATCCGCTTCGCTGGCATCCAGCCTTCCATAGGCGATATTTTCCCGCAAAGAGCCTGCAAACAGAAAGACATCCTGGCTGACAATGCCGATATGATTGCGCAGCGACCGCAGGCTCATGTCGCGGATATCGATATCATCGACGCTGATGGAGCCGCCCGTCACCTCGTAGAAACGCGGCAGGAGCGCGCAGATCGTCGTCTTGCCCGCCCCCGAAGGACCGACGAAAGCCACCGTTTCGCCGGCACGAATATCGATGCTCAATTCCTTCACGATCGCCTTTGATTCGCGGTAACCGAACGAGGCTTTCTTGTAGGAAATATTCCCCTTCAGCCCGGAGATATCGCGGGCACCCGGCCGGTCGGCAATGTCGGGGCGGGTATCGAGAAAGTCGATATAACGGCGGAAACCGGCAATGCCCTTCGGATAGGTCTCGATGACCGAATTGATCTTGTCGACCGGGCGGAAGAACACGCCGACCAACAGCAGAAACCCGACAAAACCACCGGCCGTCAGCTCGCCGCTCAGCACGAAATAGCTGCCGGCAACCAGCACGACCATCTGGACGAGACGCATCGAGAGATAGCTCAGCGTCGTCGATACAGCCATGATCCGGTAGGCATCGAGCTTGGTCTTGCGGTAGCGCTGGTTGTCCTTCTCGAACAGGCCGCGTTCGTGATCCTCATTGGCAAAAGCCTGCACCACACGGATGCCGCCGACATTTTCCTCGATGCGGGCGTTGAAATCGCCGACGCGATTGTAGAGCGCCTGCCAGTTGCGCGTCATGCGGCCGCCATAGCGGGTGGTCAGCCACGCCGTCAGCGGCAGCACGAGCGCCGTGATCAGCGCGAGCTTGGGATTGACCGAGAACATCAGGAGGAAGGCCCCGATCAGCGTCATGATCGCAATGAACACATCTTCCGGGCCATGATGGGCAACCTCGCCGATCTCCTCCAGATCCTTGGTCAGACGGGCGACGAGATGGCCGGTTTTCTGGTTGTCGAAATAGCCGAAGGACAGTTTCTGCAGATGATCGAACGCCTTGCGCCGCATCTCGGTCTCGATGTTGATCCCGAGCATGTGTCCCCAATAGGTGACGATAGCCATCAGCCCGCCATTGATCAGGTAGATCACCATCAGCCCTGCCGAAGCCGCCGTCACATAACCCCACTGCCCAGTCGGCAAAAGCACGTCGATGAACAGCTTGACCGCGATGGGAAAGCCCAGTTCCAGCAGGCCTGATGTCACCGCGCAGGAAAAATCCAGGATGAAAAGACGCCGGTGCGGCCGGTAATAGGAAAAGAAGCGAGCGACGAGATCGCGCATGATGTCGGGTCCTTCATCGGCGTTCAAACGCAAAGCGAACAGCCGGATACGGAAATCGGCGCAATCGTCCCTGCGGACCTGCGCTCCTGGGTTTGGTCCGCCCCTTTTAGCCAGTTCGCCGGGAACAACAAGCATCCTGAAGAAAACTTGTCTAAAGAATGAAGCTTTTATTCACACGATGCGCGCGACAGGCGAAATTGCACCGTCGCCGGGGACGGGATCGTGGGGAAGGAAAAGCAGACTGCCCGGGATCAGGACAGTCTGCGGCCAGTGCGGCCGGGGCCAAATCCCAGGTCACGCGAGGAGTTGAGCAATGATACGGAATCAGATCGCCCGAGCGGCGGCAAAACCTTTGTCCAGATCAGCCTTGAGGTCGGCCACATCCTCAAGCCCGATGTGAATCCGCAGAACCGGACCTTCTTTGGGGGCTTCGAGAATCTGACGCTCGCTGAGATCAACATGCAGCGCCAGGCTGGCAAAACCACCCCACGAATATCCAAGCCCGAAAAGCGAGAGTGCGTCGAGGAATGCCTGCGCCTTTCGCTTGAAGTCCTGCGGGTTTGAGACTGAAAGCACGAAGGAAAACACGCCGCTTGCGCCTTTGAAATCGCGTTTCCAGATCGCGTGGCCGGGAAAACTTGAAAGGACCGGACTGAGAACGCGCGCCACCTCCTCCCTGCCCTCCAGCCATTCTGCGATCTCCACCGCGCTTTCCTGGTGACGCTCCAGCCTTACCCCCATCGTGCGCAGTCCGCGCAGGACCTGATAGGCATCATCAGCAGCGCCGCAGATGCCGAGCGCGCCATTGGTTTGCCGCAGACGCCGCCAGTGCTCGGCATTGGCCGAAACGGTTCCGAGCAGGATATCGGCATGGCCCGCCGGATATTTGGTCGAGGCCTGAATGGAGATATCGACGCCGAAATCGAGCGGCCGGAAAAACAGCGGCGTCGCCCAGGTATTGTCCATCGTCACCACAGCGCCCTGACGGTGCGCGGCAGCGGCGATCGCCGGAACGTCCTGCATCTCGAATGTATTGGAGCCCGGCGCTTCCAGATGCACGAGCCTGGTGTTCGGGCGAAGCAGCTTTTCGATGCCTGCACCGATCAACGGATGATAATATTCGACCTCGACGCCGAAACGCTTGAGCATCGTATCGCAGAAATGCCGGACGTTGCCGTAGACGGAATCAACGATCAGAGCGTGATCGCCCGGCGTGAGATAGGCCAGAAACGGCAGCGTGACGGCGGCAAGCCCGGACGGCACGATAATGGTTCCGGCGGCACCCTCCAGTTCGTTGACCGCCTGGCAAAGCGCATCGGTCGTCGGCGTGCCCCGCGTCGCATAGGTGTATTTCTGGCTATGCGTTTCCATGGCATGCGCAGTGGGAAACAGCACGGTCGATGCCCGCACCACGGGGGGATTGATGAAACCGTGATAATCGAAGGGGTCATGCCCCGCCCGGACCAGCTGCGTGTTGGGGCCGGTCGTCTTTGGCGTGCTGTCGTTATCGCTCATGGTGTCCTGCATGTCTTTGGTGGCGGTCCCGGCGACGGCCATATGGTTCCGGCAATCTCCGGCCGGTCATCGGCGCGGTAATTTTCACTCAGTCCAGATGCACCTGCAAGCCTAGAGCCTCGTACGATCAATGAGGCGCATTCTGTTGCCTCATTGATCGTACGAGGCTCTAAGGCCTGTCGCCGGAAACATGGCGTTCCAGGAATGGCAGATTGTCCTGGCCCCAGTAAATCTCGCTGTCATAGAGGAATGTCGGGAACCCGAAGACGCCGGTCTCCACGGCATGGTCCCGGTCGGCCGCCCATTTGGCGCGCACATCGTCATCGGCCTGGCGTTTCAACAGGGCGGCGCCGTCAAATCCGGCCGCATCGGCGATGGCCTGGCGCACCTGCGGCTGGCCGATATCCTTCGCCTCGCTCCAGAAGGCCTGCTGCAGGGCGCGGGTCAGGCCAATCCAGTCCTGGCCGTCGAGATAGGCAGCGATGATGATCAGCGATGCGGGTGCGGGATCGCTGAGTTCCGGCCGGTTTTCCAGGATCAGTTCCTTGCCGCGCACACGCGCCCAGCGCTTCAGATCGCGCGTCCAATAGCTGCGCCGGGCCTGCGGCCGGTTGCGCGAAAAGATCCCGCCATTCTCTTCGACGACGGTTGTCAGATAGGGTTTGATCTCGACACCGTTCTTTGCCGCAAGTTCGACGAAGGCGTCAAAGCCGATATAGGACCAAGGCGATCCGATGGAGAAGAAATATTCAACGATTCTGGTCAATGCCTGTCATTCCTGCGCTGTCGGGATGGAAAGATAGCCTTATCAGGCCGTTCGTTTTTGCCGGTCTTTGCCGTTGATCCAGCCAAGCTGTGGGGCAATGAGCGTCATGAAGTCGTGGATGATCTGGCGATAGTGCGCGTCCTCGAATTCATAGGGCAGCTCAAGCCTGATTTCGCTGACATGCGGCAGGATCGGGTCGGTGAACAGACGTTCCAGAATTTCAGAGGAAGTGCCGACGATGTCGCGGGCGTAGAGTGTACGGCGCTCGCCCTGCGGCGTCAGCGTCCGCTCGTTTCGCCCCGCCGCATAGTCGCGATAGCGTTTGCGCGTCTGTGCGTCGGCGCTATCGGTGGGCACGATGACCCGCCCGAGACCGACGCGCCTGCCCCCTCCGCCAGCCTCCCGGTAAGCCGACAGCTGCCGCGCCTGCGCCACAAAGAAATCGTCCGTCTCCTCCCCGGTGGTGACATTGCCGATCAGGAGGTTGAAACCATTCTGCCCGGCCCAACGGGCAGAGCGCAGCGACCCGCCGCCATACCAGATGCGATCCGTCAGCCCCTTCGCATGCGGCTGCAGCCGCGGCCGCTGCGGCCCGAACGGTGTTTTGATAAGGGTCGTCTCGTCGCCGACCGGATTGCTCTTCAGGTTCTCGACGAAGCGCAGAACCCGCTCATGCGAAAAATCATAGGTCTCCCAATCGCCGTCAAAGACCAGCGGCGCGATCAGATCGGCATGCAGCGGCCGGCCGGCGCTCAAGCCGACATTCAGCCGTCCGCGCGACAGGACATCAACCGTCGACAGGTCTTCGGCAAGCCTGTAGGGGCTTTCATAGCCGATCGGGATGACAGCCGTGCCGAGTTCGATGCGGCGGGTGCGCTGGGTGGCCGCCGCCAGAAACGCCGTCGCCGACGAGATGCCCGGCTCCAGATGCCGCTGGCGGGCCCAGGCGCTCTGGAAACCCAGCGCTTCGCCATATTCGAGAAGATCCAGCGTCTTTTCCAATCCGGACAGCGGGTCTGCGGCGGGATAATTGCCCGGCGTCAGAAAGCCGATATGGTTGATGGCGATGCGGCTCATCGTGTCGTCTTCCTTCAAGTCTTGGCGTCAGGATTTCGGCAGGCCGGGCGGATTGGTTTCCGATTTCGGCAGCGCTTCCTCGCTCAGATGCCAATGATCGAGAATTTTGGCATAGACGCCGCTTTCGATCAGCCCGTTGGTGGCAACCGTCAGAGCGTCCGCCAGCCCACTGCCCTTCCTCGTGGTGATCGCCACGTCGGAACGGTCGGGCCAGCCGGCACTCAAGGTACCCACCCGCTTGATCGTGTGATCGCGCGCGGCGATATAGACGAGCTGCGCATGCGGCTGGACGATGACGTCGGCCCGGCCCGATGCCAGCGCAAGCAGGCCGGCCGCATCGTCGTCGTAATATTGCAGCTCCAGCGGTTTCAGCCCGGCAGCGATATTATCGTCATTCCAGCGGAGCAGAATGCGCTCCTGATTGGTGCCGGCACCGACGATGATGCGCAGGCCGGCCGTGTCCTTCGGCTCTTGAATCGCACCGATAGCGCTATCCGACTTGACGAAAAAGCCGTGCAGCCCCTGCCGGTACGTGGAAAAATCGAATTTCTCCTTGCGCTGTTCGGTGACCCCGACATTGGAAATGACGGCATCATATTTGCCCGATACCAGGCCGAGCGGCCAATCGATCCAGGCGACCGGTACCAGTTCCAGTTCCAGCGCCAGACTGTCGGCAATGGCAGAGGCGTAATCCGGGTCGGCTCCGACGACTGTTTTTGCATCCGTCGCATAAGTCGCAAGCGGCGGCCCGCCGGGGCTGACCGCGACTGTGAACTTGCCGGGCGAAACGAATGTGAAATCCTTTGCGATGGCTGCAATGGCTGCGTCATTCTTCTCCGCCCGGACGCGGGCGGGCTGTCCGGGGCTGAGATCGAACACCTCTTGCGCCCCAGCGATGCCGGACAGGCTGAGAAGCGTGAGCAAAGCGCCGATCGTCACGTTACGTAAGGTGTATGTACCAGCCATCATCCCGGTCTCCATATTCATCAGAAAAATATGCCGGGCCGGTATCTCCAAACGATACCGGCCCGGCGTTTGCAGATTACGAGCCGCTTTTCGGCAGGCCCGGAGGATTGGTCTTGGCTTCGTCGATCGATTCCGAAGCAAGGCTCCAGGTGTCGAGAACCTTGCGATAGGCACCGCTGGCGATCAGGTCGTTGATGACATCCGTGAGCGGAGCCGCCAGACCGCTGTCTTTTCGCGTGGTCACGGCGATTTCCGCAGTGATGGGCCAACCGCCGCTGAGGGTGCCGACCAGCTTGGTCTCGCCTTTCAGCGCGGCCGCATAGGCCTGGGTTGCGTTGACGCTAAGAACGACATCGGCCCTGCCGGACTGGACGGCCAGATTGCGGACGGCATCATCGTCGTAATACTGCACCTCGACCGGCTTCAGGCCGGCCGCTACGTTCTGGCGGTCCCATTCCAGAAGGATCTTTTCCTGGTTGGTTCCAGCGTCGGTGATCACCCGCAGCCCGGCAATATCCTTCGGTTCCTTGATCGCGCTGATGGCGCTGTCGGCCTTGACGTAGAAGCCGAGCTCATCCTTGCGATAGGTAGAGAAGTCGAATTTCAGCTTGCGCTCTTCGGTCACCGTCACATTCGAGATCACCGCATCGAACTTGCCGGATGTGAGGCCGAGCGGCCAATCGGCCCAGGCGACGGAGACCAGTTCGAGCTTGCGCCCCAGGCTGTCGGCCAGAACCTGCGCGAAATCGACGTCGTAGCCGATGACGGTTTTGGAATCGGACGCATAATCATGCAGCGGAAGATTGCCGCTGGTGCTGATGCCGACCGTGAAAACGCCGTCTGCGACGAATTTGAAGTCTTTCACCTGCTCGATGCGCTTCTCGTTCTTCTCCACCCGAAGCCGGTTGGGCTGCTCGGGGCTGAGATCAAACGTATCTGCTGCCTGCGCGGAGCCAAGCCCCAATGCCGCAACAGTCACCGCGCCTGCCATCAGTCGTTTAGCACTCTGTAAAAATGTCATTTCCCGTCTCCGTTTCATCTTATGGCTGTATTGACTGTCAGTCCCATCCCGTCCGCTCAGAGTGGCCGGAAATTTCTAGAGAACTTTTGCGAGGAACTCGCGGGTGCGCGGATGGGTCGCCTGGCTGAAGATGCGGGCGGGCGGTCCCACTTCCAGGATCTGCCCCTCCTCCATGAACACAACCGTATCGGCGACTTCACGGGCGAACCCGGTTTCATGGGTGACGATCACCAGCGTCGTGCCGGTGCGTGCCAGCTCCTTGATCACATCCAGCACCTCGCCCACCAGTTCCGGATCCAGCGCCGAGGTCGGCTCATCGAACAGCAGCACCTTCGGCTTCAGCGCCAACGCCCTTGCGATGGCAACACGCTGCTGCTGGCCGCCCGAGAGCTGGCGGGGATAGGCATCGATCTTGTCCGTCAAGCCGACGCGGGCGAGAAGTTCCCGCGCCAGCTCGACGGCCTCGGCGCGGTCCGTCCCCCGGACCTGCATCGGCGCCTCGATCAGGTTTTCCAAAACGGTCAGATGCGGAAAGAGATTGAAGTTCTGGAACACCATGCCGATATCGGCGCGGCGTTTCAGGATGTCCTTTTCCTTCAGTTCATAGAGCGTCTCGTCCTTCTGGCGGTAACCGACGAGTTCGCCGTCAACCGAGATGAAGCCGCTATCGACGCGCTCAAGATGATTGATCGCCCGCAGCAAGGTCGATTTGCCGGAACCGGAGGGCCCGAGAATGGCCGTGACACTGCCTGCCGGAAGGGTCAGATCGACCCCATCCAGAACTTTCAGCGCGCCAAAACTCTTGGAAATGCCGTGAATTCGCACCGTGGCGCCGGCCCGCAGCAGCGGCGCATCGCGAAACCCGGTTTTGCGCGCAGCCTGTGTCCCGTGAGCCGCCGTCTGCCGCTGTGCCGGCTGGCGGAACCTAGCGAGCAAACCCGCGAAGGGCAACGGCACGGGATTGCGTACCGCACCCTTGGAATAATAGCGCTCGATATAATATTGGGCGATCGACAGCACGGTCATGATCACCAGATACCAGGCCGTCGCCACCATCAGCAGCGGCACGACCTCCAGATTGCGGCGGTAGATGACCTGGACCGTGTAGAAAAGCTCAGGCAGCGCCAGCACGTAGACCATGGAGGTGCTTTTTGCCAGGCCGATGATCTCGTTGAAGCCGGTTGGCAGGATCGAGCGCATGGCCTGCGGCAGGACGATGCGGAACACCTGGCGGCGGCGCGGCAGGCCAAGGGCGGCGGCCGCCTCGAGCTGCCCCTGATCCACCGACAGGATACCCCCACGGACGATTTCGGAAAAGAACGCGGATTGATTGAGCGTCAGCCCGAGGAAAGCGGCGGCAAACGGGGTCAGCAGCTGCATCGTCGGATAATCGAGGAGAACCGTGCCGGTGAACGGTTCGGCGATGCGGATCGTCTCGTAGAGATAGCCGAGATTGTTGAGAATGAGCAGCAGCACGATCAGCGGAATGGAGCGCAGCAGCCAGACATATCCCCAGGAGACACCCGACAGAAGCGGCGATTTCGACACCCGCGCCAAGGCGAGCGCCGTGCCGAGCACCGAACCGGATATGGTCGCGAGAACCGTGAGCAGCAATGTCCGGCCAAGACCGGCCAGAACCGGCTCTGCAAAAAACCATTCGGCAAAGACATTCCAGCCCCAGCGCGGGTTGGTGAAGGTCGAATAAAGGACCACTGCAATGACCAGGCCCGCAAATATCGTGCCGGCCAGGCGGCCGGGATGGCGCGCGGGGACGATGCGGTAGCGCGAATAATCCTGGCCGTGCTCGGCCGCTTTACGGCTGGGCTCTATGCCTGCAAAATCTGTGGTGAGCGCCATGTGTGATCCCCGGTCAATAATGAAGTTTCTACCCGCTCAGCGCTGCGCGGCGGCGCGCTGGAACGGCTGTTCGCCAGCCACGCCGGCCGGCAGGCCGACAGTGGCGAGATGGCCGATCTCTTTTTCAAACGGCAGCGTTTTGTAGATTTCCGGATCGGCTTTAACGTCGAACAGCGCGGTGTAGCCATATTTGAGATAGAGCCCGACGGCCTCCGGTTGGCGAAAGCCGGTAGTCAGGTAGATGCGCGAATAGCCCTGACGCGCCGCCTGCACTTCCAGCTCGAGCAGAACCTTGACCGCCAGCCCCTGGCGGCGCAGGTCCGAGCGGGTCCAGATGCGCTTGAATTCGGCCGTGCGCTCGTCATAAAGCTTGAACGCGCCGCCGCCGATCGTCTCACCACCACGCTGCAACAGCACAAAATTTCCATGCGGCGGCGCAAAGGCTTCGGCCGGATAGCGGTTCATCTCCTCGACTGCACCCGCTGCGTTGAAATACGAGCCGTAGCGGCTGTCATATTCATAAGTGAGTTCGTCGATCAGCGGCTTGGCGCGGGGATCGAGGGGCGTGGTGTAGACAAACGTGTCGCTCATGGTCGCCATTCCTGTGAGAAGTTGGCCTGTGGAAATGTGGTGATGCCGTCAGATGAGAAAAGTTTCCGCCAGCCGCACCCAGTAGCGGGCGGCGGGCGCGATGATCGCGTCGTTGAAATCGTAATGGGCGCTGTGCAGCGGCGCTGTTTCGCCATTGCCGACAAACAGATAGCTGCCGGGCTTCGCCTGCAGCATGAAGGCGAAATCCTCGCTCGCCGTACGCGGCTTGAACCCCTCCTCGACCCGTGCCGGACCAAACGTGTCGAGTGCGACGCTGCGCGCGAACTCGGTCTCTGCGCGGTGGTTGATCAACGCCGGAAAGCCGAGCCGGTAATCGACTTCGGCCACCGCACCAAAACTTTCCGCCTGCGCCCGCGCCAGGGCCGGAATGCGCTCCTGCAGCTGCTGGCGGACGGTTTCGGTGAAGGCGCGCATGGTCATCTTCAGCTCGACGCTTTCGGGGATGACGTTGGAGGCGGACCCCGCATGGATCGATCCGACCGTCGCCACCGCCATGTCCTGCGGATCGACATTGCGCGAGACAACGCTTTGCAGCGCGGTGATGAAGGACGCCGACGCCAGCACCGGATCGACGGCGCGGTGCGGCTCTGCTCCGTGGCCGCCCTTGCCGACGATGCGGATCTTTGCCTGATCGACCGAGGCCATGGCAGGCCCCGAAACGAAGCCGAATTGGCCGAGCGGCACGCCCGGCCAATTGTGCAGCCCGAAGATCGCATCGACCGGAAAGCGCTCGAACAGGCCCTCCGAGATCATTTTTTTCGCACCGGCGCCGATTTCCTCCGCCGGCTGGAAGATCAGATGCAGCGTCCCGTTGAAGCTGGAACTCTGCGCGAGATAGCGGGCGGCGGCCAGGAGGATGGAGGTATGGCCATCATGGCCGCAGGCATGCATGACATCGGGATTGTTGCTGGCATAGGAAAGGCCGGTCGCCTCCTCGATCGGCAAGGCATCGATATCCGCCCGGATGCCGATCCGCCGCTCGCCATCGCCGCGCTTCAACGTGGCGACAACACCGGTCCCGGCGATGCCGGTGGTAACGGCATATCCCCAGGAGGACAGTTGCGCAGCGATCAGCTTGCTGGTGCGCCGCTCCTGAAAGGCAAGCTCGGGATATTGATGCAGGTCGTGGCGAAACGCGATGATCTCGTCGAGAGAGGCGGCAATGCCGCGCTCCACGGGATCATCCCCTGAAGGGCCATTGGTCTGCTCTGTCCGTGCGATGATGTTCATGGCTTTATCCGGCGCCTCAGGCGCCGACCGCCTTTCCGCGTTCGACGTCTTCAGCGGGCGCCGCGTAACGGCTTTCCCGGTAATCCAGCCCCAGATGATCGCGCAGCGTCTCACCTTCGAGCACAGGATTGAAATAGCCGCGCCGCTCAAGGATCGGCAGGACATGGGTGGCGAAATCGTCGAGCCCCTCGGCAATCACCGGAAATCCGAGAATGAACCCATCGGCCGCGCCCTCTGCCACCCAGCGGATGATCTCGCCTGCGATATGATCGGCCGTGCCGATAAAGGCCGTGCGCGGCGTGGCCGAATCGAGCGCGACTTCGCGCAGCGTCAGGTTCTTCTCGCGCGCCGTCTTCTTGATCCGGTCCGTCGTCGCGCGAAAACTGTTCTTGCCGATATCGCCAATATCCGGAAAGGCTTCGTCGAGCGGATAGACGCTGAAATCATGATGGTCGAAGAAGCGGCCGAGATAGAGAAGCGCTTCCTCGATGGTGACGAGATTGCGGATCGCCTGATACTTCTGCTCGGCCTCTTCAGCCGTTGCCCCGACCACAGGCCCGATGCCGGGATAGATGCCGATCTCTGCGGCTCGGCGCCCTTGCGCAATCGCGCTCCGCTTGACCTGCTTGTAAAAGACCTTCGCATCCTCGATCGGCCCGCCATTGGTAAAGACGGCATCGGCATGTTTGCCGGCAAGCCGGATACCGGAATCGGACGCGCCCGCCTGGAAGACGACCGGCTGCCCCTGTTTCGAGCGGCCGATATTCAACGGGCCTTCGACGCGGAAGAAGCGGCCTTTGTGCCCGAGCGTGTGCAGCTTCGACTTGTCGGCATAAACGCCCGTTTCCCGGTTGCGGACGAAGGCATCGTCATCCCAGGAATCCCACAGGCCCTTGATCACATCGAGATATTCGTCGGCGATCTCATAGCGCAGCTCGTGTTCCGGATGCTCGCGGCTGTAATTGCGCCCCGACCCTTCGAGCGGCGTCGTCACCGCATTCCAGCCGGCCCTGCCGCCGCTGATCTGGTCGATCGTGGCAAACTGACGGGCGACGGTGAACGGGTCGCTATAGGAGGTGGAGACCGTGCCCACCAGGCCGATCTTTGCAGTCGATGCCGCCAAAGCAGACAGGATCGAGATCGGCTCGAACCGGTTGAGGAAATGCGGGATCGACTGGGCGTTGATATAAAGTCCATCGGCCACGAAGGCGAAGGCAATGCCTGCGGCTTCTGCCTTGCGGGCGGTGGTGACGAAGAACTCGAAATTGACGCTGGCGTCAGCGGGACCGCTTGGATGTTTCCAGGCGTTCATGTGACCACCGGGGCCCTGCAGCATGATGCCGAACGGAATATGTGTGTGAACCATCGGATAGATCCTTGTTGTCGGTATCAGGCGGCGAGCGCGAGCCGCTCCTTGGCGAGCCGTTCGATGGAGGCGAAGCGCTCGGCGCTGGCAAGCGCCGGCGTTTCGATGATGAATTCGCCGATGCCGTAGCGGCTGGAGAGGTCATCGAGCTGGCTGCGAACATCCGCGGCCGTGCCATGCAGCACGCTCGGCACCTTTGATTCGAGACGATCGATGGCGACGCCAGCCTGGCGCGCATATTCGGCGGCCTGCTCCTCGGTACCGACATTGACGCTTCTGCCGTCCGTGAGGAAAACCTTGACGATGCGCAGATCGCCGACGGCCCGGCGGGCAAGGGCCGCATCCTCGGCGGCATAGGCCGCAAGCGCCAGGATCGGCGTCTTGCCGCCGCTCAACCGCTCATAAGCCTCGAACGTCAGACGCAGGTTTTCCGGATCGCCGTTCAACTGCCCCGCAAACACCAGCCGCCAGCCCTTGGCTGCGGCAAGCTGCGCACTCTCAACGCTGGCGCCCAGCAGAAATCGCTCCGGTGCAGACGGCGGAAACGGCGTCGCATGCGGACCGTCCTGCGCGGGATCGGCCGCCAGATAGCGATTGATCTCGGAGAGTTGCTGCGCAAAGTCCGGTTTCGCCGCAGGATCGATCCCCACCTGCAGGGCGCGGGTCGAGAGCGGAAAGCCGCCCGGAGCCTTGCCGACGCCGAGATCGACCCGGCCCGGCGCCAGCGACGCCAAAAGATTGAAATTTTCCGCAACCTTGTAGGCACTATAATGCTGCAGCATGACGCCGCCCGAACCGACCCTTATCCGCGCAGTCCTGGCCAGAAGATAGGCAATCAGCGTTTCCGGAGCTGAACTTGCCAGATTGAGCATGCTATGATGCTCGGCGACCCAGAACCGGTGATACCCAAGCTCCTCCGCCCTTTGCGCCAACCTCACCGTCGCCCGCAGCGCCTCCACCGCAGTGCCACCCTCGTCGATAGGGCTCTTGTCCAGGAGACTGAGGAGGTAGGACATAGCCAATGATCCCTTCGCTAAGTTGCAAAACTTAGTCCATAAAACCAGTAGACAAACCGATTCATAAGGAACGGCATTCTCTTTGGCGGGACGTTGGGAGAAAAACTCACCTGGCTGGCGAGGTGTAAAACGGCGTCATGTCTTTTCACTAATAGCTGCCAGGACATCGAAGTCATCGACGAGGTCGGGGGCAAAGACAATGTCGTTGCGCCGTCCGGATCAGCAGGCCGAGCACCTGCGTTCAGCATGAATTTTGGTGAATAATCCGCCGTGTGACCGAATCAGGCCCGGGGCAGCCGCCCCGTTTTTTTTGAGCGATGCCAATCGACGGAATGTTAGTGCGCGCGCACGATAACGCTATTAATCTTCGGCAATTCGAGGCTCGCTTCACCGGCCAGAACCTATAGAATCTGGTCGGCAATAGCGTACAAATGGGAATACAAAACCCTCAAATCGTCAATACGATCTAGGATCTAATCTGTGTGAATTGAAAGCGCGTCTGGCATTTTCCAATTCACTTTTGCATCAGGGATATGTGCAGGGGGAACCTTGTCTCCGCGCCAGGCGATTCCGACCCCAGCGCTCGTTTGCACGACGCGTGTCTTCCACCCCGAATGTTTTAGTCGTTCGAGAGCTGCGCTTACAGGGGGGAAATAAGCGTCGTGGAGCACTATACAAGATGTTGGCAACATTGCCCGCTCTACAGCGACGACATCGACTTCTGGATAGGGCCAGCCATGATCTCCGTCCAATAGAGCAAACGACCACAGAGGCTTCCATCCACCCTCTCGATAAAGATGCACCGGGACTTGTGGGCTTTGCCCTCCATGTAGTTTGCACAGCTCCAACACGCCTGCGTCTTTCAAGCATCGCCTAATTTCTGCTTTGCTTTCGGTGGCCAAAATCGGGTCTACCACGTCGTATCGTTCAAAAAAGCCGGCGAAATGTGCCGTCGTCCATGCGTAGTAGCAGCCGACTTCCAAGCCCACTCCATGCGAGAATTCTTTTGCAACCGCCTGCATGTAAGCGATCTCATCGCGGTTTGCGTACCCACAAGGAACGAGATTTGAGTGGCAGTACCATGGGTGTGAATAGCCTTCTGAAACGCCCAGTTCTATTCGTCCCCACGGGGCAGTATCCGCTGTCCCATGCGCCAAATTGGGAAATGCGTCGTCTTTAAAGTTCGGAGAAAGATTAGGCGACCAGTAATCATTGGAATGCACTGCCATAAATCACCTCGTGGAAAATCTATAAGACACCGGAAGGTCTACGGTTTACCCGTCAAAACAGCAAGCAAGCTTTTTGACGTCAACAAAAAGTGGGGCGGCAAACTGAAATCGACGCAATTTTTGAGAGCACAGCTTAAAAGTTGACGCTTTCGCCTTAACGATCTAGGTGATTCATCAAAACAGGAGGATTCCATGAAAAAAGGTGCAGTGTATCACGCATTGGGACGGCGCTATGCGGACCAATCAGCGCTATCTGCGAGAGCGCTGAAAGTGACCAACCCATGGATATCGACAGCACTTTTTACGGACGACCCCGCGTACGCAAAATTGAACTACGCCGCGATTTTCGACTTTATAATCCCGCTGTCAGAAACAGACGAGACTTCGGAGCTGATTGAATACCTCAAAAAACACAAACGCTTGGCTTCCTTAAAAGTTGCAATTGCGGATAGATCACCATTCGATCAAACCTTGATGATAGACAGTGACACCGTCGTCATAAAAGATATCTCACCCGCATTTGACCTTCTGACGGATTTCGACCTCCTGGTCTGCAATGAGGTCGAACATCACATAGACACGTCAAGCGGTTGGAAAGCGTCCGGGCTGAAGGATAACCGCATCCAAGGCTACCAAAACGCCGGGATGATTTTTTTCAACTCATATAACCCTGCATTGACACACTTTATGGCTGCTTGGCGAGGCCTGATGATGAACGGCGATGAAGTGCTTCAACGCAGTGACCAGGACGCCTTGAACCATATGATCGGTTCACCAATCGAATACATGCGTGACATCCGATTCAGCTCCTCGGCATTGAAGACCCGTGAATATAACGCCTTCTGTCGATATTGGCGCGAATTATGGGACGCTGGCCAGTGGGAAGACGTACGTATCGTTCACACCTTCATGACGGATATGATTGCCTCACGGCTCTTAAGCGGTGCTTTAGATTGGAAATCTATCATCGAAGACTCCGAAACCGACAACGGCCGATACATTAACAGCTTCACTTCCGGTTGGCCTACAGAGACTAAGAAGCGTTTTGCTACGATAGCAGGCAATCGGAACGTCTCGATGCGGCAATTCACCTCGTACGAGCTTCGAAAGGCTGGAAAGTCGGAAGCCGAAGACAAGGCCGTTTTGTTTTCCATGACACCGGACGACACGGGATTTAACCTGATCCCCGCTTTACACGCGCTTAAGGAAAATGGTCGAATCAAGACGGGCGCGCGTATCACTCAGATTGGCTTGATGACACACTTGCCGTCTCTCCCTCTCCGGAACAGAAACTCTAGTTTTGCCGTTGGGAACGATCTCGAATATTTGGCGGATATTTTCGTCGCTCAGGTAACCGGTCTTTCACGCTCGACATTTCTTGGTTTCAAAGGCAAAGCCTGCAAGACCATCTACCGGGAGTACGCGATAGACGGCAACATGGAAGGAGCAATTGAGCCCGATCAAGACCTAATCATAGATATCGACAATTCCGTTTCGCCACCCACTAGAATACACAACGCGATTGCTGCCAAGGCGTCGTTGTCCCCCGACGGGGTGTATCTGATCACAAATATCAGTCCAGACGTCGCTGGGCGCGTCGGGGAGCGGCTCAAACCCTTCTTCACCGTTAACGTCAACGGCAGTACAATTTGGCTAACCAAGGAAACAGTGGCGACCCCGGTTTATATCTCCGCCTACACTCCTTACTCCACAGCAAGAATAGCATTGCTGGGAAATTGCCAGTCCTCGGCGCTTGCTTCTATCATCTATCGCGTAAAAGGCGTGAAGGTTGATATCCTTGTTGACATAAATGCCCAAGGCAGCAAGCCTTATGAGGATGCCCACTGGGCTGCCGCGCATACCGACCGTGTCGATTTTTGTTTCAGTCAGCCACTCAGCGAAACCTTTGGCGATATCAGGTCAGAACGACTTAGAGAAAAATATGGTAGCCGCTTCAAGCAGTATACGAACCTCTATTTTACCGGGTACCATCCAGACTTGACCTATTTCGGTGATCGTGGCGTTCGGCTACAGTCTGCCATGGGTGACTACAATAGCCGGATCGCTTTGATCGGATACGTCCGTGGCTTATCGGTTGACGATACCCTCGCGCTCTTCAACAATACGACGTACGAGCACTTAGGATACTTTAACCAGTTTGAAAGCTCCAAATTGGAACTCATCCGCCGAGATCAAGATAACGACGTGCGGTTTGCCGAGGAGTTCTTCGAGGTCGCCAAGGCCCACCTGCCACTATATACGGTCAACCATCCAACGGCTCACGTCCTAGCGCCTTTAGCTGAAATGATCATCGAAGCGTGTGGACAAAAGCGGCCATCTATCAATATTGATACTGTCAAGAATCCACTAGTCGATGGCTCAATTTGGCCTGTCTATCCAGAGGTAGCGTCTCACCTCGGTCTCGATTACGAGGGTGATACCATTTTCTATCCGAGCTTTTATGAAGAGCGGCATCCGATGGAACTAAGAGATTTTATTGCGACAACCTACGAGCGTTACGACAGTTTTGGACAGTCAAAAATAACCGAGATGCCGGGTGCACAGGACTTGGCAAAGAGCGAGGTGTGAGATGGCCTCAGCGGTGAACAGGCCTAAAAGCATGGCAGAACATGGTTCTCATTTCTATCGTGCCCACTTTGGCCATGTGATCACCCACTCTGCGGACCCCTGCCGGCTGCCTGATGAGTGGATCATCTTTCCAGACGATTTCTACACGCCTTTTGAAATGCCGATAGCAGGGAGATCAGTTGCTATTGTAGGCAACGGCCATGTCACCGGCCGCGGTCGCATGATTGATGAGCATGATGTCGTTATTAGGATTAATTATCCCTACCAGTGGAAACGTCACGCACGGGATGATGGTGAGAAGCTGACAATATGGGCTGGACTTGGGAAACTCGAGGTTTTCAACCCTAGTGTCTTCCAAAATCCTCCCGACAATTTCAACCTTGTCGATTTCAAAGATGCGATAGCCGCTGCCGAAAGCTTGCACTGCATTTCGCATAGGCACGTGCAATCGGGCTTTTGGGACATGATACTGGCCCTCGGCCTGACCTCAAAATTCCAAGTTCATTGGTCTTCTCCGGTGGTTTTTGACGCTATCGAACCGACCCCGTATGGAGCAGATAGGTTCCTGCTCTCATGGCTCACGAACCGCTGTTACCTTGAGAACGGTTACGGAGGCTGGTACGGATGGGACGTACTTCTGACAGGGGTCAAAGTTCTGCTTATGGTAGGTATGTCCAAGCCAGCGTCTATCAATGTTTTCGGTATGAACTTTTATAATGACGGCTATCGGGAACCTTGGGACATGCACCAGCTCAGCCTCAATTTAGAGGTGTTTCGAAAGATTATTCACGTTGCACGAGAAATCGGTATTCCGACTGAAATTATCGATAACCAGTAAGAAAAACATTGCTCTTATCCTGCTCGAAGACAGACGCTGCATAAACACAGCCGCCTCTTGCGTGAGCTATACCGACACATCCATCAATGATGAAAACAAATTTTATGCCGCCGCAGGATAAAGAGAATGGTGGGTGATGTAGGGTTCGAACCTACGACCCGCTGATTAAGAGTTAGAGGCACTTATACTTAGGCTTTTCAAGCAATATCAGGTCTTGTCAACATATTTGGCAAATCAAAGGCTTACAGTATCCGCAAAATTTGTTGACGACGTCAAATTAAACCTAGCCGCGTCAATTTTTTTGGATGTGATATACCCGCCAAAATTCATATCACGCGTGATAAAACTGCTAACCCGACGGATTTTTCTCGTTCTAGCCTCTTGCACATCCATTCAAAGCGAATCAACCTTACGCATGTCCAATTACCGTCGAGGCCAAAACGACGTCTTCCTCAGGGAAATTCTACATGCCGAACGAAGTCTTTTCTAAACTCACCTTCAATAAGGTCCTCAGCCGCTGCAAAGGAAAAGTAGCAAACACGCTCCGCCTTCGCGATAGCGACTGCCCAGGACTGGCCATTTTTTCAGGTCCGGCAGGCGCATCCTGGTATCTCGCAACCCGAGACCAAAATCTTAAGATCGCACCATTTGAAACTTTTACTTACGAGGATTTGCCCTCTTTAAGAAAGTTCATCGAACACGTCCGCGAGGAGATAAAAAAAGGGCACGATCCATCCGTTTTGATTAAGGCCTTCAGCGCAGGCAAAACTCTGGCGGATGCTGACAGTCTCCACAAGGTTGCTCATCACGGCGGGCTCATCTGGGAAACAGCGCGTGATATGTATCTCGACTATGTGCTGAACAACAGAAACAGGAACACGCATCGCTCGTATAAATCGTCGCTCGGCGTGTGTGGACTGGCCGATGATTATAGCGCGATCTTAGGCGAACCGCTGGCGACAATCACCTCGGCCGATTTAATCGAGGTCCGAGACACAATCGTTGAGAGAGGGTTGTCGGGTGGTGGCAAAGGTGCGTGCATCGCGCAGGCAAATGCCAGCGTCGCGGCCATGAAGTCGGCGTTCAAATACTTTTTGAATCACCCAAAAGTATTCAGGCTGACGGTCAACCCGGCCAGTGACCTGGCGGATACGGACGCGCGAGACCCATACGGCTTCAAACTGAAAGGCAATCGGCCGCTGAGACAAATTGAGATTGGTGCCTACATCCATGCCTTGGATGGATTGTCGAATTCCGATGTGAGGTCAGCACTCAAGCTGCAGCTTTTCACCGGGCAACGGCGGTACGATCCCACGACAGCGACAGTGGAGGCGTTCGCTGAAAACGACGGCTACGGTTTAACCTGGACTTTCGAAGACAAAAAACACGCTTGGCGCGTCCTCCCCCTCACCGGAATAACGGAACCGCTGGTACGCGAGGCCATAAAAATTGCGAAGGCAAAGGGATCGGACTACCTCTTTCCGAAGCAGCGCGTGAAAAAAACCGGCGATAGTATGGAAGGCCACATCAACGAGCGCACAGTTTCAAAAGCGGTCGAGGCGATGAATGCTGAAGACGGGGTTTTTTACGGCGTAGAGTTCGCCGTTGCAACGCATGAAATCCGGCGGGCGTTTATCTCTCAGATGCGTGGACGGATGGGTGAGTTCCTAATTGGGAACAGGCAAATGGAAGAGGATGATATTGAAATCATCACCCACAAAAATGAAGGTCGAGATCGGTGTTCGTCTATGAGGTACGACAAGACCCCCTATCTCGACGCAAAGCTAAGCATCCTTCGCGCTTGGGAGCGCTATTGCATGGATGGATATCACATGTACATGTCGCGGCTTGAGGCGGAGTCATCGCGGCAAGCCGCCTGATCCGTTCAGCAGTTCCGGTCAAATACAAACGGGACTGCCGAAACCGTTCAAATCGCCTGAGCTATACGAAGATTACGGAACTCGTATAGCTCAGGCTCGCCTGTACCGCTCACCATTTTGCAGTCGTCGCACATGCGATCCCCGGGCCAGGTTGAAACAATAGGCTGCTCGCGGTTTCCGGACGGAAGTTGTTGTGGCGGCGGTGTTTCACGAACTTACGAATATCGCGGAAGTTAAAGTCGTCACCGAGCCGATTTCTTTTTTACCCGGATTGCCCCAGATGTAAGGTCCAACTGCTCACCGATCTCGTTTGCTGCATCCTCGTGTGTCCATTTCCTCTCGCTCTCATGATAGCCTGCCAACTAGTCGTTTTCATCAGTGCGCAGCCCATCCCTGTCGGCGCAAAAGGAATTTTGTCCTATGTCGAAGTTCATTCCCGAGCGGGTCCGAGACGACTACGCGGCGGACATCCAGGCGGTCCGCGAGCGGCACGGCGACGAGACCGTCGAGGACTGGATCGAGCGCTATTACGCCAGCCCTGACGTCGACAGAGATGACGTGATGACCGCATTGCAGATTGACTATGTAGGCACATTTTATGAGCTGCTGCGCGCATACGACGTCGCCAAGCCGGAGCCCGATAAGGTCGAGGAAGCTCGTCAGTTGGAAATGATGCGGCTGCTGCTGGATGGGAGAGAGGTGCCGGAAAACTTAAGAAAACCGGCATCCTGGCGACGCCAAGTGAACTGAAACGGCTTTGGTTCAGAAGTCAGATATTGCGTTTCGCGGCTACCCGCTCACGGATTGCGGCGATCCGTCCGTCGATATCTTCAAGTGGAGTGATGTAGCCCTCGCGGATGACCGAGCCCGCTACAAAGCCCAGATTTTGGACCATATCGCCCATGATCGCATCGATCAGGTCGTCCTGCTCGGGCGTGCCATCATTGTCCCAAGCGACCGAATAGCCGTCAGACGATGAGTGATCTCGATAGTCGACGCACATTTCCAGCTGGAAATTTGTGTCCTCGCCAACGGCGTCGACGTGAGCGAGGTAGGCCTTCAAGATTTCGAACTGCGGCCCATCGAGCAGGACCCTGCAGCCTGATGCCATAAGGTGGTGAGCAACAAATTCGAGGCTCCAGGTGTAGTCTCTGGTCCGACCGCGCGGGTTGTTGTCGTTCGCGATCATCGTTGCTCTCCTGCCATTATCATCTCGATCTCCGCTATAATCGCGCCGCGCCTGATCTCGTCAATCGTCGCCGTCTGATGCGAATTATCAATCGCGATCTCGTAACCGCGACGGCGCAGCTGGAATTTCACTTCGTGGTGCCTGCCGATAGTGGCGTCGACAGCCAGAAGCTTTTTGCGGAGACCAGCCAGTTCCTGATCGGTGCCATCAAGCTTGAGGTCTGGAGACAGAAAAGGCTTGAATTCAATTTCCATCTGCTTTGCTAGGTCCATCGAGTGGCCTTCATTGAGTCCAAGTTCCTGATCAGTCCACGTGTATCGGCCCAAGTAATTTTCAGGCCAATTGGCGACACTGCCGTCTGCTTTCATTTTTTGGCGATCAGGATCGAGGATAACGCCGTCCTCGGCTCTCAGTCCCCCAACAAGATGGACGTGACGGTCGCACAGGGTTGCTGCATGAGACCCCCAACGCAGCCGACCAGGCTGCCCACATTCCTGGCAGGTCCTTAGGCTTTTGCGGCGTGCGAATTCGTCCAGCCTCGACAGCCAATACGATTGTAATGTTGTCAGGGTGTAACGGCTGCTGCGGGTATAAAGTCGCAACGATCCGAACTTTTCCTTGCCCCACCGGAGCGCTTCGACAAAATGATCGCGCTCGAATCCCCGGAGCTGATCACAGTATTCCCGTACGATTTCGATCCATCCAGGGCCAAATTCCAGACCACGAGCGCCCGGTCCCTCCTCAGGTACATAGACATCGGCATACTCGACTTTAAAATCCTCGTGCCGACGACGGCGGAATTCCTGTTTGAAATTTTCGGCGTCGGCATCCGAAAACCGCAAGCTGCCGATCACGTCAGGCAGCCTGCGATTTTGATAGTCGTCGATAATCGAATGGGGGCGGATGTCACCGACATCGATGATGTGCCAGATCGCATTCTCGCGAACGTTGAGCAACTTCGCGAATTCTAGGAATGTGTAAAACTTCTCGGTCATTCTGCGTTCCAATGCTCGTCGCAACGCACCCGCCACCATCGCTCTTGCCGCATCCACCCAGCTTGGCCGCAATACCAGCATGCCACCAGAGCCCGATCAGACGCTCGTTTGACAATGGCGTCGACATCCGCTTGGCGGTCGCCGTCGTAGAGATACGCAACTTTCAGCTCACCCCACTTTTCATGCGCTGCCAAAAATCCGCGTCCGGCGATCTGGGCGAATTCGGTGACGAGATCGTCGAGTATAGCGTGCCAGCCAGCACCGACGTAGTAAGCCGGTCGAGCCCGATCCAAATCGCCATCATATACAGCTGCACGGCGGCGAGCATCGGTCACCCGGTCGTGAGCTGCCTGCATTTGATCGCTTTTTGCCTGATCGGCTGGGCAGCTATCGATCATCCTCTGGACGATTGCTGACATTGCTTTCTGGTCCACTTTACCCATTTTCGCCCAGGCTCCTATCGCTTCGGGTGTATGAAAATCGAGAAACGCTTTGGACCAAGCTTCGAGATAGCGGTGACTCTCAGCTTTGAGCTGGTCCATGGTCTCGTCCAGGCGGGCGTTCGTCACATCGAATATTCCGGGTTTACTCAGATCATCGACAAGCCTGTAATCCTGGTGGCGATCACGCTGCTCGCGGGCCATTTTCGATATCCGCCTTATCTTATCTTTTTCATCGGTCATGGCTTCGATCCTGCGTTTTTGGACGGCGTCTTATGATTTTCGAGATGCCTTACGCGCTTTCCACTCTTCAAAATGCCTGTCGCAGCACGTGCTATACCAGCCATCCAGGACACGCAGCTCTCCCGGCTCTCCACAATCCTCACAGACATGGGCAGCCCGGCCGGTGATATGCTGTTTGATGATGCCGAGCATGTCTTCGACATGTGTCGGTTCAGGAGGATCGATATCGTCCACCCATTCCATGAATCCGTCCACATCCGGTCGCTCGTACGGAGCCGGTCGGACATAGATGCGCAACTCACCAAATTTCTCCTTCACCTGCCGGATGTACCAGCGACCGGTCTCGTCGTGGTGGTGCAGGACGCCTTCCATCTGCTCGCAGAAATCGGTGAACAGTGGACACCAACCAGGCCCGACGGTGATGAGGTATCGCCAGACTTCGTCGGAGTTGGTCGGGTCAAAGAGGGTGGCGTAACGCTCGCGAATGTAGGCGACAAACTCGTCATGCGTCATCGTCATGCTCCCTCGCGACGATTTCGATATCGATGTTGTGCGCAGCCAAGTCGGCTTTCAATTCGCTTACGAAATCACTGATTATCAATTGCATCTCTGGATCGCGGTCTATGCGCATCTTTCGCAAGCGCTCAAGCGACAATTGCTGGCGGGCGAGGAGACCGGGTTTGGTCGGAAACTTAATTGGCATCGAGGGGCTCATGCACCGCCTCGGCATCGCGCATGCGAACCGTCAAACCCAGGAGTGTCGATGGCGCGTATCCAAGGTCAGGGCAATCAACACCGCAATCACGCGACCGTCCGTATGCAGGCAGGCGGCCGTGGGAATGGCCATACAGGTGCCAGCTTCCATGGATGCTCGCCGACCAGGTGCGCATGGCGTAGTGGTGCAGGATAACGCGTTCGCGATCCTGTTTGACCTCAGCATAATGTGTCGGGGGCTGGTCCCACGCGAGAGCGGCGATGCCTTTGCGAACATTGCCGCTGTGGTCCGTGTCGTGATTGCCCAAGATGAGGCGCTTCCGGCCTTTCAACTGGGCGAAAATCTGGGCGGTGCAGCTGTCCTGATGGGAGGAGAAATCACCCAACATCCAAATGATATCGGCGTCCTTGACGACGGCATTATGTGCATCGATCAGGTAGCGGTCCATTTCATCCGTGTTCGCAAACGGACGGAATTCGAGCATGCGCGCATGGCCGAAATGCTGGTCAGCGGTAAAATAGTGGGTGACGAACGCCATCCGAAAGTCCTTTCAAGTCACAATAAATCTCAGACACCGGTGTGCAAACCGGTGACAACGCGGTGTGCGTCATAGATTTATTGGAAAGGCTTTCACGGTATGTGGCTCCAGTGAGCGGGTGGCGTTGAAAAGAAGGTAACAGGTACCTGATGGGTACCGCAAGTGGTACCGACAGCCGAAAATAAATTTCTACTGAGAAGTATTAGATAGGTTAACGGCTGGTCAACAGATTGGGCTTGTCAACATATCTGCGCATCTTGAAACAGGATTGGCCCACAGCAAACATAGAAAAACCGACGGGTCACTGGGTCGCCAAACCCTCGCCGTCGGTTTTCTTGGGGTGATCTAATTATGTTTTTCGGCGAAGCTCAATGCAAGCCGGTTGACGATGTAAATGCATTCGTTTTTCCGGATTTTGATATCGATATACCTGCTGCCGCCATGAAAGTGGTGCGAGGCAAGGTTCAGCGACCTGTAACCACCAAAACGTTCAGCGCTCGGCACATGGTCGAGTTGATGCATCCTTCCGATGGCGAGGGATTGGTTGTCTACGGCAACCTGACTCGGAAGGGCAGAATTTACGAGACGTATGCCGACCTCGAACATGCCGCAGACTACGCTGATCATCACCTGCGCAAGTTCAAAAAAGACATTTATCTCTCGCTGCACCGCTATCATGGGAAGCGGGTGACGCAGAATCTGGTCGAACTCGGATGTGTTTTCACAGACCTCGACTACTACAACACCGATCTAGCAAAATACCCGCCGGAGTGGATTGCCGACGAAGTTCTTCGCTTTTGCGATGACGAGGCATTTCCCGCCCCCTCAATGATTCTTTGCAGCGGAAAAGGTCTTCTTTGTATTTGGCTGCACGACGCTGTGCCGCCTTC
Organism: Pararhizobium qamdonense; assembly: GCF_029277445.1. Taxonomy (NCBI): domain Bacteria; kingdom Pseudomonadati; phylum Pseudomonadota; class Alphaproteobacteria; order Hyphomicrobiales; family Rhizobiaceae; genus Pararhizobium; species Pararhizobium qamdonense. The sequence goes on along the minus strand of NZ_CP119566.1, from coordinate 2,294,863 downwards.
GGAGCTAAGCCGATGGCAGTTGATACAGGACGAGATATTTAGGCGTTTCGAACGCTTTGGCCCGGATCGCGGCGCAAAGGATGCTATTCACTTTTTCCGTCTGCCCGGTTCGAGGAACAGCAAAGTCGAAGACCAGGGTAACCCAATCGTTCGCCTTCTATGGTCGAAAGGATCGCCGATGTCTCCGGCTCGGTACGACTTTGAAGACCTCATCTCCGAGATCGTGCCTCCATCGGAGACGGTGACAGAGCCGGTAAAGCGGGCTTTATCCAAGCCAAAGCCAAAGCCAAAGACGACAACGATCAAGGTCCATGTGCCTGACGCACGGCCGGAGGGCGAACACCCTCTGCGCAGGGCTGTCGAAAAACGAGCGGACCTTGTTGGATACAAGATGACTCACCGGACCTACTACACGTCCGTGTTTGACGATCTAGAACGGCTTCGTGTCTACCGATATAGAAAAGGCATCCTTCCCCCTGGCCGTCGCGACAGCTGGTTGTTTGTCGCATCAGTCTGCCTGGCGTGGACTGTCGACGTGGAGATGATCGAGGAAGAGATTGTCGATCTAGCTCGTGGTCGGTGCGAATGGGATGAGGATGAGATCAAGGCTCGGATGTCAGCCGTTATCGCTCGCGCGCACATGGCTGCAGATGGGATTGAGATTGAATATAATGGTATGGTTGTGGACGCCCGCTATTCGATGAATGCCGATACCATCCGGCAGTGGCTGTCAATCTCAGATGAGGAGGCAGAAGCGGCCGACCTGCGTTGCCTTATCGGCGAAGACCGCAGCATAAAGCTCGCTTCAGCGCGCAGCAACAAATCGAAGCATCGTCGGGGTCTCTTGAAGTCTACCCACGCGGCAATGGCAGACAGGCGGGTTGAGATCGGAGCAGCTGCGCTTGAGATGCAAAAGAACGGTGCATCAATGCGTAAGATCGCCGTTCACTTTGGCGTATCAGTGGGACATATTCACAGATGCCTTGGCTTTTATGCCGGTTAAGATGTTCACGAATTAACTCGGTAGATGATATCCTCTAGCTATGGCCCGATGGTCTCGGCCTGTTCTACGGGGATGATCATAATAACGTAATTGGAGATTGTTCACGAATTAACTCGGTAGATGCTATCCTATGGCTTAGGAATTGAAGCGAAGACTACTTGAGCGATCAACCGTATATGAACCCTCATCTCCATCCTTAGCTCAGGACAGCGGAACGCGACGTTGTAAAACGAATTGAGACAGGTATCGCAGAATATCTGCGGTCGGCTTACGAGCATCGTCTTCGATCCGGCCAAACTCGATCTTGTGAGCAATGTTCATGACCGCTTCATGCGCCATCACCGATTCGCCTATGTATTCCCCTGAGGCGATCATCTCATCAAGCTGGGCGACAATCCATGCTCCCGCTTCGGAAATACCACCAATGGCGGAGATGGTCGACCTGCTGCCGTTTCCCATCATCACAGCATAGTCGTCGATCTGGGTAGCGGTAATGTCGACCATCAATGTCTCCTTTTGCATGGAAAAGAAGTAAATGTCCATAATGTCAACATTGTCAAAGGTCTTGAATTGCCTGGAGATTTGTCTGTTCGGGCGTGGTTACTGAAACTTAAAATAAGTTAAAACAACGTATTTTACTGTGGTTACCCTTTATTCTAGGTTGGCCGACGAAAAACACCGGGTTTCTTGCGTCGCGGCGTCTCATTGTGACGGTAACGGGATCACAGTGTGACGGGAGAAAACGATGGAACCTGAGGAATATGTATCAGCTGGAGCTGCGCGGACTGCGCGTTGGAGAGCATCTGTAAAGCAGCGTGCCATCCCGGAAACGGATGACCTAGACACGGCGATAGCGTCCGCCTTTTCCGCTTTCGTGGGCCATTACCAGCGGTCTGGGCTCCTGGAGCACCAGCAGGCGGCTGACGGCATGGTGCGGCTTATCGGCAAGGCGTTGCAGGATGCAGGGTACTGTGGTGATGAAGCAATCAGGAGGGCTGAGAACCGCTTGTATTATTTGCAGATGACCAGCCGCCACCCCGATGCATCGGCTACGGCTAAGCGCAGATGGGAACTGGGTCCACCTGATCCGGAAGAGGCCATTATGGAAAGCGATTTCGACCCAGCATACGAGGGCGACTACGACATCCAGGATGAAGACGCTTATGACGACTGATGGTCACTCCCCCCGTTACTCCATAGTTTCGCAACGAATATATTCAGTTTTGAATCTCGTATGTCGCATCGCACAGTGTGACGATCCTGCAGCTTTGGTGCGGGCTCACAAAGCGGTCGGTTGGCTGGCTGCCCAGGACGAGGATCACGCGCAGCTGGCAAACGGCCGTGGCTTTTCGAAGTCGGATACGACCGCCGGAAGAAACCTCGCTCGAATTCCAACGAGGCAGGTCATTCTGTCGTCGATCCTGGCTCCCATGGCCGTTCGGTTGGCGAGAAAATATCGCCGTCAGCTGCCGCATGAATACCTGGTCGACCGACCCAAGCAGGCTAAACTGAAAATGTAGGTCTTGGACATTTCCGCCGACCATAGGAGTCTTGTCCTATTGATATTCGGACTGCTGAAATGGAAACCTCGACCCGAGACGACACCTGATCGGCCGAATTCGTATCTTGCAAGGCCGAAAACAAACCTCCTCCCAGATGCAATTTGGGAGAAAAACAATGTCGAACATCGATACCCGCATCCTCGAAGAAGGAAAGAAATTCAAACAGCGTATCGAAGCCGCCTGCTGTGCGTTCAATTCGGAGACGAATGCACGTGTCCGGACAATGGACGCAGGCCGAGCCCTCGACCGCGCCACCGGCGAAGAGGTCCTTCGCCACATCCTTGCGGAAATCAAATCCGAGCCGCTCGTTAAAGGGGGCTACGCGTACCACCAAGGCATCAGGGAGACCGCCGATATCGATCTCCTATATATGCGTGCCATTGAGGACTGGGAGTTCGAGAGAGCCTTCACCGTCATGGCACCACGCCTTGCCGAAAAGGGAATTGCCCTGACCGGCTTTGACCGGAAGGCCCAGGTGATCAACACGAATGGTCAGCTCGTCCATCGCTACAATTTCTCGGTGCAGGTTGGTCCGAGCACGGTCAAAAACCATGTCGATGTGACATGGGGCGGCCCTAAGAAGTTTCCTAGGCACAAGCAGACCAAGCGTCACGGCTCAACCTTCTACGCGAAGCAAGAGCCGACATTCGCACACTACCAGTCGTTCGAGTCCCAGGCTGCTGACAAGCTTCTGTCTGCTCTGACCCCGACAATCGGTCGCTGGAAGGATTACTCCGACCTGTCACTGCTGGCAGGCATGTCCTTAGACCACAACATCGTTGCAGCCGAACTGCTGGCCAAGTTTCTGGCGGCAGGCCACAGCTACGACGACATCATGGCCTTCTTGATCGAACAGCCTGAGACTCTCAGCTATGATTTCACGATGGACAAAGCTGGTAGCCTGGAAAAAGTTCTGTCAAAGTACGGCCCAACCTCCGACAAACTCGACGCAATGCAGGTGTTCATCGACGTTCGGGACTTCTATCAGAAAATCCGTTACATCATCGGTGCCGCCCGTATCCGCAAGCTCGAAGGCAAGAACCCCACGATTGATGAGGTCAAAAAGGCCTTCAGGCAGGCGCAGGCCGATAAAGATGAAGGCAAGAAGGTCGTGACCTTGTCTGATTATCGGCTGCGGACTGGTGCTGATCTGCCTTCACAGCTCAAACGATAACCTGTTAGAGGGCCTGCGGGCCCTTTTTCGTTGCGGCTTCCAGATCAGCCGAAAGCTTTGCATGCCGAGCGTGAAGTACCTCAATTGGCACCTTCGGCCTCATAAAATCGGGCATTGCTGCGTGCCGAGCTTCTTTCTCATCCCGAAGTTTTGTGATCTTCGCTATCTCACTTCTGAAACGATCCGCCGGATGCCAGTCGCCACGATCTAAAAGAGGCACGCCATATCTTTCCGCCAGGGTATCGTTGATCAGGCATGCTTCCAGCCCGATCCAAGAATATCGCCAACGTGCTTCCTGGAAGGCGTCAGCGTAATCTGGGGGGCCGTCACCGTATTCACCCAGGGAAGAGATATTGCGTTCTGCAACATCGATTTTGTTTGGGATCGACCTGATTTTGTATTGCAGAGCCTTTGCAAAGACCGACCAGGTAACGTGCTCCGGAAAAATGATCTCCGGAGTTTTGGTTGTGCTCTCCCAGCACTGAGTTTCTCGGTCCTGATGCAGCGGATCGTCAACGACATCCGCACACTGAGAGATCAACGTATCGAACAGTGTGACAAGCGAAAAAGCCAGCACCTCAGCCTCGGATTTACGCTTCAGATAGCCCGTCAGCCACTCCCGAAACCAGTTCAATAGGAACAAGATCAAGCCCGCGCTCAATGCGACCGTCAGCCCCGGCATAACCGTCGTCAGCCAGGCCTGCGGAGCCGACGACGCGCCGCCAATCGAAAAATTGATAAAATTCATGCCGCCCCCAGCGCTGTAGCGGCCGACATTACACAACTCCGAAGTGCGTCGCCAAGATTCTTGTCGGCGGATGTCGAATTCATTTGATTCAGGTTTCGTTCGCTCCAACCATTTTAATCAGGATCAAAGACATCAGAAAAATGGAATGTCGATCATGAAGGAAGTAATCCAGGAAATTCATAAAATCGAAGACCGTGAAATGCGCGCGCTCGTGCGCTACGAAAAGGTCGTAGCGTGGCACAAGTCCGGCGGCTTTCAGCGTGCATCCGCCGCATACCACGCGCAGATCGCCGAGGCCGCTCGTGTAAAGGCCGTTGCCGAACTCCGTATCAACCAGATTGAAATTCTCCAAACAGCCGTCAGCCGCTTTGATGCGAAGGGGGTTCGCAACGCCCAGATCGCCGAGGTCGCGGCCAGATATCGGGCCAGTGCCGCCGAGCGTCAAGCGATCCAGGAAGCGATTGATAAGGTGCTGGCCCTCGAAGAGGTCGTGCCAGCGGATGACATCGACGATATCCTGTCGCAGGTTTCCAACGCGCTCGGCATCGAGCTGCCGACGGATGCCGACAGAGCCGATATCTGCCAGCGTGGTCACAAGTCCATGGAGGACTTCAAGAGGGAGCTAGGACCTTCGGTGTGGGATCAGCGTATGGCCAAGCACGAGAACGACCGGTTTCACGAGCTGCGTAAAAAGGACCGGTTTGCAAAATTGATCGCCGTTTACTCGACATCTGTGACCAGCTTTGCGCACATCAAGGCTGATACCTCTGACGAAAACATGTGGGTCGAGTTCTTCGACGACATGCTCGCAAAGCGTGATCGGCTGTATGGGGCGATCACCACACTCAGGGACCAAACGACGGAGCCTCCATTCCCGCTGCACAGATTAAAACACGCGCAAACTATCGCTCCTGCTCCTTGGACCGAGAAATTCAGCCGGATCGAATTGTGGGCTCTCGCAAATTTCGACCGATGGGACAACGAAGTCACGCTGTGGATCGACCGAAACAGGGATAAGCCCGAATGGGCTGACGACGTCCTGGATGAAACAACACTCGATGCCTCCTGGAAGGCCGTAACGGATCAATTCGACGCGGGCAGGACACTTGAACAACTGGGCTGGTCACCACCATCTGACGAGCCTCCTGATCCGCCACACGGCGTCACATCTATAGCCGAGGTGATCAGGAGGGCAGCGGCATGAAGTGGATCGGTCTCGCGATTATCATCGGAGCTGTCGTTTTGGCAGCTCTACCGGTCGCGGCCGCTACATATTGACTTTCGGTCGAGTTCTAATGCTCTTTACCCTCGCATAGGGGGGCTGCATTGAATCGAGCTGTGAGGAGTATCCTAGTCGTGGGCGCGGTTGTCGTCGCAATCTGGCTCGTCTACATGGTGGGCACCGGCTCATACCAGACTGGCACTGGCATGCTGCTCCTCTATGATCGCGAAGCGCGTCATCTCACCGGCTCCGAGTTGGCAAACCTCACGGATGCTGAACGTGCTGACCTTCTGGCGCGCCTACATCCGAGAGCCTTGGCCTATTCTGTCGGGATGACGGCGACCATTATCCTGCTGCTGGTTACGGTCTTCTATGCTGGTCTACGTGGAGCCAGGGTTATCATACAGGGTAGTGTGACAACGGCTTTGCTCATGACCCTGTTGGCAGCTGCGACCGGCATCACTTACGCCATTCCGCCGACGGCGCTCGGCCAGCCTTTCTTCAACACGAGCGGGATCGCAGTCGTCTCCGCAATTGCAGTCCTGATCCTATCGATTTTCGTGTTCGTGATTGCCTGGGGCATAGGTAAGATGCTCAGAGGAAAGAAATCTGAGGTGGCGGCATAACCCGTTCACTCGTCCTGCTCTTCCTCGAAAAGGCCTTCCTCCAGAAGGAATTGCTGCCACTGGACGGCCATATCGCGAAACAGGTTGATCACCGGATACGACTTATCATCCACGGTGATGTAGGCGTGTGGCAGCATCTTCTGATCTGGCGGTATCGGTTTCGCAAAGTCTAATGGTGGATCGAATTTGACCGACCGGCCGGTGCTCATGTTGTCCATGATCGGGCCACGTGTGACCTTGACATGTTTAACGGCGTTCGCAATTTGACGGCAAAATTCCAGCGCTGGCAGCCGGGTGGCGTTCGTCTGCCCGAATCCTTTCATCGCCTCGTTGTGTCCGGATTTCTTTCCGGTCAGCCTGAGATGCTGGGCCGATCCGACTGTATGGACGACCCAGTCCGCAATGTGGGTGGCTGTCACGGCGCAGTCGTATGCAGCATATGACAACGGCGCTGAATAAGACGCGGTGGCGAGACGCTCAATGTCGTGGACGAGTTTTCGGTGAAGATCAGTCGGTGTGCGCAGGCCAAATGTTTTTGTCTTTGTCATACAATCCCATCCGAAAATATTTATCGCTGGCCTAACAGTCACATAACGATCTCTTTATGTGATGGCGGGTTGCGAATCTCGCGACACCGCTCTACCTTTTTATTACCGATGCGGGCGAAGCCCTGGGTCATCAACCAGCCCGTCTTTAACGAGACTAGCCCCTTCGGTCGCGCTCTCAGCTCTTTCTGAACCTTGGCACGGAATTCCATCGGTTGAGCTTTTTCTTATCTCGCCAGCAGTTCCCGGTGAGGTCAGGCCATCCGGTCATGTCGAACGTCAGCTTCGCCAGGTTCTTTTTGGTGTCGCTAATGCCGTCCTTTTCATGCCGACCATTTCGATAAGCAGCCAACGCTCCGAGGGTACAGTCGAGCAGCTGCAACATGGGCTCACGCTCTGAAGACCTTGGTTGTACCAGCTTCACGATATCCCGAACCCCACACTTCCTCCTCCCGACGAAATTCAAAGCGCCAATCTGGTTTACTAGCTCGCTCGTGCAGTCACCATCATCAGGGTGGATGTGAAGGTCAGCCTCGGCACCGTAAAACGCGACCGGGCGGTGAAGCAGAAGCATGAAGAACGCTTTGCTTACGGTGTCGATCTTACGCCTAGGCCCCGAGAGCTTATGGTCGTATTCATCCATTCGACTGAAGCGAATATGGAAATGGAGCCGACCTTCATCTACTAATGCGAACAGAAGCCTGATATAGGCCTCATGGACGACACCTGAGCGGCTCTTCGCGTTCTTCCATTTGACTTCGCCCTGTTTCCCAAATTTCTCTCGGATTTCCGTCATCTGGCTCACGATCACGGGGATTGCCTCTTTCGCCACGGCAATGCCTGCCACGGCCATGAACGTGTCACCGTCCTGGCTGCTCTCGTCACAGAAATACAGGATTTGTTTTCGCGGCTTGTCGTCTGCGGCGGGCTCAACGGCCGTGGGATTTGGCGAGGGCAGGAAAATGGACATGAACTCCGATTCATCGAAGCCCTGATAATATCACGGGTTGTGGCGCGTTTGTCGGCCCCTCCACAGGTGATTCAGAGGTTTCTTACAAATTTGTTCATCTAACGTTCTTGCGGCCTGCCGATTTTCGTCAATGCCTATCTCGCGTTCACGGACCACTGTCGAAAAACGATACCATGAGCATGCCTGAGAGCCCGCCACCGGCATGCACGCGCTGAACGCTGAAATTCTTCGGAGTGGCGAAGCCAAGCAACTCAGCGCGGTACGCCGTGATGGTCGAGTTTCCCTGCTGTTGATCAGCAATCTTCCGGACTGGGTATTTGGTCTGGATAAAGGTCTGGACTGCATCGGCAGCTTCATCGCCAGCCTCCGTGGCGACCGAGCAACTGGCGCTTGAGTAGCCATCAACCGTCTTGCGCGCGAATGCGATGACGAATGATTGCTTTTGATCTGAAATTGCCCACCCAGACGTTGCATCCGGATTGACTGTCGCGAGCATGTCCGGCGTCAGCTTGGTGACGTTCATTTTGAAAAATTCGGCGGTCTGCTGGACATATGGCTCCAAGAGGTTTTCGTCGAGCCTACCACCAATACAGACGTTTTCGAGCAGTCCCTCTGCTGTAGGTGCCGCACCTTCTTGCGCCATCAACGCCGTCCCACTCAGCATGCACACAGTCGTCGCGACGATTACTGCTATATTCTTCACACAAATCCCCTGTCGCACCTGCGGCCTAGCAGGATTCTGCGTTGCCAACCATTCAGGTTGTAGCATCATGCACTCAACGATGAGGAGCATTATTATGGATGTCATCGACAGTCCTTGGACACGTCTACTGAAGCAGATTCTGACGCCGCAAGAACAGGCAGACGGGGCATATGAAAATCCTGATGTCACGCCAGGGGGCGGGAAATGGTCAGAGCCAGGGGTGCCTCACAGGGGGTGGCATGTCGTCGACTATTACAAGTCGGGTGAGCAAGACCATGTCTGTGAGATGTGCGAGAAGCAGCGCGTCATGTTCGTCCACGTCATGCGACACGAGGATTATCCGGACGACCTCAAGGTAGGCTGCGTTTGTGCCGGTCACATGGAAGAGGACCTGGACCGGGCTCGTCAGCGTGAAGTGCGATATCGGAACAAGGCCAAAAGGCGCGATAAATGGCTTTCCAGACGGTGGCGGTCGTCCTTTACCTATGGCGGAGAATATCTCCGAACGGATGGCCTTTCGATCAGCGTCTATCCCAATGACTCCTTTTGGAGTGCAACGATCAGGCATAGAGCGACGGAATATAAAAGGGATTCCGAGCGTCGGTATAAGACGTCCGATGAGGCCAAATATGCAGCTTTCGAAGTCATGATGGACTGGCTGGAAAAGAAGCCGTGGGAGAAAAACAGGAGAAGTCGGACAAGGTAGCCGGTTAAACCTTATCGCAACTCCGACCGCGATGTAGGGCGTGTCCTGATTTTCCTTCAAATCCTCCATATATCCGCCGTCAAACGTGATCTGGATGCGGTTCATTTGAAGGTTGACGCGATACGTGGTGCCGAAGTAGTTGCATTCCAGTCGCCCTTCGATCACCGGCACCTCATCACTGAACGTGGCGCTGGGATAGTTGCTCACACAGTTCTGTGCGTTGCCTGTCGATCCAAAATCTTTGAAAGCCACGGAATATTCGCCGAATTCAGAGTAGATTTTCGAGCTGCTTATTTTGTCGGTGTTGGTGATTTTCATCAGCAACGAGCTGTCTCGGACATCGAAGATCACACCATTCCAGGTCTGCAATTCCTTATTCAGCCGCAGCCCAGCACTCGCGGTCAGCTTGCACAGGTAGCTTCCGCTCTAGTCCTGCAGCTTCGTCTGTGCCGAAGCCACACTCGCGCATGCTACAATCATGCACCCTGTGGTCAGTATCGTATTCATGCTGGCTCCGAATTCGAGCAGCTCTCAATCTGTTCGACGCGGTTAAATGCCAAGCCCAGGGCAGCCCTCAGCCATCGCCAGGGTCGCCGTCGTAAAGCCTTCTGACATGACAGCTTTAAATCCCTTATCGTCGCCCAGCTCTGGATGTACGACAGCTACATCGAGACGATAACCTCGACCGATGGAGTCCGCTATTGCCGCCGATTGCTCTGGCGTCAGATTAGCGCGGATGGAAAGCGCCCCTCCTGCTGAGACGACAGGTTCGGCATCGACACCCAATTCCTTCTGTCGACCTTTGACCTTGTAACCGAAAAGTATCTTGGTTCCTTCGAAGTAGGTCAGCTCGTCCGGTTTAGCGTTCATCACGGTCAGAACCTCGATATCGAGACGGTTGCCATTGCACGTTAGATAAATGGCTGTGCTGGTCGCGTCGGGATTGGTGGCAACACCTGTGACCACCAGCTTCCCCGCGCTGTCGAGCCGCGCAAACCAGGCGGCCGAGGTCTCTGACGAAATCAAAGTGGTGATGATGGTAGCTGCTAAAGCGATGCGTCGCATCCGTGTTTCTCCGGTTGTTTGGCAACTTCTAGCCGTAAATGGTTAGAGGTCCCTTGTGATAGACAAGCCACCTTACCCCCCGGTTACGGTTTGAGCCGATTCCAACTTTTTCTCGACCAGATCAACTTTTCAGAGTAAAATCTTAGTATTCGGAAACTAGGAGATGTGTATGAAATACAAAGCGAAATGCGTGACGTTTAACCCTGAGACAGATGTAAAACATCCATCTAATTTTACAGTTGAAGCACCGACCGATAGCGTGATGGTCTGCGGCCAGTGCGGAGCCGAAATCATCAAAGGCATCAGCCAAAAGTCCGCGCAAATCTATTTTTATGGGCAGGACAACAAGAATGTCGTTTGTGACTGCCATAAATGCGGTGCCACAAACATGCTGTCCGAAGCCGCTGCGCGGGATGTTCCGCAAAACTGAGTTACAAGTCAACTATTTAAAGTGTCGGTCGAGCACAGGCCGCCGACAATCTGTCGGCCAATCATGGGTATTGAAACGCGTTTAGGAGACGCGGTATGACCAATGCAGAAGCGCTCCTCGCTCATTTCTGCCAAGACCTCACCGACAAGCTCGATGACGTCGGATATCTCCCTTACAACGGCACAATTGAAGGCAATGCGCATCTGGTGGAATTCATCAACGCCTTTACTGCAACATGTATCGGGTGTTAGCGCCAGGCTCTATCAGGGCTGCAACAAGTTGCCGAGGCCCGCAACGTTAACCGGCGAAGGACGATCCGTCCGCTGTGCGGTGGCAGAGATAGCAAGTGGATAAACGGACGAGCAGCCGATGGCAATGAGGGCGTAGCCAACAAGCGCGATAATTGGGTGGGCGGCGTATCGCCACCGTTAAGAGCCCAAAGGAGGCAATCCCAGGAAGCGCGACAGCGAGAGGTCGTTGGCGCATACCCAGTTGGTCAGCGTGCCAACACACAGATCGCCGCGCCCTCACCCGAGATGTTATCCAGGATTTCGGGTCTGCCTGTTCCGATACCGACCCAGTTCACAGTTCGTCGGGGCCGCTTACGACGGCTTGGCAGTAATGTGGACCATGACCATCTTTCAGTGAATTATAGGCCATGGGACACGACAAAGTCGCAGCCACTTTGAAAGGCTCCAGATGCGGTTACAGGACAGTACCCTTGGAGAGTTGCTCGCGGATATCGGCCGAAACTCCCACGCATAAGCGGCAGTACCGCTGCTCTGGTGGCAGCACAGCTTGGAGCGGCGATGGCTAAAAGTTGGAATTTTGGTACTGTGCCCGCCCAGTTGCATTACCGTCTACGAAAAAACCCGGCTGTTTGGCCGGGTTTTTCTGGTCGATGCGCAGTGGCTTTAGTGCGTCGCCCGACTGATGAGAGCATCGATCAATTCTATCTGCGAGCGATTGCCGCGCTTGTATTCGCTGATCAATATTTTGGCTTCCGCCGTTGCGTCACGGCGTAATATGCGTTGCTGCCTGCACCAAGCATCCAGAACCGTCTGCAGCATGGTTAGGTCTTTTGGCGGTATTGCGGTATCGGAAATATGCATCATTTTCCTCCCAAGGAACTGACACTCTTGGCGAAACGCCGCCTCCTCGCGACCTCCGCAAAAGCATTCTCAGCGAAAACTAACAGCCGCACAAGACGGATTCGTGACGGATTTCGTGAGGTACGTACCCGATTTTCGCGGGCACGAGACCGGCAAGTAATGGCCTGTTTGAAGGGCATTGTCGCATGCTGGAACTAACCACATCGCCTCCGAGTTCTGAGCGAAATGGAGGATTTCCCATGATGAAAACACCAAACAAAAATCCGAAAGATGACAATTTGGAATGTCAGGAGGCGCTGGAGCCGTCGTTTCTGGCCATGATTGACGAGGCCATGGAAGCCGGGTGGTCCCGCCAGCAGGTGATCGAGTCTCTCGGTGACCTGGTCGACAATCTCTGGTTCGAAGACCAAGCGTTCCCCGATGATCTCGGCGTACAGAAAAAGGCGGAGTTACCGGCTGGGGATCATTCAATTAAGCCCTTCCCTCGCAAGGCGGCTCGTCATCCTGAACATCATGTCCGTCGTCGGGCGGTTCAGCGCTACCGGTCTCGCTCAACGTTTTTAAGCCCTCAACATACTTCGCCGGGTCGAGCCCAGTCGCCTCGGCTTGGCCAAGGTTGTCCTTCAGATCGGCTTCCTTCACGGGTCTAGCAAGACGATTTGACCCCGCGCGGCGCACAAATGCTTGATCACTCTCGCCCTCGCGCTTCGTGAGGGCGTCGACAGCCGAGACGATTACGTCAGAGAAACCCTCCGCCTTGAGTCGCTCAATCGACCAATCGTCGGTTTTTTCCACGGCATCATGCAAATAGGCTACCGTCTTCTCAGCAATTGTGGAAACCGCCGCTGCTACGCGGTTGCAATGGAGATAATAGGGCTCTCCTGTTTTATCGGTCTGCCCCGCATGCGCCTCCATTGCGATTTCAATGGCCCGGTCGAGTTCGTGCATCATAGCCTTTCCCGTTCTTCTGCGTTGGCTAGAAGAATATCAGCCAGATGGGGTTTGCCTTCAAGACTGAGGCGATTTGCCGGGTGTCTTGACACGATATCGGAATGGCAGTCTCATTTAAATAAGATCACCGAAATAGACCAAACATGACCGAAGTCGAAATTGACCTGATCCAGCATTTGACGGAATTTGTGCATGGCCTTGCCGAGGCTGAGAGGGTATTTGGTCCCAGCCAAGCACTCCGGCGGCTCGGTATCAATTTCCTGTCGGCTGACGTTGCGCAACCTGGACTAAGATTCGGGCAGGCCAAAAATTGTTACGCAAATGCAACTGCCTACGCTCTGACCAATAGCGATCTGATGTATGCAGAAGGCTACGCAATTGAGCCTGAGCTTCCAATTCCCATCCAGCACGCTTGGCTTGTAGACCGTTCTGGCACAGTCATCGATCCGACATGGCGTGACGCCAACCACCACGTTTATTTTGGTATCGCATTTAAAACCGAGTTTTTGGCGGAGATGCTGGAGAAAACCGATGGCGACTGTGGAATTCTGGTGAATTTCCCCCTGATCAGACGGCACTTCACCCTCGCAGCATTACAGCGCGGGGCTGCAAACCCCAGCATCCTAGGAGTGCTGCCGACGGAAGTATTGAGCGTGCGCCGCAAGAGTCTTTGTATCCGGCCAACGATATAGCTGGTCCTTTGCCGGAACGCGACCAAGTGAATGCACCACATTATGGTCGAGTCCCCGACAATTCGCAAAAAGGGCCGTCTTCGGCGGCTGAAGACGGCCCAATAGCGGATCAGCGATCCGCGCGGCTCGGCGCAGGGGAAACGCCGAGTTCATCGCAGTTGCCCGGGAGGAGATCGTGGGCAACGAGACCAACTTAATGGCGCTGGCTCTGGAAGATAGGTGCACTTAAGTATGCTAACGCCGCCGGATGCTCTGAGATATCGTCCATTTCAGTATAGCTCCGGGATTAGAAGATGTTTCAGGTTAGTTGTTTTCAGAGATTGCTGACCATCCTAAGTAGAGCGCGTACCGATCTCCAGTGTTTCAATACCAACGAAAATTTCGAAGAAGATTATGCTCGACGGGAACAATTTTCCGCACGCGCGTTCGACGGTATTACCGTAAGTGATACCAGCGCACCGAATGCAGAGGAGCAGTCCAAGCTTATTTGGTGTGCACTCCAGGCAGTCGCTGAAGAATTCTCTCTTGCCGCTGCCAAACTTGGCTTGCCAGAAGACGTCGTTCAAAACTGGTCATATAATGATTTGGAATTGGCGTCGTCCCCGACAGGCGACTTCCTGGTTTTGCGACCAAGCTACTACCGGCATGCGCAGTCAATTGATGATCTGACGATTTCTCAGGCCCTCGGGGACCCCCTGATCCGGTTATTAAATAGCGCAGATGGCATTGAGACTTCCAGCTTTGCAAACCTTCTTGAGACCGCGTCAAATGCGCTGGCAGATCGGGATAATCCGCACGCCAATCGAAGCGGCAAGGACCAAATTGTCCAACCGGCGGCACTGCAACGCGCAGAGCACGCGAAGTCTTCGATTTTGGAGGCACCATCATGCCGATAACCGCTTACAATGATTACATCCAACAACTTCAGACGACTATTCGCTGCAAACGACGTGATCGAGAAGCAAAAGCGCGCATCCAAATCGCTATCTGTCGGAATGGCTATGGTTATCGAAGCGTCGGATTTTTTGGCGACCCACCTTCAGAAAAGGCCTGGAGCGGTCCTATATCGTCGACCGACTGGCAGCCGGACACCGACGACCGGGTGACAAAGGAAGTTGACCGGTTCTTCGGCCTTCCTCAGATATTCGCTTACTCAGAACGAGCACTCGGTCGCGGTCGCAACCCAGCTTTGATTGCACACTGGGATGCTACGGTCGCGATGTTTGAGATATCCTTCCTGAGCGGGTCTGACATATTTGAGCAGCGCATGATGTTCGCGGGCTTCGAAGACCCAGTCCATGCAGAATTCTCGGTTGAAGTCGATGGCGATATATTAGTCCACGATCACGGAACTGGAAGCCATTTTTATGAATGGCGGAAAATTCCGTCACGCACGGAATCTGCCGTTGAACCTGCGATGGTCACGGACTGACTTTAGTCTGGGATTGCCGCTCCAACTTCCCACGCACCTTGCCGTAAAGACGCCGCGCTGATTTCGAGCGTCGAAACGAACAATACCGGAGGATGGAATGCACATGGCTCGGGATCATATTTCAACTTTTTCTCAATCCCTCGAAAAAGAGGCGATCAATTTATTGAGTGCCCTGAATCCAGAAGTCCAATTTTGGCCAGGACCTACCATCACGATATCGGTGCTGCTTTTCGCGTCCGTCATCTGTTGCGCCCTGGTACTTGGAGGGGTCGTTATCAACACGATCAGCGTACGCAAAGCACGAATACAGCACGAACGTTACGAGAAACGGCTTTCCCTCGCCCATGAGGTCATCAGCCAATACGAAGAGGCGCTCAATCACAGGGAAAAGGGTAGGAGGAACTTAAAATCGGCCAAAATCCTTCCATTTAAATGAAAGTGGAAAAGGGGCTTCATTGTAATGCGGCGGCTTGTAGGAATGTCGCTGACTCATCAATGCAGTAGCCATTCAATGCCGAAGCCGCGTCTCAGTCTGTTGAGTACGTCGTCCAGGGGAAACGCCGAAAACGCGTTTGAAAGCGGCACCGAAGGCTGCCTCAGAGCTATATCCGACTTGGTCCGCGACCCTTGATATTGATGCATTAGGAACTTGCAATGCGTGTCTCGCCAAGTTCATCCTCCACCGGAGCAGATAGTCGAGGGGCGACAGGCCAACCGCGCGTTTGAACCTTGCCGAGAATTGTGACCGCGAGAGATGGCATTTCAGAGCGAGTTCCTCAAGTCGCCATTGTTTTTTTGCGTCTGAGTGTATCATGTGAAGCGCAGGTCCAATTCTCGGATCGCTTAATGCCTTGAGCCATCCTGTACCGCGGTTGTCTTGCGCAATGCATATCCTGATCATCTCTACGAAAATCATATGCATGATTTGTTCGCACATGACCTGCTTCCCTGGAGCGTCCTCGTTGACTTCGCTCTCCAACTGCTTGAGCAACCAATGAACAGTCGACGCGCCTTTGTTGCCTGACTTCAGCACCAAAAAATTCGGCAATGAGGTTGTGAGTAAATCCATCCCTTCGACGGAGTTCATTCTTCCGCCGATGAACGTCACTCTCGGCATACCGCCATTGTCCAGAACGGCAAAACCATCGGTCGTATCGGCGAATACGTCGGCCGCAGGAATGACGCTGCTATCAAGATCGTTTGTCAAAACGAAACTGAGCGGCCCCCTGATCAAAAAGCAATCGCCCTTTTCCAG
Organism: Pararhizobium qamdonense; assembly: GCF_029277445.1. Lineage (NCBI taxonomy): Bacteria > Pseudomonadati > Pseudomonadota > Alphaproteobacteria > Hyphomicrobiales > Rhizobiaceae > Pararhizobium > Pararhizobium qamdonense. The sequence goes on along the minus strand of NZ_CP119566.1, from coordinate 2,278,667 downwards.
GACCATAGGCGGCGCATCCCCTATGAGGATCAAACACTGCCCCTCACTGACTGCGTTGAATTTGAGATCGTCGGCCACTTCGACGGATATTGCCCACCTCCCCGACGCCCTTAGACCCGTTGACATAACGCCTCGCGCCCTGGTGAGGACCAGAACGTCAGACAGGGGATCAGCGTGGGTCATAGGACTATCTCTATAAAAATTCGGCCAATTGAACATAGATGTTCTTATCCTAGACGGTAATATTTGGAATATCAAATTAAGGAGTTTAGAGTCATGACGCACGATCAAATTCCCCTTGAAACGGGTTGGGGGCCGGAAACGACAGCATCGGATGTTGCTAAGAACATCGATTTGACTGGGAAATCGGTGGTTGTCACGGGTGGGGCATCCGGATTGGGGCTTGAGACCACGAGGGTCCTTTCTTCAATCGGTGCCAACGTAATCGTAGCAACCCGCGACGTAGACAGTGCTCGTACGGCAGTAGCAAATATTCCACGAGTCGAATTGTTCGAACTTGATCTCATCAACCCGGACTCCATCGACCGGTTTGCAACGGAGTTTATGGGGTCTGGACGATCACTTTCAGCCCTGATCCTGAACGCGGGCGTCATGGCCACCCCCTTGTTTCGTGACGGAGAAGGGAACGAGGGGCAATTTGCAACAAATCACCTTGGCCACTTTCGACTAACAATCCGGCTCTGGCCCGCGCTGGTTGCTGCCGAGCAATCACGCATTGTAGTTCTGTCTTCGCGAGGTCACATGATCCCAGGTTTCGACCTTCAAGACCTTTCGTTTTTATCTCGAACGTACGACAAGTGGGTTGCATACGGGCAGGCGAAAACGGCGAACGCTTTATTCGCTGTAGCAGCGGATCGCCGAGGAAAAAACCTGGGAATACGGGCATATTCGGTTCATCCCGGATCAATAGTGGGCCCGCTCGCCCGACATCTTTCCGCAGAGGAGATTGCGAGTTTTAAAGCCCTTGACGCGGATGGAAACCCTATCATTGATCCTGTGTCTGATCGGAAAAACTTCGCTCAGGGAGCAGCGACAACAGTCTGGTGCGCTACCAGTCCCCTGCTGGCGAGCTTGGGAGGAGTGTACTGCGAAAATTGCAACATCGCTTCGGTTGAGGAAGAAAACTCATTCGGCGTCCGACCCTATGCGATGGACATTGAAACCTCTGAAGCGCTTTGGGCAGAGAGCCTTCGTTTAACTCGTTTGACCGAGGTCTAGTTACAGCGCTGCGGTTCAGTTCACGAGACAGGATCGCAGCACACCTTTGTATAGTTTATGTACCAGTCACAAAAGGTTAGGCTTTCTTCGCTGCGCAAGAAGCTGCTGACCAATCTTGCCGCACGTTCAACATTTGAATAGGTACGGCACGACTTTGTGGGGGGTATTATGACATCGTCATTATCGAATGCAAAATGCACCGGAATGGAAATTACGCTCCCCCGGATGCCAAAAGCCGGACCCGAGTTTTTCGCCACCAATTCGGTGTCTCAATTGAATGCTTGGCCCCAGACCTCTCTCTCAGAGCTTGGGGTTTTACCATTTCCAATGCAGTATGACCAAACAACCGACCGCTATACCGTTTCAGGGTGGAGTGCAGTCCTAGCGGAAGTGGCGCACGCCCTTTTAGAGGCGGATGAAGTCGTGATTACCGGCAATCACGAATTCGCCGAGGAGCTAGACTCGTTACAGATCATCCTGTCGAACTGTATAAGAGCCTCTGTAAAGCTTCATACACCCACACCAATCGCCGATCCCCTGGTCACGGAGACCAGGGCACGAAGAGTATCAATAGTTATCGGTGTCAGCTTACCGGTTCCCGCCACGACAAGCCTCAGTGGTTATGAGCTGGTGGTATGCATGTGTGACACCCCTTCCGTTGCGATGTTCAGCTCGCCGAGCCAAGCAATCGCGCTACCCGTCACATCCGATGGCTGGAGATTGTCTCATGTCGCGTTCCACCGGCTGCTCGACATCGAGTCAGAGCAGAGTGCCTCATATCATTACGAAGAGCTTTTCGAGGATACATCCCTGTTGTCGCGCCCACTGTGTTCGGTTATCGCCCGTCTTCTGCGACAAGTGAAAATCCAAAGGGAATCAAACTCGCTGCGAGCCCTGACACGTTGACATCGCTCGTGCTTTCGCCGGTTCTGACAAGAGGTTGACCTGCCCCCAATCGATCATGGTGGCAGAGCAGTGCAAACTTTTCGATTGTTTGTGCAAGGGATGCCGCAACCCCGTCAGCAGCGGCAAAGGCATAATGTGTGCGTCTTTAATCACCAACAAAACAGACGCTATACCCCCAAGATGGCTCAGCATCGCAAATTCCCGAGGGCGTCCTTCCATCTGAAAGTCCGCCAAGATGCAATCGACCTAAGCTAGCCGCCAGTTTGGAAAAATTCGTCCCTGATACGGAGCCGCTCGCCCCTATCGTAAATGGCCACAGGCCGATACGGATCAACGAGTTGCTGCCGTGGGCATCTAAAAAGGACCGTCAAGCAAGCCGCTTGACGGGTTCAGCTCCATTGGCATATTCGTCGTCGTGATACAGAAGCTGGACGTGCTAAATGATCGAAGACGACGAACCCAATCTGGTGACCTCTGGCAAAAGTAAGAGGATCGTCGTTGATGGCTTTCCCTTCTCCATCGACATCTTCCGACTGGAAACCGATACGACATGGACGCTTGAGGTGGTCGACCACAACAACACAAGTCACGTCTGGGATGAGCAATTCCAATCCGACGCAGAGGCGCGGGACGTAGCGGTGAAAGCCATTGAGGCAGAGGGTGCCCTTGCATTTATGCGGGGCAACAACGTGATTCCATTCCGTCACGCGTAAACCGACATGCTCTCAAACGGCGCTTAAGCTGATATTTAGGCCTGAGCCTCAAAGTTGGCGGTCTCTCTTTGGCTTCAACGGCGGTCGGCGACGGTTCATCTGCGCCGACCAAAAATCAGTCAAAATTGTCTCAGACACCACCGAGGTTGCGGGCTAGGTGGTGACTCCAACCCCCGACGCGCTCAAAAAATCATATTTACGGACAATATCAACAATCGATGTAGCCTGCATTTTTCGCATCATTCGGCCTCGGTGAAGCTTCACCATGATCTCGCTAATACTCATCTCATGTGCGATCTGCTTGTTCATGAGACCCTGGCTAACGTACTTGAGCACCTCGGTCTCCCGGGGAGTGAGTTTATCGCTGCAATCTTGAATCTTCTGACGAAAAGCACCTTTAACTCGATTTTTTTCGTCATACTCAATGGCCTTGTCTGTAGCCTGAATTACCGCGTTGCTGCTGAAGGGCTTGAGAAGGAAATCAAATGCGCCAGCCTTCATCGCTGTCACGCTAACTGAAACATTGCCGTTTCCTGTCATGAAGATAATAGGGAGCTGGCTACCAATTTCGGCAAGCCTCTCCTGCATTTCTAACCCTGTCATGCCGGGCATCTGGACATCAAGTAGGATACAGCCTCGATCACGAGCATCAACGTTTGCTAAAAAGTCTGCTGCGCTTTTAAAGGTCACTGCTTTACGCTGCATCGATTCAAACAAATTGACCAGAGATGAGCCTAAATGCTCCTCATCATCAACAATATAGATTGTGGGCGCTCGCTCCAAAGATTGGCTGGAATTTGGCATGATAACCTCCAAGATTGTCTGCTGGCAAAGCTCGCCCGCGTATTGGCCCCAAGGGCTCAGGATCAGGCGGCACGGCAAGATAACGGCAGAACTATTGAGTACCAGGTGATGGGTTCAGTTTGAATTCGGTTCAAGATGCCACCATGTGCGGCGACGATGGCATCACAGGACTGAAGACAGGCTTTCTCTTCGAGCTGCTGTCCAGTGCCGAACAGTTCTACCTTTGGGTCTCCCGTTCCGTAGATTGACTGCCTACGCGGATTTCTCGCTGCGACGGTGATAAAGACATGGCCGTCCCTGCGGCAAGTTTCGATTCTAAGTTCACACGGGTGCAGTGTGGACGTGTTTAGTTTTCTTATGACAACAACTAACAGCGTCACCAAAAGCTGTTGGAGCAACGCCCTGTCCCCAAATACCAGCAATCCAGGCTCGCTAGACGAGAACGAGACCTTCACTCCGTTGGAAATGCTTTCGCAGCCCACAACTTGAATGGAGGTTGCTATAACTTCGTTGATATCTTGATCAGCCGGAAAAGGTGTCCTTTGGGGATCAGATTGGTCGATCTTGGAGACCACCTCGTTTGCCCAGTGGACGCATTCTAATATTCGGTCGAGCAGAAGCCGAATCTTCGGTGCGTCTGCATGAGGCTGAGCGAGCAGATGACGGCCAGTTGCACAGTCTGTCGCGATAACTGCAAGCGGTTGACGAAGATCAAGGGTAATGGATGAGGCTATCTGGCTCAGCGTTACGAGGCTCGCCGTCCGCGTTGTCTCTCTTTTAAGCGTCGCCAACGCAGAGATTATATTGGTTTTTTGCCGCTTAACATAGCCTGTCGCGTCCATCACCCTCTCCATGATAACCACTAAGCCGACTTAAGAACGGTCGAACTTCGATTTTTCGTAAAGAGATTACAGCCTTCACTCGGAGCGTCTAGCTGGCTCGGAGAACAGTCTACCTGTGCTTTGGTCTAGTCGTTTGCTTCTGTGTAGAGACGAAGGCCTCCAACCGAAACCGGTCGAAGGCCCAGAGTTTTACCGTATAGGCTTGCTGAAGTGACCCACAGATACGCTCACAACAGAGGAGAACCCTTCTTTAAATTCCTCCTTGGAGAGACGGCCTTTTCCCTCCTTGTCAAATTCGCTCCATCTCCGCTCCACGTCCGCCTGGTCCGGCACGTAACCGTCTGAGCGCGGCTTCAAACTGTTGTCGATGTACTCCTGCTTATCAACAAAGCCATCACCATTAGAATCATTACGGTCGAAGGCACTTTGCGCCAACTTAGCCTGTAACGCGGCTGCGATTGAATTATCGGAAGCGCTGCCACCGATGCCTCGGATAGAAGGCCCAGATGGCCGCTGCCCACCCCCATCAGGTAGGTTGTCGTTCTTCGTTCGTGGCAGAAAGAGTTGATATACTGAGTCAGAGCCAGACCCGATCCTCATGGAACACTCCAATGTTAACGGAAATAATTGCAACCCACGAATGCATCCTTAGGCTTGCGTCAAGCTGTCCTAGAATCTGGATGATTGGAACCTATTCGCCCGGACCATTTACCCGTTGGGTCTGTCACCCAGTGAAACACCTGACCCGCAAGAATACGGTAAAAACCCACGAATGGAGCCAAATTCCCGTGGCATAGTCTTCAAACCGGAGAGGATTTATTGTACTATTTTTCGATTACGGGTTCTCAAGGAAAGGCAGTCGTCGGATCAATGGGGGGACACATGACTCTCATGGGAGAGATGAAGGTCAAAAATCCAATTGCGATATTGGTCGATGATGACGTTGCTGTATGCGAGTCACTTGGAAACCTTTTGAATTCTGTCGGCATCGATGCCGTTACGTATTCTTCGGGGCACGCATTTCTCAGCGAACCACTTCCGGATCGGCCAGCATGCCTCATTCTTGACGTGAGGATGCCAGGGCTTAGCGGCCTCGATTTGCAGACCCATTTAGCGCGAAATGGTGTCTCCACCCCTATCGTGTTTTTGACTGCCCATGGCGACATCGCAATGAGCGTTCAAGCGATGAAAGCTGGCGCGCAAGATTTTTTGACTAAACCAGTTCGAGAACAAACTTTTCTGGACGCTGTATCGAAGGCAATCGCCATCGACATTAGTCAGCGCGAGCTGGCCAACACATTCAACAAGTATGTTGCGTTGTTTGAAACCCTGTCGTCCCGAGAGCGGGAAGTCCTCCGAATGGTGGTAGCAGGGGAATTGAATAAGCAGATTTCTCACGCTCTGAAGATACAAGAAGTCACGGTCAAGCTTCATAGAAGTAATGGCATGAAAAAAATGCAAGTTACCTCGTTTGCTCAGCTCTTTAGTGCCTGGCAGTCGCTGCCGTCAGAACTTCGCGGTCAGTTGTAGCACCTTCCGCCTTTTAGCCTCCCTCCCCTCTAAGTCGCCTATCTATCCTTTGGGATAGTCGATTTTGTGCGATCTTAATGTAAACTCGGAAAAAATGTTCGGGACATTTGAGTGGGGACTACCGTGGCCGTTTCCTGGGCTTTCAACCACATCGCAACGTCGAAAGGTCGGCGCTGTTTAGTATACGTTATCGGGTTCTCAGGAACCGTTTTGACATTCGTGCTGTCTGATCCGACTGCAATGTTGGTCACGGTCGCTGCGACGTGCTTGCTAGCGAAATGTCGCCACGCGATCCCTACCCTCTTGGCAATTTTCTTTGCGACGGCGTGCTTTTTAAATTCTCCGTTTTATGACGGCGTGGAGCCGACCGAGCGCCTTTTTGGGTTTGGTGCCAGCGCCATTTGCCTGGCAATGCTAATGAAGCTTGCGAACGCGAAGACTCTGTTCGACCGGGTCTATGAAACGGTTCAGCCGAATATCGAGGACATACCTGGCTTTGGATGGTCGGCCTACGCTGACGGTCGCCTTAGGTTTCTAAATCCAAAGGCTCTAAACTATGTCGGCGTCACCGCCGCCGAAATGAGTGCGATATCCAAGATAGACAATCACTCTTGGTGGAGCAAATTTGTGCATCCCGAGGATCGCGACGGTTGCATAGACCGCTGGGATCACAGCCTACGCACTGGCGAACCAATCTTCGAGGAACAGCGCGTCAGACGACATGACGGCACTTACCGCTGGATGCGAGACGCCGCGATAGCATCTCGCGATGAAAATGGGCACATTGTGGCTTGGTTCGGAACAACGGTTGATATCGATGATCAACGCAAAGCTGAAGCGGCGTTGCTGGACAGCCAAACTCAGCTTCAACAGATGATCGACACGGTTCCAGCGTTGATTTGGTGCGCAACTGCAGAAGGGCAACCTTCCTATATAAACACTCCCCTCAGAATCTGGACTGGTATTCCACTAGAGTCGACGAAACCAGGCGACTCGGCCCAGTTTGCTAAGGCAATAATGGCAACGATACATCCTGAGGATCGCGCCATCTGGAAGCAATCCCTTGAGCAGGCGCTGAATAGTGGGCAAGCGTTCGCTCTTCGATACCGTCAACGTCGCCATGATGGTGTTTACCGCTGGATCGATGGGAAGGCGGAGGCTCTCCGTGGTCACGATGGTAGCATCATCCAGTGGTATGGTGTCTGCCTCGATATAAATGATCAAGTCGAAGCAACGGAAGCCGTTCGCAAGAGCGAAAACGAGCTTCGGTTGCTAATTGACACCGTTCCCTCGTTAATCTGGCTTATGACGCCCGAGGGAATGCCGTACTACTTCAACAAGCGGTTTGTGGATTGGTCAGGGCTGTCGGTCGCCTCCGCTCTTCTGGACGGCGATAAGCTGAAAATGGTCGAATTTATACATCCCGAAGATCGAGTTGCAGTCGATAGTGCGATCAAGCAGACGATTGCTGCGGGAAAACCCTTTAGTCACAAGGGACGACTGCGCCGGAAAGACGGCCAATACAGGTGGATGCAGTCCCGAATAGAACCACTCCTCAACGAAGATGGCGAAATAATAAGATGGTACGGAGTGAACCTGGACATTGACGACGAGGTCCGTGCCCAGGAAGCACTCCGACGGTCCGATGAACGTTTGGCACGCGCCCTCAGAGCGGCGAGCCTTTCGGAACTATCGGTCTCAATTGCGCATGAACTAAATCAACCGCTGCAAGCATTAGTCGCGAACTCTCATGCCTTTAAACGTTGGCTCGACGCTGTTCCACCCAATCTCGACAGAGCGAACAGGACCGCTGAATGGATCGTTCGAGATGCCGATGCAGCTGCGCAAGTCGTCAGCCGTATAAGAGCCCTCTTTGGAAAGGCCGTGTTCCCCAAGCACAAAGTAGACGTAAACGCACTGATCACCGACTTGAGAGATTTAATTACTGACAGACTTATTGCTCAAGCCGTGAAGATTGAAATCGACTTGGACCCGCACGTACCAGCCACAAGCGCGGATCGCGTCCAGCTTGAACAGGTTTTGCTCAACCTTATCAGGAACGCATCTGAAGCCATGCAGGAAAAAACAATTGAGAGACAACTGGTCACGATCTCCTCCCGTGTAAGAGGCGAAATGATTGAGATTGAAGTTCGTGATCGTGGCACGGGTATCATCGACCCAGACAAAATCTTCGAACCGTTCTTCACTACGAAGCAAGATGGGATGGGAATGGGTCTAGCTATTTGCCATTCGATTATTGAGGCTCATCAAGGACAACTGCGAGCAGAAACGCTTCCCGGTGGCGGCGCAGCGGTGACCTTCAGCCTGCCGATCAGGCCGATTGAGGCAAACGATTCCGGCAATCCGGACCCTTGGCCCGAACGGGTCGCTGCATCGGCCTGACTAGACTTAAGTTCGATTCTAACGATGACTCACGCCATTGGCTTGGTGTCGTCCCGCTGAACCTCTTGAAAAGACGGCTCAGGTGAGCGTGATCCGATAGGCCACAAGCTAGAGCGACCTCAACTATCTCCATATCCAGCGTGAGCAATAGTTCGCGCGCACGCTCTACTCGCTGCTGCATCACGAATGCGTGCGGCGACATACCAGTTCTAATGGAGAAAGCACGCGTGAAATGCCTAGGGCTAAGCCTCACACTGGTTGCCATATCAGCAACACGTATTGGCCCATGCAAATTGTTGTTTACCAGAGCGGCGACCCGCTCCAGCTGCCATTCGCACAAACCCGATCTCATCGCCCTGTCTTCGGTCGGCGGCAATGGCTGCAATACCTGTCCGTCTGTCTTACCGAGCGTTAACTGGTTCAACCCGCTACGCGGTGTTTGAAAGCTGCACCCCATATCTTAAGCCTTCTTGCTCCCCATCATAACGACACCATCTGCGACGTTGATGCCCAAAATCTAGTGGGCGCAAGAATAGGTAGGCTATGCTTGAGGATAGGTGCTCAAAGCTCGATCCGAGGATCGGCCCACGTTTGGAGGACCTCCGTAAGCAGGCTTACTGCGAGATAGAAGATTCCCAGAACTATCGTTACCCCCAGAACCGCCGGGCTGTCGGCCGTCGCTAAAGACTGAACCATGTAGAAACCGAGGCCCGGCCAACCAAAAACCAGTTCCACGACTAGCAAATTTCCAAATAGTAGTCTGAATTGTAGTGCGATCATGGCCAGAACGACGGGCGACGAGTTCCTCACAGCGTGGCGAAGAACGACGCGACTTTCGCTAAGCCCCTTCCCTCTCGCAGTTCCAATGTAAGGTTGCCGCATTACGTCAACCAAGGAGCTGCTCATTGTTCGTCCCACTGCGATTGCAATCGGTAGTGCTAAGGCCAACGCCGGAAGTAAAATGTGAGCCAATGCGTCAAGGCTTGCGGCTGGTTCCCCTTTGAGAAGCCCATCCAATATGTTCAAACCCGTTGGGCCAGAAAAATATCGGTCACCCATTCTCCCTGATCCTGGGAGCCAGCCCAATTGGAACCAGAATGTATAGGCCAGTAGCAGAGCAGTTGCGAAGATAGGAATTGAAGCGGCAACTGTCAGCAAATACTGAAGTGGCCGTGCGTTTTCAAAAATCAGTGGGAGAATTCCGGCCAACGTGGCGAACCCCAAACCGAGTGCGAACGCGGCTCCCGACAGCTCAAGCGAGGCCGGAAGCCTTTCTCGAATATCCGCAATGACCGGTTGACGGGTTCGAATCGACGTACCAAGATCACCGTGAACGAGACGAGCCAGAAATCGGCCATACTGCTTGGCAATCGAGTCGTTCAAACCAAGCTCCTGACGCAGTTCGTCCACTCTGGAAAGCGGTGCCATAGGTCCAGCCAACGAGCGCGCAGGGTCTGAGGGAAGAACATTTTGCAGAAAAAAGACAGAAAAGGTCATCGCAACTAACACGAGGGTTAGTCCCAACAAACGTCGCAAGAGATAAGCGAACATCCGTTATCGTCCCTGCATTATGGCTCGCAAACCGTCCCCGGACAAATTCGAAAGCAAGCAGATCATGAAAATGGCCACTGCTGGCAGGACCGGAAGCCACCAGAAAACCGTCAGACTGTCGAGAGCGCGGGATGTCATGGCACCGAGTTCAGGAGCTGGTGCGGGCTGCCCCAACCCAAGAAATGAGATCAGTGACAATGTCATGATGACGTTCGACACATCCAGCGTGGCTGCAACGATTAACGCAGGAATTGCTCCAGGAAGAACGTATCGGAACGTCAGGCGGGCGCGACCCACACCGGCAACGCGCGCAGCTTCAATATAGGGTCGAGCATTAACCCGGCGGAATTCGTCGCGGGAAATTCGGGCATACCAAGGCCACCAGGCTACGCTCATCGCGATCATTGTATTGATTAATCCTGGGCCAATCGTTGCTATCACGGCGAGTGCGACAAGCGTCGAAGGAAGAACGAGGAAGAAATCGACAATGCGCTGAATGACTGTGTCGAGGCTTCTGCTAACGAGACTTGGAAGCAGACCTATCAACGTTCCGAAAATGAGACAAATGATGACAAAGGCGACCGATGGAAGCCAAGTGTATTGCAAGCCCAGCAGCACGCGGGAAAACAAGTCGCGTCCAATCTCGTCTGTACCGAACCAATGCTCATCTGAAGGGGAAAGATAGGCAGCCGCAACGCGTGCCTGCGGGTCGAACGGCGTCAGTTGACCAGCAAACAGTGCCGTGGCCGTAACCAATATAATTCCAATCAAACCCACCTGTTCTGGGTAACCAACCGATCTGAATCTCTTGGTAATCGTTCGAAGGCCCAACGCTCTTCCGCAAGACAGCTTCGCCATATCTACCTTCCATACCATGACATGTGTCACTCACCGACGTTAGAGGCTGGTCGGAGGGTCGCACTTTTGGTCAAAGACGATGCCGGATGGTCGATCTCCGCAGTCAATTCACCGTCCCGCAAGGTAATCACACGATCAGAGACACTGTGCGCAATAACCATATCATGCGTGACAAAAAGTACCGCCATCCCGAGACGGGCACGAAGTTCAGCGATGATGTTGAGGGTAGCTACGACATGGGTGGTATCCAACGCGCTCGTCGGCTCATCGCAGAGGAGTAGTTCTGGGGGGACGATTACAGCTCTTGCCAAGGAGACGCGCTGGCACTGTCCCACCGACAGTTCCGACGGGATTGAAGCGAGGACCGTCCGATCAAGACCCACTGACTCCATCGCTGCATCCAGGAAAAAATTACGCCGGTCGGGATCAAGGCGAAGCGGACGAAGGCGCTCTGAAATCTGCTCCCCTACAGTTAGCCACGGAGTCAGAGAGGTAACAGGGTCTTGAAATACGACTTGCGGGTTTCGACCGTCGTGACGAATTACCTGACCAGCCGTAGGAGCGAGGAGACCTGCGGCCAATCGCACGAGAGTTGTCTTACCCGATCCGCTGCCCCCAACAAGAGCGACGCTTTCGCCCTTGTCTATGGTCAAATTGATGGAACGCAAGACAGAAGTCTCTTTATAGGTATTGCGCGTCAGTAGCCCTTTCGCAAATGTGAACCAGACGTGCTCGATCTGAAGCACAGCGAACGGAGCAGGTGTCCGCCGCGCTCTCACTGTGGTCAAACCTCCAACGTTAATCGCAGATTGCGCCGCTACCAACTGTTTCGTATGGGGATGTTGAGGGTCTAGCAGTACGTCGTTGCAGTTGCCGATTTCCACGATCTTCCCTCCGCAGAGGACGAGGAGTCGGTCAGCTATCTTCGCTGCCGCACCTAAATTATGAGTAATGAACAGAACTGCGGTGTTACAGTTTTTCGCCAGCTGCCGAATGAGGTCTAAAATTTGAACCTGAAGCGGCGAGTCTAAAGCCGTAGTCGGCTCGTCTGCGATGAGGAGTTTCGGGTGCGCCATCATCGCCATAGCGATACAGGTTCGTTGCCGCTGCCCCCCCGATAGGCGGTGAGGAAGCCTTGCTGCAATGTCCTCCACGTCTCCCAAGCCAACCGCGCGAAGCCACTCAGCGACAAATGTGTCGTCGCATACGACTGACTCTTTAAGTTGCCGTCCTATAGGCATGGTTGGATTTAACGCGCTCAAGGGGTCTTGCGAGATCGAACGGACGATACTTCGGCGGGCTGTTCGAAGATGAGAGGTTTTTGCACCGACAACTTCCAGTCCGTCCAGTCTGGCAGAACCGCTAATTTTGGGATTGGCCGCGAATGGGATAAGTCCCTGAATGGTAGCTCCAAGTGTTGATTTCCCGGAACCGCTCTCGCCTACAATCGCTAATATCTCGCCTGGCATCACGTCAAAAGTCAGATTGTCGAGGACACGTCTGGAAAATCCGTCCCGGCTCAACGAGACAGATAGGTTTCTCACGGAGAGTATCGGTTCGGCAATCACGTCGGTGTTACCCGCTTTTCAGCCATTGTGACCGTCATCTTCGCACGGTGGCGAAATCAATGGTTCCCCTAGGGAAAACAGCCCTTAACCCCAGGTCCTTTAACCCCTTCGCGTGAACTATGACATCATCAACGTCGACCAATGGGATCACAACTCCCTGGTCGAAGTATAACTGACCTGCTCGCTCGAAGAGCTGGTTTCGCTCTGCGACGTTGGTCACGGCACTAGCTTTGTCCACAATAGCATCTGCTCCAGGTACAATCCTCCCGTAGAGGTTGAGAGGAGCATCTTTTGTGAAAAACGCCTTTGCTTGGCTTTCTAAATTGGCTGCATCAGGTGAGGCAATGATAAGCAACATGTCTGGAGCTGCATCGTTGCCTTTCATAGCATAGGCAGCACCAGGTGGCATAATGCTTGATGTTGCCTGAATGCCAATCGTGGCTAACTGCGCGATTAATAGATCAGCAATTCGACCGTAGCTTGGATTTGCACTGAAGAGACCGATTGTCAGGGAGGTTGGAGTTTTCCCAACCGATGCTTTGGCAACATGGATGTCGGTCGGAAACACAATTGGATGCTGCGGAACGAACAGCGCTTTGGGATAAATAGACGTCGATACGCTGGCGTGATCGCCAAATGCGTCCTTAGCCCACAGGCTTGGGTTAATGACGGTAAGTACGGCGCTGCGGAAACTGGCGTCATCTAGAAGGGACCCGGGTTTCAGGAATGCGTCGAACTGTGTCATGCTCGGGGCCGTTGATACCTCAAGCGAATCCGGAAGACTGTTCAACTGAGCGAACGGGTAGTTCGTGGGAACAGCGTCAATTTTACCGGCTTTCAGCATCAGAATCTGTTGCCCTAGGTCTGGTACCACCGGCAGCTCGATCACGGAAAAGAATGCCCTCTTACCCCAGTAGTCGTCATTTCTCCGGAGTGTGTAGAGTTCGCCGCGCTTAAATTCTTCCAGTTTGAATGGTCCGGTTCCAACTGCATGATTAGTAAGCCATCCCGTCGCGGCATCGTCGGAATCATGTTCCTTCAACGCCTCCGGACTCAAGATTTTCGGGCCCCATGGACTGGCAAGGCTGTCGAGAAAAGACGGCTGAGGCTTATAAAGTTTGATGCGGACCATCGACCCGCTGACCGCATCCAGGGATTCGACATTTGCGAGTGTATAATTTTGGACGAGTTTTCCGGTTCGACGCCTATCCAAAGACGTCACGACCGCTGCCGCGTTAAGAGCGTTGCCGTCGTGGAACTTCACTCCGCCCCTTATTTTAAAGGTGTATGTCAGGCCGTCATTGGAGACTTCCCAGCGGTCTGCCAACTGCCCCACTATGGCCGTCGAACCGGGCTCGTACTCCACAAGCCCCTCATAGATACTGTTGAGTGCGGCCAATCCGGCGACCTCGAATCCATTGTCGGGATCGAGGGTACTTATATCCGCAGAAAGCGGAACTCTCAGCACTTCCTCAGCGCTGGCAACAGTAGACGGGAGCAGCAAAACTAGCGCCAGGATCAGTCCGGCAAGCCTAAGGGGAACCGACTTGCGGTAAGCACATGGAAAAATTCCGAACTGCAGCATTCTAAAATCTATGGCCCCGATGTGTCTATCGTCGGTCCTTATAGCCAAGATTTACTAGTCAGCACTTGAAGATTTCGGCCCAAATCAGTCGGTTGCAGCGGAAACCAACTGATCCCGTTCCGTAGTAAACCTCCGTATACGGCGTACAGCCCCGAGCTTTTGCTAAGATAGGTCCACAGAACACTTAAAGGGGGCAACACATGAGCGATGAACAGCCACAGTGGGTAAACGACCGGGCATACGCAATATGGGACGCGATGGGTCGGCCACATGGTCAAGACGAAGCGCATTGGTTCCAGGCCTCTTCAGAATACGAGGTGATGATAAATTCTACCGCCCCGGAAAGTGGCACCGAAGATAGAAAGCTGGATTGCACCACCGTTGCCAATGCACCCCGCCGCAAGAAGCGCTAATCAGACTAATCTTCTTGAGCACTGTCGAAACAAGGATCGGCGCATCGGCCTATCCGTTGGGCAGACGCAATGATCTGCCCCCCATTTTCTTTTCATTCTGTTCAAGGCAAATGTCGGTCGCTGCTTTAATGCGTGTATGGGCAGGTGGACAATTGCTGAGCGGTACCTGTCTCGCGGATCGATTGTTGGGCAAGAGTACGCAGCAAGGCGAAGCCGAGCTGCGTATGAGGGTGACCATGAATATGACCATCTGCGGTTCGAACCTGGTGCTGCGTTAGCGAATAGTTGTTGCAAGAACGGCAATTCGCCCACGCTGAAAAGCGACTCTGTCGATAAAAAAAGCGGACCCGTAGGCCCGCATCCTAGATCGAAACTTGGTCCAACATGTCACCAGGTCAGGATTTGATGAAGTCCAGCAAGTCAGCGTTGATGACGTCGGCATGTGTCGTGCACATTCCGTGGGGGAAACCGTCGTAGACCTTCAGCGAGCCGTTCTTCAAAAGCTTTACGGAAAGCTTGGCCGAATCCTCGATGGGCACCACCTGGTCATCCGAGCCGTGCATCACCAGCGTAGGCACCTCAATCATTTTCAGGTCTTCGGTGAAATCAGTTTCTGAAAACGCCTTAACGCCGTCGTAGTGTGCCTTAGCGCTACCGGCCATACCCTGCCGCCACCAATTATCGATGCTTCCTTGGGAGATTTTGGCGTTGGGGCGATTAAACCCATAGAATGGGCCTGTCGGGATGTCGATGTAAAACTGAGCACGGTTCGCCGCAATGCCGTTTCTAAAAACGTCGAAGACTTCCATCGGCAGCCCCCCAGGGTTGCTGGCTGTTTTGAGCATGATTGGTGGTACTGCGCCGATTAGAACAAGCTTAGCCGTGCGCTTTTTGCCGTGACGGGCGACGTACCGAGTAGCTTCTCCGCCACCTGTGGAGTGGCCAATATGGACGGCGTCAGATAGGTCAAGATGTTCCACTACCGCAGCGGCATCTGCGGCGTAGTGATCCATATCATGACCTTCAGAGACCTGCGCAGAGCGGCCGTGCCCTCGGCGGTCATGCGCGACAACACGGAACCCTTTCTCAACGAAGAAGATCATCTGAGCGTCCCAATCATCACTGCTCAAGGGCCAGCCGTGGTGAAAAACAATTGGCTGGCCCGTGCCCCAGTCCTTATAAAATATTTCAACGCCATCTTTGGTCTTCACTGTTCCCATGTTCAAATTCCCTTTTTGGCTTGTGGGCTGCTTTGAAGCAGCGAGTGCGTGAAGTGGTAGGGCGGTCGCAGCCGTGGCCCCGACCCCAAGAGCCAGCACGTCTCGTCGCAACAATCCTGGCCTGTTAAAGGCATTGTTCTCTGACATTGATTTTCTCCTTGGCCACGCCGGAGGCGTCTTGGTCGTCACCCGAGAAGCCGGGTTGTCTACGTGGACCCTGATCGGGCACGGGGAGATTGAGACAAAAAAACAAGAGATTTCAGATATACATTAGTATATTGCAGTGCACCCTAATGGAGACCGAATAGTGTTTTGATCCGGGCTGAAAAGGAGACTGGCAGGGTGATGGAGAACCCGCTAACTGCTTGCAGCAGGTCTTTTTCAATTTCAATCCGATGCGCAAGGACAGAGCCGACCTCTTCAGCAATGATCGGGCGGTCTCTTAATAACCCAGCAAATCGGTCTTTTGGAATTTCAAAGCATTTCACCGCAGTTAGGGCAGTGATGTCGCCAGGCTCAACGACGCCCATCAATACTCCACGCTCCCCAAAGAACTCTCCAGGCGATAGCCGAGTTATCTCAGTTCGGTGCCCTTCGTTAATATGCTCGACCACGATCACGCCCTTCTGAATGAGGATCAGCGAAGTCAAAGATGTGCCTTGCCTTGCAATCATCCTCCCTTTTGCGAACTCCAATGGGATCATTGATTGTGACAAAGCTGATTTCTCCTCCAGGCTTAACCCTTGGAAGAGCGAAACTGAAAGAAGGCATTTAAGAGGATCATTGGTCTGTGGACTGCTGAACGGCTCGGCCGCTGTCGCGCCACGTGTGACGGATGGGCTCATGAGCAAACCATATGATCGGGCATGCCGGTAGATTAAGTCGTAAATTTCGTTTCTGGCTTCGGCAATCTTCGAGACGCTTCTGACGCGACATGTCAACTCCACGCCAATGCCGTCGCTGTCCATCCCTGTTACTGATACAGACGGGGACAAGGGCCGCATGATTTTGGTGCAACCCAGCAAGACAACTTTCATAGCTTCGACGACTAATTCAGGTCGCTCGGTTGGCAGAAAACGGACCGCCACCGACATTCCGTGGCTCTCATCAGGACTGCTAAAATTCGTAAGTCTCGATTTGGCGAGGGTAGAGTTTGGAACGATAACCACGTCGTTCGTCGAGTTTAACAAATGTGTAGAACGCCAATTTGTCTCTATCACCTTGCCTTGGACGTTATCATCCAACACGATCCAGTCCCCAACGAGATAGGGGCGTCCCAAATTCAGCGCGATGCCCGAGAACACATCATTCAAGGTACTCTGCAACGCCAAACCGATTACAATTGCAAAAACACCTGATGTGGCGATCAAGGTGCCCACCGGCACATTGAAGACGTAGGCGATCAAAGATAGTGCGGTTCCTATGTATACAACGCCTGAGAGCAGGTCTCGGACGAGGCGTCCTTCCCTTGGTCTGTGTTCGAAAACAACAAAATGTCGGATGATATTAACCAGAAGCAGTGCGAGACTGATCCACCAGGCTGCCTTTGCTGCGCCAAGCGAAATACCCTGGAAGAGCCCTCCACGGTAACCTGCCGCAAATGGCTCAATCCCGCGAGAAATAAACATCGCTGAAAGCATAGCAAATACGAAAACATCGAGCCCAAGCTTAACACGCGTGTGGTGTCGCACTGCAAATCTTAGCGGTATCGTACCCGCTAAAAGCAAGCCAACTTGAACGACAAACAGATCGAGCGTCGATGATCCCATGAGGGGCAACGTACCCAGCACGAACCCTCGGCAACACTATACGCATGTTTACTAACCTGAGCGAGGGCCCGCGTGTGCACTACGCAAGCCCCCGTCCACCGGTCACTTGTCGGGCGACGCGCCATGCTGGTCGCGAGACTGCTGTCCATGGGCAGGTTCGGTTTTTCCATGTGGATGTTCGGGATCAAAGGAGTGCGTTGTCTTCGATCCCTCGTCGACCCTGACTTCACCATCATAGCCGTAGAAGGCAACATGCAGCCCCCAGTAACTTGTGCAAAAAACAATTAACGCGGCTGAGAGGCCCACAGGTATGGCTGAGACCCGACGTTTGAATACTGTCATAAGATCGACACCACTGCGTTGGTCTGCTGCAACAGCTAGAAGAATGGCCATGATTAGGCCGTGTCCAATCAGATCAACACGCCCAAAGGGCCAAACGGCGGCTGTGAAAATTGCCAAAAGTGCTATCGCAGACAGGCGTCTGATCAACGGTGTCCACAAGAGTCCAAAACCCAGTGTAAACTCAGTTACACCAGCCATTGGGATAAAGACGTCACGTGGCATTCCAAACGTGAGAAATGGCTTCTCTATCACAAGGGGATAGAACCAACTTGGAAAGGCAAACTTCTCAAGGCTTGACCACATTAATGCGATTGCAAGTCCCCATCGCAGAGCCTCAAAACGACGGTCGCGCACGGTCTCATTCTTTGACGGTTCAAGAAGTAGGTAAGCAGCGACACCTAACCCAAGAGCCAGATAATCGAAGAGGTGGAAGAGGTCATAGTCGCGCAATGCCAAAAGCCAAAGTGCGACTATGCCAATACCCGCTAAAGGCATAGTTCGCCGTGAGAAAATACAACACGCAATTACCAGCTGTATCCAGGAAACCCACTCCGCCGGTGTTTTTAGATCGGGGGTTAAGTACACACCCCCTACGGCAAAAATGGCTACGAAAAATGCCGCGATAATCGCGCGAATGTACTCGTCCTGTCTCCGCCACAGCGGCGACGTCACCGTGTTGAGGCCCTCAATTACTGTTTGCCCATACCGACTTTTCTCGATCATTCGCGTCGCAACGAAGAAAATCAGGACAAGTGCGATACCGGTCCAGAACCATTGGTTCACTAATGTTTCGACAACTGGCTCAGGGCGGGCACCCACAATATAAGGAGCAAACCACTTGACGTGCGCGAAGGCCGATCCAGGTGTAAAAGCGATTGCTGTTGCGAATAAGGTTATTGGTCCGCAAAATCTTTGAAGCGTGCTCATGTTTTTACTTCGCTAGGTTAAATGCATGGGGAATGACCCCTGACGGGTTCAGGCTGCAATCAGTTCATCTGCAGGTCCAAAAAACTCATAATGGATACGGTCGCTGGGAACGCCAGCGCGAGTCAGCCCGCTTACGAGCGACCTGAGAAAAGGTTTGGGCCCGCAAAGATAGAACTCGGAGGTCTGCAAAGACGTCTTTTGGCTGAGCCAATCGACGGTGATATATCCATCTTGGTCATGGGAGAGCCCAACAGCATCGCTCACTGAGGGAGCGCTGTAGAACGTCGTGACTGAAACACGCCCGTGCGCTGAGGCAATGGACCTCACGTGCCGATCCATCGCATGGGTGGAGCTATTCAGAGCACCATGGACGAAGTGTGCTTCCAGCTCGGGATAATCGCTGCCAATTGCTTCAAGCATACTCAGCATTGGGGTGAACCCGACACCTCCAGACAGAAGGACAACAGGCCGAGATGGCTCGTCAGGGAGGAAAAAATCGCCAGCGGGTGGAGTAACCTCCAAAATCGTACCAATCTCGGCGTCATCGTGGAGATATCTTGAGCCCCCCTGCCCGTCTTCTTCCCGCTTTACCGAAATGCGATAATATTCGTCGTTAGGCCCGCATGATATTGAATAATTCCGTTTCACCTCGTGACCATCGAGAACGAGCCTAAATGTCAAATACTGACCGGGGCGATGTCGGAGAACACGGCCTCCATCAGCTGGTCGCAGAACGAAAGAAGTGACGACATCACTTTCTGGAACCTTGTCGCTGATGACAAATTTCCGCCATCCAGTCCAACCGCCACTTTTGTTCTCGATGGCTTGGCGCAGCTCTTGCTCACGCTCCGTCAAAATATCTGCAAGAAACCAGTAAGCTTCTCCCCATGCTTCGAGCAACTGGGGTGTGGCGGCTTCTCCCAATACATCGCTGATGGCTGCCAATAATGCGCGCGCAACGAATGGGTAGTGTTCCGGAAGGATGTGATAGCCGATGTGCTTGTGAGCAATACGCTCAACGACTGGCGCAAGGACAGAAAGGTTGTCTATGTTTCGAGCGTAGCCAAGGATTGCCGCTGCGAGAGCGTGTACCTGCGAACCACCCTCGCCCTGGTTGGCGTGGTTAAACAAGCTTTTGATATGATCATCTTCAAATAGCTTGGCGTACATGCGTTTGGTAATTTCAGCGCCGTGAACCGCTAAAGCGGGGACGCTTTGCTTTACCAATTCGATTGTTTGTGGAGTTAACGGACGGGGCATAACAATTCCTCACTGATTGGCGTTTAGGGTTGGGAGGGCGTCGTAAAATTCGATCCTGAATTTGACAGGCCCCGACAGTTCAAGGTGATGTGGTACATTTGGTTGGATGACCTGCGCTATCTCAGGAGATAAGATGGTTTTCACGCTGTCCTCGAAGTAGTGCACACAGCCCTCCTCCACGCGGACGACCCCCCATGTGCCAGGCTTCAAAGAATGCGAATGAAGCAAGCCAAGCGGTACAGTGTGCTCATCGAAGTATCTGCTCACCTTGTATGGGCGGGGATTGTCTGGTTTCACGACAACTGCGACAGGCGAAACCTCGCCAAACAATGATTGGACAAATCGTGAGGCTATCCTGGTCGCCTTAGCCTGCATCTGCTCGGCAGTTTGAGGCTCCAAAAGTTCGTTCGTGGTGAGCTTCCAAAGCTCTAGCCAGCGTTGAAACATCTCTGGTCGAATGAGATCAGAGTGGATAGCGTGCATGGAAAGTGGGTTACCCTTATACCGGCCCGTCCTCAGCATGAGTGACGACCAAAAATCGGACAACCGCTCCATGTGCTCATCCCAGTCCTCGACGACCGAGAACGGAACTGACAGCGACGGGTCGGCTCTTACCCTTGCGTAGAAAGCGACCAGGATTTCTTTGATTTTGTCTTCATTCAGCTCGGTGCTCATAACCGCCTCATAAATATGTATATGAGATGCATCTATTCCGTTTTGTGTAAACATGCTACTGTAATACATGTTATCCGATTGAGCATTTTGACGCAGGCTAACCATGAGATTGACACGCTACACCGACTACGCAGTCCGAGTATTGATATACCTTGGTTCACGCGATGCGGGTTTAGGCTCGATACGGGAGGTTGCGAAGGCCTTCGATATATCGCAAAACCATTTGATGAAGGTCGTCCAAGACCTAGCCGCAGCGGGCTTTATCCAGTCTGTCAGAGGCCGAAATGGCGGTATTCGCCTTGCTGTAGAAGCAAGTGATATCAATCTGGGAAAAGTGCTTCGTCATACAGAAGGTCTCGATGACCTTCTCGATTGCTCGGTTTGCCTCATTGCTCCTGCGTGCGGGTTACCGCCCATATTGTCGGAGGCGACACAAGCGTTCGTGGCAGTGTTTGATAAATATACGGTAGCTGACCTGGTGCGCCAGCGTACTCTCATTCGTACGCTTCTGGAGAGAGCATAAATTTTGGGTGGACCGCAGCTCAAGAGCCTCCGATAGAAGCGCGGACCCTTTAGCGCGTGAAGACTGGGCTTGGGCGTCCCGGCGAAAACCCTTATTGCAGCTAAGAACATGAAATCACCGCTCGGCCAGGCTCCACCCAATGCATGGCACCGCCTTCACAAGCAGTTCAGCTTCGTCGAGGAGATTTTCAGCTGCCGAACCAGAATGCGTGGGAAAACCCTCCAGCACTCTCACCTTCTTCAGTGATCCGAAATCACCGGCGCAAGCCTTGAGGCCCCGAACATCGCAAAGCGCAGCATTATCGCCACAGGAGACGCTAAACCTTCGTATACTTAAAATACATTAGAATTCTCTTTAAACATATATCCTGTTTTAATCGGATCAAAAACAATGCATAAAGAAAAATATCATCAGCTACACTCCGATTCTCAATGGCAAATTTTCTTTATTATTATAGTGTCAATTATGATCATTTCATCATACCTTTTTATATATGTACCGGTGACAAAACCTCACAAAGCCATTCAGGTTATTATTCCCGATCAGAATTCTTTTCGAATTCAAATCAACGCTAAGACATAGTCGTAACAACACAAATACCGCCCGCCGGTCTCACCAAGACGCGTCACGTAGTTATGTCTTGAGACCTTCGGGCCATGTGTGTGCAGACAACGCATCAACCGCGCCAAGTCCACTTTGACTGAACTTGACGCGGCAGATGGACTAGTCGGTAATTGGCCCCCTGCTTCATCAGCAGCAGACGTGCCCCCAATTTCACGTTGCCCGACCTCACGTCGGGATTTTCACCCACTCACTTAAACTCGTCGCTCCCTTATGATATTCACCAACAGGAACTAGAGAAGTCGGTTCAAGCTTTGCTCCAAAATATTCAGCCTCCGGATCGCCCACGACGTTCCGTGCATCGCCTTTAGACGATAGAAAGGCTCTAATGATAACATCCGTTTGATCACGTTCCGGGCCTGCGATCTCGACAATTCCATTTTTTGGAGCACTCAATGCGGTCGTGGCGATAAATGTCGATACGTCATCGCTTGCAACGGGCTGGAGGAAAGCCGTTGAGACACGCACGACATCCTCAGCGCCCGGCGTATATGCGATGGCACTAAGAAACTCGAAAAACTGCGTCGCTCGAACGATGGTGTACGGAACCGTCGAATTTTTGACGATCTCTTCCTGGGCAACCTTTGCGCGGAAATATGCGTTGGTATGCAGATCATCCACCCCGACAATAGACAGGGCAATGTAGTGCCCGACACCCGCATTTTTTGCGCAGCGCGTGGCGTTCGACGACGACTTCGTGAAGAACTCAAAGACATCCTTTTCTTCAAACGATGGCGAATTTGAAACGTCGATCACGACGTCCGCATCTTTCATCGCTTCCGCTACGCCCGTGCCGGTTACTGCGTCGATGCCACTTCGTCTGGAAGCGGCGACGACTTTGTGGCCTGCATCTTTCAAAAATTTGGCAACCTTTGATCCGATGAAGCCACTTCCACCGATAATTACGGCTTTCATTTGCTTTTCCTTATCTTCTTAGTCGTGTTGATGGGGACTTGTGCATTGGTCTCACCCGCCGAGGCCAGGATAGTAGTTCGCTGTTGAAGCGCTAGTATACTCGCGGGCCGGGATCACCTTCATAAGTGCATTCGCTTCAGAGCGCTTGAGTAGGAAACAGGCAGCTATGATTGTGAAACCGCGCTGTATGCGGCAGCGACGCCAAGGCCAGAGAACGCTAATATAATTCCTGGTATGATTGCCTGCTTACGTAGGCCCGCCCTCAAAAGCGTACCAGTTGCCGCCACCATTACGCAGGATGCCAGCGCCGCACCAAAAATCCTTGTGCTAGGTACGATGAGAAGGATGGCAGCGATAAATTCTAGGGCTGCTGTCACGTAGTGAAATCCGTCAGGATACCCCCAGTTGCGGTAGGTCTCGCGGAGGTTGCCGCGAGCCAGGAAGTTGTTAAGGGCTCCATAAAGGAAAAAAATGGCGAGAGCCCAGAAGAGCACTTCAGAAACTATGTACATCGAGATACCTTTCTACTGAGATTGACTAAATCTTCAGTCATGGTCACGCCAGGCTAGGGTAATCAGTGTAACCGCGTGCGCTGCCACCAAAGAAGGTTGCCTTGTCCACCTCATTCAAAGGTGCCTTAGTCTGTGTGCGGCGCGCGAAGTCTGGATTGGCCAGTGTCATCGAGCCATAGGATTCGATGTCGGCTAGACCGGCGGCTACGTCAGCGCCAATCAGTTCGCGCGGACGACCAGGACGGTTCAGGATCAACGTCTGGTGCCAGAGATTGCGTATATCTTTGAGTAGCTCCTCGTTGCCCCAATGCATTACATCAAGGAAGGCAAGCCCAAGTTTGTCTAATTCGCCTACGAGGTAGCGATAAAGGGCTGGGCCTTCGCTGCCCTCGTCGAGATCGCCCAATGGACCACCGGGAGAGACGCGGAAGCCTGTGCGCTCCGCGCCGATTTCCTCAACAACCGCACTTACCACCTCGATAGCAAAGCGCGCACGATTCGGTATTGAGCCCCCATATTCGTCGGTGCGTACGTTCGCATTGGGAGCAAGGAATTGCTGAATGAGGTAGCCGTTCGCGCCGTGGACCTCGACACCATCTGCACCGGCTTCGATGGCAGATCGAGCCGCATGGCGGAAATCTGCGACAGTTTGCTTAATGTCCTGCAGAGTCATTTCTCGCGGTACTGGCACTTCCTTCATTCCGGACGGGGTGTGGAGCTGTAAGTTAGGTGCGAGAGCGGACGGCGCGACAGCTTGCAGGTTACCGACTACATTTTCGGGGTGCGACATGCGGCCAACGTGCATAATCTGGATGAACACACGACCACCCTTGGCGTGGATCGCCGACGTGACCTGCTCCCAGCCCTTCACGTGCGCTGCTGTGTAGATGCCGGGGGTATTTACATTGCCTTGCCCTATGTCTGAGGGTTGGGTGGCTTCTGTCAAAATCAGGCCCAGGCTGGCGCGCTGGGCGTAATACTCGGCCATCAGTGGCGTAGGCGTCCCGTCGGTGTTGGCTCGACTGCGGGTCATCGGAGCCATCGCCAGACGGTTTGCCAGAGAGTAAGGTCCTACTCGGACGGAAGTGAATAGGTCAGACATTTCGAATAAATCCTCGGTTGTCGGGTCAGAATGTTGGGACTGTTGCGACATCGATAATCTTGACGTCGAGATAAATATGTTGTCGCATTATCTCTATGTCAAGATGTTCGACGTCAAAATAAATGGCCTCTTTTATCTTGACGTCAAGACGTATTAGGTTTATCGGGGTACCATGGATCAAGTAGATAAAGTCATTGAGCAGTGGCGCGTGGCACGTCCCGATCTGGATGTGACCACAATGGGGCCGATAGGACGCTTATCGCGAGCAACCAAGCATATGCATACCGTGGCGGAGCAGACATTCGCGTCTCACGGGTTGAACATGGCCGGGTTCGATGTGTTGTCCGCTCTGCGAAGGTCTGGACCGCCCTACTCTCTCTCTGCTGGCGATCTTTTGGCATCAATGATGATCACGTCCGGCACCATGACGAACCGGATCGATCAGTTAGAAAAATCGGGGCTCGTCCTAAGAACAGCCGACCCGGATGACGCTCGCAAAGCTATTGTGTGCCTGACAACCGAAGGCCTGGAGCGTATTGAACAAGCAATCGTTGATCACGTTGTCACGCAACGTGAGCTTCTGACCGGGCTGACCGCACGCGAGATTGTTCAGTTAGACGGACTGCTTCGCAAACTAACTCAGTCACTGGGCGTTTAAAACAAATCACGCCATCTTGTCGCGGCGGGCTCAACGCCCTCGCTTGATACCCTGTAATCTCGGATTTCCAAGGCGATATCCGCCTTGGTTGATCCTCGATGAAGCCCGCTATCGTTCGCAGTCGTGTCCTGCGGTCTCTCCACCGATTTCGGGCAGCAATCAGAGGGCCCGGTCGTTTACCCCAATGTCAAGGATCAGGGGTTGTGAGTTCTGTTTCAGTCGTATCGACGACGAAAACAGCGAGAATTTTCGCAGGCTTTGTGGTGCTCGCGTTGGCACTCACTTGATGGTGGTCACCGGGCACCTCGATCCAGTTTTCCCCGGTCTTGAATACCTTTTCGTCCCCGCCATTTACCTTGCTTTTAACTTCACCTTCAATGACAGTAGCCGATATGAAGGCGCTTTTCGCATGAGTGTGGGAAGGATTGTAGCCGCCTGGTCCGTATTCGACCAAGACGCCTCGCAAGCTTTTTCCCGGAAGATCAGGCAGCTTGTGGTCGAAGATCACCGAAATTTTTGCCTTATGCGCTTTTTGCGCTGCCCATGTCGGCGTCGTCAAAGTGGCGATCATTAAAGTCGTGGCTGTGAGTAGTTTTAACATCGTTATCAGCTCCGTTGAGTACCTTTATGCAGCGGCACAGACCGAACTTACGGTCGAATGCCACAGAAGATGAGATATACGATGGTTTGCTTTCGGCATTTTAGTTGGCCAATTTTTTTTAAAGGGAAGCCACTTCGATCACGGCGTCGATGAACGCGGCGGGTGCCTCCTGTGGAAGATTGTGCCCGACACCAGGAATAACTCGGTGTACTCTCTTGCCACCAAACTTAGCAGCGGTGGCCGTACCGTCAGTGGCTGAAACCACACCATCGGCAGCTCCATCCAGGGTCACGGAAGGAACTTGAATGACTGGCTGTATAGCGAGTTTCTCTTCAATCTCGATGTAATCCGGGTAACCCTTCGCGCCACCAAGACGGTGGCGGTATGAGTGGACTACAACGTCCACGTAGTCCGGGTTCTCAAATGATCGAGCACTGCGTTCGAAGGTTTCGTTGTCAAAGCGCCATGTCGGGGAATTTTCGTGCCACATGATCCTCGCTATTTCCGTCCGGTTTCGAGCGAGACCTTTTCTCCCTCTCTCGGTTTGGAAATAGAACTGATACCAAAATCCGCGCTCGACATGAGCGGGAGCAGGCTGGTTCGATTTAGCAATATCTTGAATAAGATAACTGTTGACCGAAACCAAACCGTTGCACCTTTCTGGCCAAAGTGCCGCGCCAACGCACGCTGCGCGACCGCCCCAGTCGTACCCTGCGAAGATCGCGTTTTCGATCTCCAGGGCATCTAACAATTCAATTAAGTCTCGGCCGATTGCCGCCTGTTGACCGGATCGCGGGGTTTTCGGATCAAGGAAGTTGGTTGTCCCGTGGCCTCTTAGGTATGGGACGATTACCCTGTAACCCTTTTTTACGAGGCTCGGCCCAACCTCGACAAAGCTCAGCACGTCGTATGGAAAGCCGTGTAATAACACGACTACTGGGGCACCCTTAAGACCAGCTTCAAAGTACCCCACGCTCAACACACCTGCATTAATTTGCTTTACCGTCGTGAACAAACCCGCCTCCTCTTTCAGGTTCGCGCGCTCAGCGCGTGGCTCGGTGATCGTGCCGATTAAAACTGCTGTTGCTGTCCCGAAGAGAAGGGTTCGTCGTTGCACGCAAAAACTCCTGATATTTACCCTCAGGCATTAGAACAAGGCGATCAATCCAGCACCAGCTATACGGTAGTTGGTAACCAGGACCAGGACGATGCAATTTCACCACCTATTGCTGCCTTGAAGGGTTGGACATAAAGAGTTGCGCCACGAGGTGCTGGCACGACTGCCAAGTATGAAGCGTAAGGAGCAATAGTTCACTGACGAGCTAGAAAGCGGCTTGCTATCACAGTCGCCCTTATTGAAATGTTCAAATGCTCGCCGCTGGTGTCTCATCGCGTTAGGCATTTGACAAAATTTTTCCAGTATCGCGCAACCTGGCTATCGCCTGTTCGAGCCACGCGACTTTCGGGTGCACTCCTTCAGTCTGCAGTTGATGTCATCCGCAGTTTCGATATTGCGTACGGAGATTCCAAAATCACTGTCGCATTTGAATTCAGAACGGACATACCGAGTGTAAAGGGTCAGGCCAGGCACATTCTTAGAAGGGAACCTCAAGATTACGGCACCATCTCGCGCGATGATGCCTTGAACCTGCTGGCAGCTAGCACGTGCCGCGTACATACGCTCAATGGCTCCGGCCGGAAGTGTAAAAAGTATAAGCCATACAATGGTGAAAGAAATCTTTGACATGTTTTCATCCTAGCAATGTGATTGCTCGGAGAATCGACGGAATGTCGTCATTTGAAAAGTATACAAAGATATAGCCACGGGCTCGACCTCAGTTTAAGTGGAGCCGTTCATAGAGACTGCCACTGCCCGAAGCTCGCCGATGATCGGAAGCCAACAAATGCGTGGCGGCCATTACTAGCCGCCACAAGCCGAAGCCTAGTCTTGATCAATCAAGCTTGGGCATCATTCGGCTGCGCATAAAGGTCATATACTCCGATTCTGAGCTTCCGCGCCTTTTCTCGATGAGCGGCTTGATATCCTCAGTCGCGATATAACGTAGCTGATCGGTTCCGTCGGTTGCAGCGCTGAAAATGACTTCAGCTACCTCTTCGCTAGTTGCCAAACCGCGCGACTTGCGCAAACCCTCGAAGATCGCGCCAGCTCCAGCGACGAATTCATCGTAGTCTGCAGGTGTTGAGGTCGAGGTAAATTCTTGACCGCTGCGCTCACCGAACTTGGTTTCGAGAACGCCCCCTGGTTCGACAATTTTGACACCGATCCCGAGCGCACTCAGCTCATAGGACAGCGATTCCGAGAAGCCTTCTAAGGCAAACTTGGACGCGTTATACAGCGAGATCATCGGCAGCCCGAAAACACCGGCTCCCGAACTCACGTTAATGAAGAGACCAGAACGATGTGCACGGAAATGGGGAAGCGTTTCGCGAACCACGTCCATCACGCCAAAAACGTTGACCTCAAACTGGTCCAAAACTTTCTCTCGGGGTGTACCCTCAAAAACACCAGACAGTCCGTACCCAGCGTTGTTAATTACAACGTCAATCCGACCGAATTTTTCGATCCCGGCATCCAATGCGCTCCGGATCGAAGCCCGATCTTGCACATCAAGCTTGGTTACAAAAACGTTTGGCAGTGTTTCGCAGAGATCACTGGGATTGCGCATCGTTGCGACAACATTCCACCCCCTCTCTGCAAAGAGGCATGCACTCGCTTCGCCAAAGCCTGACGAGCAGCCGGTAATCAGAACTGTTTTTGTCATAGTTTCACTCCTTGATACCCACCCTATCTAGCAACGCTTGATCCACTATATAACCGGGACAATGCTGGACGCCTCGTTGAAGGAAATTGGACAATGTCGGGAATGACGCTTGCGGACCTGCGGGCAATTGCTACAGTTGAAGCTGCTGGAAGCTTCCGTGGAGCCGCGAGGGAGCTGGAGGTTTCAGTATCGTCGCTCAGCCATCAGGTTGCGACTGTGGAGAAGCGTTTAGGAATTCGATTGTTCAATCGAACCACCAGAAGTGTTTCCATCACTGAGGCTGGCGAGGCGCTACTGAAACGGGTTCGTCCAGCGCTAAACGATATCGATGCCGCACTTGCTGCGGTCGACCATCTGCGCAGCACTCCGTCGGGGACGTTAAGGCTGAACACGTCAGAAGGTGGAGCTGAAAGAATACTCCCACTCGTCATCGACTTCTTGGCGAACCATCCAGACATGAAAGTTGACCTCGTTACAGAAGGGCGACTAGTCGACATCGTTGCCCAGGGATTTGATGCCGGTATCCGGCTTCAAGACGTGATACCAAAGGACATGATTTCGGTCTCGCTCGGCCAAACAGAGTCTTTTGTCATAGTTGCCTCGCCTGTTTATCTTGAGCGGAAAAACATTCCAACGTCGCCGGGAGACCTACTGCAGCATGAGTGCATAAGGGCGCGGTTGCCAAGCGGCAGTCTGGTGAATTGGGAGCTTGAGCGCAACGGTGACACGATATCGGTCGATGTTCGAGGGCGACTAGTCGCGGGCAGCACCGAACTTAGTGTTTTGGCGGCACGTCAACATGCAGGCATCGCTTATGTGGCCCTTCGTGCGGTGGAACACGATATTTCCAGCGGAAAACTTGTCCAGCTTCTGCCGGAGTGGACGCCCCCATACCCTGGTGTCTGCCTCTATTATCCAAGCAGACGGCTTCCCTCTGCTGGGCTGCGAGCGTTCATAGATCACGCTTTTGAATGGCGGCGACAAAATTTAAGGGGTGCTACTTAAGCTTCCAACTCGGCCACTTTAACTGACCTTGATGGCCGCGACCACAGCTATAGCACAAACGCGATCCCACTGTTGGACAACGCTCTGACCTATAAAACGACCGGTTACGCCAGGTAGACGGCATACATCCGTATAGCTTGCCTGATTCCCGACTTGAGTTGACCCTATCGGAAGGAAAATAGGGAAGCGAAAAATGAAATATGTTGTAGTAGGCGGAACAGGGTTCATCGGCACGAAGGTCGTCGCCAGATTAAGGTCGGCTGGTCATGAAGTAATTGCTGCAGCGCCGGAGACCGGTGTGAACAGCATCACTGGTGAAGGCCTGGAACAGGCCATGGCTAACGCTCACGCGGTCCTGGACGTAACCAACTCGCCAACGTTCGACCAGCAAGGCATACTGGATTTTTTCGGGGTTTCTACATCAAATCTCATCAATGCCGAAAAGAAGGCAAACGTTCGTCACCACGTTCTGTTGTCCATTGTTGGCACCGACCGACTCCCCGACAATGCTTATTTCCAAGGAAAAATTCTCCAAGAGAAGTTGGTGAAAGATTCCGGCGTGCCGTTCACAATTGTGCATTCAACACAATTTATGGAATTCCTGGGGGCGATTGCAGACCTTGGCGGGACCAACGAGGAAACGCGCATCTCGACTGGTCATGTCCAAGTGATCGCGGCGAACGATCTAGCCGATGCCCTTAGCGATGTCCTAATGGGAGACCCAACTGGAGGCATCGTCGAAGTGGCTGGGCCAAACCGTGAGCCAATGAGTGATGCGGTGAGTCGTTATTTGACGGCGAAAGGCGACGCTCGCCGTGTGGTAGCCGACCCTGACGCGTTGTACTTTGGTGCCCGACTTGAGCCTGATACACTTGTGCCCGTAGGAGAAGCGCGTATCGGCAAAACAAACTTCAGCCAGTGGCTGACTTCTTTGGCCCAGTGAACCAAAGTACGGGCAGATCGCCTCACTCGCTGCGGAAACTGTGCCCCAAGCGCTATGTAGCTGATACATCGCACACACGGGACTAACAAAGATGGCCCGCGACGGAAGCCGCGTCGACCTTGTCGCGGGCCAACGCTCATTTAGAAGCCGCAGCTTCTTCAACTAGCTCGGCGACCTTGTCCGCATTCGATACCATTACAACATGTGAAGCGCCTTTTACGACGACAGTCTTCTTTGACTTCGCACGCTCAGCCATCCAGCCGAGTGCAGCTTCCGGAATATTTTTGTCAGCGTCGCCATAGATGAACCAAGACGGAATGTCTTTCCAGGCCGCTTTTGTGGCGGTTTCAGCTAGTGCAGACGCCGCGATTGGGCGTTGAGTTGCAGCCATCAACTCACCAGCCTGTGCAGGAACGTCTGCAGCAAACTGATCGTGAAACTTGGCTTGCTGTATATACAAATCGCTACCGCCACCGGGAATACCGACCGGATTTTGAAGTGCATCGCCGAGCGTACCGCCAGGAAACTTTCCGGAAAGTCCCGCAGCATTTTCACCAACCTCCGGTGCAAAAGCAGCCACGTATACGAGCGCCTTGACGTTTGACGGCTGTGCGGCCTCGCTGATCACGGAGCCCCCGTAGGAATGGCCAACTAGAACAACCGACGTTTTCAAGCTTGCAACGAAGCTGCGGACATATTCAGCGTCAGATTTAACGCGCGAAGTGGGTTAGCGATTGCTGTTACGCTGTAGCCGTCCTTTTCGAGCCTTTCGATAACGCCGTTCCAACTCGAAGAATCAGCGAATGCCCCATGAACCAAAACTATTGGAGGCTTATCGCTAGCGAATGCTGCCAGAGCAGGCGTTGCGATAACTGCTGTCACCAGCGCGAGTTTCAAAAAGCTATACATGAGAGTTCCTTTCGTTTTCCCGCAAATTAATTAGCGCACAATTTAATTGCGCACAATGTTAATTTTGACGGACTTGTTCACTCATTCGTGAGTGTGCTCCTGGGGGCGAGCGAAGAGGTTTTCAGTTAGTTGGTAGTTAGGTCGTGGAATCCGGTTACATGCTTATCCCATCGCTACAAGCCGATGGAGATTGGTTGAAGACCGTCTTGAATCTAAATCGTCAAGAATTAGTATTCATACGCTGAAGAGAGAATGCTACACGGGCTCCTTCGCCAGTGTTCTCAGCCCAGATCGTTCCGCCGTGTAAACTAATCATTGATCTGCTGATAGCGAGACCGACGCCCATTCCGCTGTCTTTTGTGGTGTAGAAGGGCTCGAAAATCTTTGTAAGTTCAGAGATGCCAGTTCCCCGGTCTTCAACGGAAACCAATACTTGCTGCCCTCTTGTGGAGGTCTGGACATCTATCGAACGTGCTCTGTCGTCGTTGAGCGCCGTTGCCTCTGATGCGTTCCTCAGCAGGTTCATCAAAACCTGTCGGATTTGCAAGGGATCGACCACGACAAGCGGCTCTTCGGCATCTAGACGTTTCGAAACCACAACGCCTCGGGCTCCTTCCCCGTGCGAAAAAATAGAGCAAACATCACTGACAATCGTGTTTATTGAGCATGTTTGCTTGTGCCCCTCGCCCAGCTGAAACATAGCCCGGACTCGGCTTACAATCTCAGCCGCCAACTCGGTATCACGATGGACACCCGCTGCGCTCAGTCTTGCTTTTTGAATATTTGGAGGTTCAGCAGACAGCCACCTGACACAGGCATCCGCGCCAACCGCTGCGGAAGCTAGGGGCTGGCTTATTTCATGAGCAATCGAAGCAGACAATTCGGCCAAGCTTGCTATCTGGGTCACCCTCTCAAGGTCTTCTTGCGCAAGTCGATATTGCTCTCTAGCTCGCACTTCGTCCTCAACGTCGATTCCAATGCCATACCAACGAACTAGATTGCCTTTGTCGTCTAACAACGGTGTCGTGCGACCTTCAAGCCAGCGGTATCCGCTGTCTGACCGTCGGCGGTATCTCGCCTGCCACCCGTCTCCAGTCTGATAACTCCTCTCCATCGCCTCTTGCAGTTGCGCTTGATCATCAGGGTGGATCACAGACCTCATTGCGGTAAAAAGCGCTTCTTTCGGATCGCCTGTCGCCGGTAACACAATGTCCGGAAAGTCACCTGGTCGACGGTTGAAGAAAGTTGTTTTACCGTTAGGCTCGGTCTCCCAGACTACGGCGGGAATCGTGCCAACGACGAGACGAAGCTGTTCCTCCCGGTCTTTTAGGGCCTTTTGAGAGGCGGCAGTTTCATCAATGCCTTTCGCATAGCTGCTATAGCCCCCCACCTGCTCCGCCTTAAGAGCGCTGTCAATTTCCAAGGCAGTGCCAATCCAGAACGAGGCGGGCAAATCGGTGCGCGACAAAAGCTTGCCGCTAAACCGGAAGCTAATGCTGGCGAACCTCGTCCGGTGGATCGCGTCGAATTGCTCCCCACTCTTAATGGACGTCAACCATTTACGGGCGAAGACAGCGACATTGTCGGGGTCCAAATGTCTTAGGATGGAAGAAGGTATCATCAGTTGGTGATGCGGCAACCCCAGTTGGGCCGCCATAGATTGGCTGAGCACAATTTGGCTGCCATCGACCAGACACGCCCACCCATTGCCTGGGACCAATTCTACCTGGTCGGCAAGATAAATTAGAAAGTTCTTGTCACTCAGCGCCAACGTATTCACCAGCCGAAGCATTTTTCACCGCACCCATCACAATAAAAGCGTAAACCTTTCACTTTGGGCAAGGGGCGAGATTGAGCTTAGGCAACGTTTCATGCTTTTCACACGCATACCGTCTGCCCAATGGCAGATGCACCGGTTGAAACTCCGTCAAACAATGCCGGGACAGACCACGGCCAGAGCCTACGCTGATATCGGGCCCCCTGCTAGCTAGAACCGTGACAGAAAGCGAAAGATCAGCATCCGTCGCGCCGCGCGCTCCAGCCTATCAAGGTATACGATCAGATGACTATTTTCCCGAACCATTATGGGCTTTGATCCTCACATTGGCCGTGTGGAGACAAGCGATCTCATTGCGGCAGACCGGATTTAGCGAGGATCGACCAGATGGGCACCGTCAGCACTGCTAGCAACCGAGATATGGCCGCAAACTACACCGCGCTTGCTGCCCTGGTGGGCCGCCTTCTTATCAGCCCGATATTCATAACGTCCGGAATTGGGAAGATCACCAACTCCGAATCATATCTGGGTTACATCGCGGCATCCGGGCTTCCGTTTCCGGTAATAGCGCTGGTCGGAGCGATTGTGCTGGAAATTGGCGGGGGTGCGGCCATTGCCTTGGGATATCAAACTCGTTTCGTGGGCTTGATCCTTGCACTTTTCAGCCTTTTAACAGCCTTGGTGTTCCACAGTGACTTTTCGGACCAAAACCAATTTCTCCACTTTTGGAAAAATGCGGCGATGGCAGGCGGCCTGCTCCAACTAGCTGCATTTGGAGCCGGTGTTGCCAGCTTGGACGGTCGTCGTTCCAGACAGAGGTGGATGGTTTCCTAACGCGTCGAGCACCGGAAATCAGGGACCTAAATCAGTGAACCATTAACATCGTGACTGCGTTTGAAGGCCAAGCTATCCTAGGTGAAGGAAGCCCCTAGGAAGCGTTAATGCCGACACATATTCTACTGACCGTAATTTGCGCCGTTATTGTCGGATTCGCATCTGGGTATGTCTGGCGGGTTTGGTCTACCCGCCATGAGCGCCTCGTAGACAAGTATGCTCGCGCGATAGTTGAAGGCATGCCAGGCCACGGGTGGTCCAACGACCCTGATGGCCGGTTCACTTATGTAAGCCCCCCTGCGCTTAGATATTACGGCTTGGATGACAGTTTTATCAAGATGAACGGGTTTAAGCGCGGACAATTCCATGAAGCTTACGCAAATATGCTGGCCCAAATTATTCACCCGGAGGACCTGCAGGGGACGTTGGACCATTGGGCAAAGACCTTGAAATCAGGGGAACCTGCAACCTATGAATACAGGTTGCGACGCTGGGATGGTGTTTACCTCTGGCACCGGCTGGCGGTGCACCCTGCCCGTGATGACGCGGGATCAATAACCGCATGGTATGGCACCCAAATCGACATCGAAGTCGAAAAGGTTGCCGAGCTTGCCTTGCGAAAGAGAGAACAGGAACTGCAGAGGCTGATAGACGCTTTGCCTGTAAGTATATGGTGCTGCGACCTCGATGGCTACGTTACGCATTTTAGCAAGCGTTTGCAGACGTTTTTCGGCTGTGAACTTGATGATATCCCGCATAGCCAACGACGGGTGAGCCGCTCAAACCCTGGCCTGATTCATCCTGACGATGCAGGCCTCGCAGAAGACTTGCTAAAACACAGCCTGGAAACGGGAGAGCCTTTATCGGCTCGTTACCGGATGAGGCGGGCCGATGGGATTTATCGTTGGACCGAACAGCGAGGTGAATTGTTGCGGGACGCTGATGGGAAACCCCTGCAATGGTACGGGGTCGCAATCGATATTGACGCACTGAAGCGAGAAGAAGATGCACTCCGCTACCGCGAACAGGAGCTTCGACAACTTATCGATGTCATCCCGATGATGATTTGGACTGTCGGTGACGAACGAGGTAACACGTATTTTAACAAGCCCCTGCTTACTTTCACAGGGATTACACCTGAAGACGATACGGGGACAGACGGCCTCGATGCAGGTCGTGCGATGGCAGAACTGGTCCACCCTGATGATCTGCCAGCACTAGTCACACTTTACAATAGCAATCCTGGAGACAACGCTGTCGTCACGATGCGTTACCGTTTGCGTCGGGCCGACGGGGTATATCGTTGGGTGGAAGGACGATATGCAGGCCTCAGAGACGCCTCTTCGGGCAAACTGCGGCAATACGGCTTCCTAATCGACGTCGAAGAAGAGGTTCAGTCGCAGGCCGCACTGCGAAGCATGCAGGAGAAACTAGGGGATGCTGCAAGGGCTGCCAGCCTGGCAGAACTGGCCGCCTCAATCGCGCACGAAGTCAACCAGCCATTAACGGCGATTATCTCGAACGCAGAAGCGTGCCACCGATGGCTCACCCTCGCCTCACCCAACGTGGATCGCGCGATTGCGTCTGCGGAAGCCATGATAAACAATGCCACAGACGCGGCGGAGATTGTCAGCAGTATTCGCTCGCTCTTTCGCCGAAGCTCTCGGGCCCGGGTCATTGAAAACGTCAACACAGTCATCCAAGAGGTCACGCGGATTATTGGCGTCAGCGATATCGGTGTGAAAGTTGGAATACGCACCGAACTCGCTTCAAATATCCCTACCGTCATGATGGATCGCGTACAAATCCAACAAATCCTCGTGAACCTAATTCGCAACGGACTAGAGGCGTTAGATGGAAGCGAAGGAACTGTTTCACCCATCATCGTGCGAAGTCGTTACGACGAGACGCACGTCATCGTAGAGGTCATCGATGATGGCGTCGGCTTGCCGACAGAGGCAGGTATCGGGCAAGCGTTTTTCACGACAAAAGACGATGGAATGGGGATGGGCTTAGTAATATGCCGGTCCATCGTAGAAGCGCACAATGGCGATCTATGGCACACAAAAAATTCACCGCAAGGAACAATCTTCGCGTTTTCCCTGCCGATTTCAGGGACAGAGGAAGACGGTGCTCAACCTAGTCATGACGACGCTGCCGATATCTCGAAATTTGCTTCTTAAACCTGCTATGGGCTGTCAAAGAGCACTGCAGCCATGACACTTTCACTGAAGGAAACAAGGTAGATGTCTGACAAGCGTCAACTCATCGCTATAGTTGATGACGACAACCGCGTTAGGCAAGCATTACGGGAATTGTTGGAGTCGGCAGAATATGATGCCCTTTCCTTCGATGGTGCTGAAACACTTTTGGCCAGCCTAGACCTTGCCCGTATTACTTGTGTCGTAACTGATATTGGCATGCCTGGACTGGATGGGTTCCGGCTCCGAGAAATCCTTCACCGGGACCATCCGCAACTCCCCGTCATATTGATTACGGGTCGCTACGAGTTGGTTGAAAAACTCTCAGCCGAAGACGCCTCCTCAGTTTTAAGGAAGCCCTTCAGCGGTAAAGCTTTTCTATCAGTGATCAGTCAGAGGCTAGGCCTACAGTAGAATCTAAAGAGCGAAGCCGTCGGGCTCCGGTATACCCGGTTCAAAAAGCTTAGCTGAGGCATTTAGATCGACATTAGGTCGTGGGCACTGCCATCCGATGATCCGGTGGCATAGTCCCTCGACCTCACGATTCATGCAAGCAACAGGAGATTAGTTATTGGCTGCCCCGTACAGGCCAATTTCATCAGGCGCTAGGGATGATGGGGGCAAAGCGTCGCGTTCCTTTTCCGCCTTCTCGGCTTCTTCCTTGTTTTTCGCGCCCTCTCGCTCTTTCAGAGCCTGCGTCACAGCGTCATCGAGATCGGGGTTTCGTGCGCTGGAGACAACGTCCAGCAAGGAGATGCCGAGTTTGTCGAGGCCGAGTTCCTTCTCGATTTCGGCGATCTTCTGATCGGCCCCGGAAGCATGCATGGTTATGACCTGCTTCCTCATCTGGCGAGCGAAATCGGCCTCGCTGTCAAAATCGCTTTTATCAAAACCGAGTTTCTGACCGGCACGTTCGATCAGTTCCAGCTTCATCTTGTTGATGTTGACGTTGTCTACGCTAAACATCGCCTCGGAAATTCGGGACTGCGCCTGTCCTGGCTGTGCAGACATTCCGATCTTTTCACCGACGCCATTGGCGACGGCTACCAAATTATCTGAGGCAGATTTGTCGTCCTTTATCGAACTTGTGGAATTGGTCTGTTGCAATATGAGAAGTGCAGCGGAGTTCACGCCTGAAATAGCTGACATAGTAAGTCCTCAATCCGCCTACCATCCATCATAGCGGCAGGGAGGAAGTGCTAAGGCTTCATGCGATAGCTAAAATCGTGTGGTTGCATTCGTAATCAGAAATGGTTGTAAAAGCAATAATGATTGATCACGGTGTGTGCGCTCAGTCACCAAGACTGGTTGCGCTTCTGCGCGCTGCGTTGCACCTTATAGACGGTGTGAAATTCGGAGGAAGTCGATGACTTTGGGAACCGTCAAATTTTACAATGCTGACAAGGGCTTTGGCTTCATTACGCCTGACGACGGCGGCAAGGACATTTTTATCCACATTTCCGCCCTGCAAGCCTCGGGCATTCAATCTTTGCGCGATGGCCAGAAAATATCGTTCGATGCCGAGCCAGATCGTACTGGCAAAGGCCCCAAAGCCGTAAATATTCACCTCCAATCAGCGTGACCAGTAGGCTTACCACGCTTGCGATGTCGGGGCGCTGTCCCAGGCATGGTCTATATTCAACTAACACTATTGTCGTCGGACCGCGTCAATCATCGCCTGCGTCACGTCCTGTGGGTAGCAGATCGGCGCGTAACCGCCCGGCTTCGAATAGGCGCTCCTTTTCCCACAGCGCCGACCACCACGGTCGGTGTTATAGGGACACGCGCAAGAGCTGGGATAGCTCGCGAGAGACTCAGCGATGATGCGCTGAACTATCGTCGAGTCCGGAATTGTCGGAATCGACTTCTCGCGCTCTGGCTGCTTTGACGCCTTCTTCGAGGGCTTTTCCCCATACGGCGTTTGCTTTTCGGTCAGAAATCGTGAGGCGACCCAACCATCGCGCTGGGTCAGTTGGTCTCTTACCCGAGACCATTCGCCGGACTGCTTCATCAGAAGGATTTGCCGTCCGCTGTCCAGGCGATCAATGAGTTCATCCCCAGTGGATGGCCCCTTTCGAAACGCTACGCGTTTGCCGGTGACAAACCGAGCCGGAAAACTCTCAGCTTGTTCCTCTGGATCAAAATTTCGCGCGTCTGCATCCGTTGCTTCGGACAGGGCGGTCTCGGAAGACGATTTCGATGTTTCGGTGCTGACCGAGGGGCGGCGTTTTAGCTGTTCAGAAGCAGAGGGAACGTTCGCGACACCGGCATCGTCCCCACCGGGGTCACTACTCGTCAGGCGACTGACGGCATAAATAACAATCGCTCCTACCAGCCAATATCGCTTCCGCATTGCCAAGTTCCCCCCGGGAACGAAATTTGGCCCACAATACGCGCCCAGACAAGTATAAGGTGTAATAATAAGGCGTTTCCCGTTGCTATCACGCTTTCCAGCGATCAGAATCGCAGATGAAATCAACAAGCTGACCCCGGTACAAGTCTGGACTTCTGACGCAGGCCAAGTCGACGCGCGTTCTTCGAACGGATGCGAATTCGCCACAATCCAACGCGGCAAAACATTTACTTTCAGATTGACTTTTAACGCGGACTTATGTAGGTGGCGTTATAGTTTTAACGCGGATGAAAACAGGTGGCGTTTGACCCAGGAAGACGTAGACGCGATTGGCGACCTTGGTCGGGCCTTGGCAGACAGCGAAGGCTCGGGCCACCGCAAAGGCGTCAGCTTGTTCGGAGTCTCAATTGAGTACGGGCTACATACCCTTCTTTGGCTTGTCGCCGAACATCCTAAACGCGCCAGCAGCCGCGACCTGGCGGAGATGCAGGGCCTACCGGCGGCGATGGTGGCAAAGATCATGCCGAAGCTGGAAAAAGCGGGCATCGTCAACTCCGCCGACGGGATCAGTGGCGGCTATGAGTTGGCTAAATCCCCTGCGGACGTGTCGGTTCGGGATGTTGTCGACGCCATCGAAGGTGATCGTAAGCTGTTTGACTGCAAGGAAGTGCGTCGCGGTTGTGTGTTGTTCGGTGGCACTCCGCCCCCTTGGTCGATAAACGGTGTCTGTCGTATCCATGCGGTGATGCTCAGGGCTGAAAAACGCATGCGCTCGGAGTTGGCAAGGACAAGCTTGGCCGATCTGGCTCAAGGGGGGCGGCCTGAAGCCTTCGAGAGCTTGGTTGCCGACTGGTTTCGCGACCGCACGGCGGCACGTGAGACCGCACGCGTGACGGCGCTGAAGGCAGCGCGCCCGCCCCGGTAAGTGAAGAATAATTCGAGAATACCTAACGCCGACACTGCGTGTCGGCGGCGGGAAAACTGCAACCATCAGAAATTGAAAGGATCAATTCGATGACACGCATGAACTGGTACGAAGTCGCCCCGGACGGCGCAAAAGCTCTGCTCGGAGTCCACAATTATGTGATGAAGAACACCAATCTGCCTGAAGAGCTAATCCACCTCGTCTTTCTCAGGGTCTCCCAGATCAACGGTTGCGCCCACTGCATTGACATGCACGGTCGTGATCTCCGCAAGACCATGTCAGTTGACAAAGTCGCGCTGGTACCGGTCTGGGACGAGGTGCCTCACATTTTCACCGACCAACAACGTGCGGCTCTCGCTTGGGCCGAAGAAGTGACGCGGGTAAGCGAAACACACGCATCGGATGAAGCTTATGCGGCTGCTTCCTCGGCATTCGAACCGAAGGACCTGGTCGATCTCACGATCACCATCGCCGCCATGAATGCCTTCAATAGATTGGGTGCGCCTTTCCGGCTTCCGGTGTCGGTTAAAGCCGCCTGATATTTGTGTAAGTTCGCGGGGCGGTGATACCGCCCTGCAGTCACCTGATGAGCGAAAGCGTCAAGCGGCTCGCCAAGCAGTGTGCAAAGATGCCGAGCATCGAAAGCGCCTTCATATGTATTTTCGGAAATCCATTAGGCGAGTTTCTGGGATGTAGAAGTGAAAAGACGAGCCTGGCCTGGCTGAGAAGTTTAACATCTTGAGACTTCTTCAGCCAGGTTAGGGAAACCGATTGATGACCGAACTTCATCCGAGCACATCGCCAAATGTTAAGAGCATTATAATGAGCCCCATAATCTGGGCCGCGAACTCTTGTCGTTGCAAATAAGTTTGATCGCTGAACAGTTGTATAGCTGTATAGGTTCGGCAGATAGCGCGCCATCGATTCACGACTGAGAGCGACCAACCGCTCAAACAGCCCGTCTATCTTGATGCCGCCGTTGACCGACTCAGTGGACGCTCCGCCTTGGCTCTCGCCAACAAGGCCGCTTTGTCGGACACAACTTGCAATTCCTCCCATCCCGGCGAGCAGTATCTTTGCTTCCGCCATCGCATCCTTACCAAACATGCGCTGCTGTGTGCACCAAGAAGCCAACTCCTTGCAACCTCAAGCACATGCATCACCGGTTCCGGCCACTGTATTGTTCCCCCGCTCCCGACTTGCTGCCCTTGTACCATTTAAACCAGTTGGTGCCATTTCCCCTTTCCCTAGGGTCGAACCATTCCCCGCCAAACTGCATCATGAAGGCTGCAGCATCGTCGCGGATCGAAAAACAGTGGACGATGTAGCCGACATCTTCAAATCGGACACTATGACCCCGCACACACCGAGATAGGCACCTGCAGAATTCATCATGCGCCGCACTTTGTTTGCCAGTGCAAAGGTGAGCAGCGAGCGCGACTTGATGAGGCCAACCTCGGTCTATCCCCGCTGCAGTGAGTTCACCCTTACGGCTCGACATAGGAATATCCTCCAAAAACGAAAGGCATATGTTCCTATTTTGTTCACGGATGTCAAGGCTTGGTTTCAAACCAATGGCCGATTTTCACACAGACAAAGAGCGATTTTGTTCTTATTTTGTTCCGTAGCAGTGGCTCTCATGTCGTTCGGGTTTGCAAAAAATGACAGCTTGTTTGCCTGGCACCGGACTTGTTCCGTTCTTAA
This sequence comes from Pararhizobium qamdonense, assembly GCF_029277445.1. Lineage (NCBI taxonomy): Bacteria > Pseudomonadati > Pseudomonadota > Alphaproteobacteria > Hyphomicrobiales > Rhizobiaceae > Pararhizobium > Pararhizobium qamdonense. The sequence goes on along the minus strand of NZ_CP119566.1, from coordinate 2,237,696 downwards.
AGCCATGGGTAGTATCGCAGCAACTCTGTGTTGATCGAGTCGGGGGCAATCGGTGGGCGGTTACTGGGATAAAAGGCAAGGTGCGGCAGAAAATCTGCGCCTTCTTACACGGGAGGGACAATGGCTGGCCTGGCATGATCAGGAAGCTAATCCTGAAGACCCAGGCAGTAGGAGGATCGCAGGGGCCAAGGCGCGGGTTGAGGAGGCGCTTCTCCAATCGCTCCACTCTACGAATGTGCTGTCTCTCCTTGGGTCGGGAGCATCGTTCTGCGCAAACAACCCAGACGAAGCCAAAGGCCAAGCGCCTGGCATGAGCGATCTTTGGCATGCCGCTCGGGCAAAGGTCAGCGAACTCGACCTCGACTACGAAACGTTCGATAATATGGTCATCGAATTAGTCGGTGCCATCCCCCTAGACGACAAGGGAAAGCCCAGGGCTGGGGACATCGAGACCCTACTCAGCCTTTGCAAAATGAAACTGGAACTGACCGAAATCCGTGCGACGACAGCCGAAAAGATTGACCCAAAGGGCGAAGTTCAAAGACTGCGAACTTTCATCGCTGCGGCTGAGAGTGCTATTCTCACCAAGGTAAACTTCGTCGACCAGGACACTGATTTGCCTGCACATAAAGCCTTCGTGCAAAAGCTCGCGAAGCGTACCGTCGACAAGCCACGGGTGAAGGTATTCACGACAAATTACGACCTTTGCATTGAGGAATCGGCCTCACGATTAGGTGTCGTCCTTGTCGATGGCTTCTCTCACAGCGCAGAGCAGCGGTTCAATCGCGATTATTTCCAGCACGATATCGTGCGGCGGCAAACGTCGGGCACCAAGGCTGACTACATCGAAGCCGTTTTCCACCTGTACAAACTGCATGGATCGGTCGACTGGCGGAGAAAATCTGACGGCGTGGTCGTCAGATCGATGGCGGTCAACCAGCCGGGCCATGAGCCGGTTCTAATCTATCCGCGCTCGACCAAGTACCAGCAGGCGTTCGAGGTTCCCTACTTGGATGCGTTCGCGGCATTTCAAGCAGCGCTCCGGGAGCCTGATACTGCGCTTTTCGTCGCGGGTTTTGGTTTCGCAGATGACCATATCAGCGCACCAATCTGGTCAGCATTGGAGTCGAACCTCTCACTCCGGCTGGTGCTCGTTGATCCCTCTTTCATAAACCCGATAAAGCTCGACGGATATCAGCCGGATCACCTGCTTGATCTGGAGATTGATAAGCAGAAAAAATTCCAGAAGAAGATAATGCGTCTCGTCCAGGAGGGTGATCCTCGGATCACCGTGTTAAACGGTAGGTTTGAGGATTTGGTCGATGCCATCCCTGCAATCGCTGGCGAAACAGACCGGCAGCGTTTGCAAATGCGGCTCGATCAGATCAGGGATTTCCCCCAATGAACCAACCCTCATCCGCCCTCGTCGATTCAGATAAACGGGTGGGAACCGTCACGCGGGTCGGTGCCTCCTACATCGAACTTACCATCCCCAAAGCACTGGCGGCCAGCGGCCAACGGGGTTTGGCCAGGGGAACAACGGGTGATTTTATTTTCGTCGACTGCGATCAAGAGTGCATTCTGGGCCGGATAACCGACGTAGCGGTGCCAGAGCGGCAACGCTCGGGCCTTGAGAGGCAAATGGAGGCCGACGCTTCAGCCGAACCACAAGGCCGCGCCCAACTGCTTGCGACAATCAGTAAGGCAACTCACAAGGTAACACGCGGCATCAACGTCAAACCGCGTGTTGGCGATGGAATTTACCTGGCGGATGGTAACGCTCTAGCATCTGCCATTCGCGAGGCGCTCCAAGGCGAAGTTGGAGAGGGAAAAGACGAGCGACTACTTGTGAACCTTGGTCGATTATCTGGAATTGCTGGTGCGGACATCGCCATGCCGCCAGAGAAGCTCTTTGGGCGACACTGCGGGATTTTCGGTGCGACCGGCGGCGGTAAGAGCTGGACCCTTTCTAAGCTGCTCAACGAGATCGTTCGCCTTGGTGGAAAGTGTATCCTGTTCGATCCCACTGGAGAGTTTGCCGGAAAAATCGCCGGGGCGAAGGAGTTTTCCTTTTCGAAAGGCACTGAGCAACAGCCCCTAGCCCGGTTTCCATACGGCGAAATGTCTGAAATCGATCTTTATGCGTTACTTACGCCGTCTGCGCAGATGCAGGGACCGAATCTGCGAAATGCGATTAAAAGTCTTCGCCTCGCAGGAGCGTTGCGAGGGAACGAGCACGCTTTCCATCGCGCTGTCGAAGAAGGCGAAACCGAGATTTACACGCTCGGAAATCGAAAAGGTTTCATTGAGGTGAGTAAACGTGGCACAGTTAGGAAGCGTGAAAACAGCCGTACCGCCCATGCACTTGCTCTCATCGACTTGGCATCTCAGCTCGAATCGCACGTTTGCGACTTCGACATCAGTCTACTTCCAGATCAGATCAAGGAAGAGTGCGTAAAACAGTATACGAAGAACAACCTTGGCCAATTTGGCGATTGGGATGACTTTGCCCTCAGCGCCTGTAACTCTTTGATCGTCCGCGTTGAAACCTATCTGTCTTCGTCAGAAATGCGTTGCTTGTTCTCCCACGAAGGCGTCGATATTTGCAAGGAAATCCAGGATTTCATCAACGACCCAAGCCAGAACGCTCTGGTGCTCTCATTCGAGCACGTGAGTTTCAAATACCACACCAGAGAGTTGCTTCTGAATACGTTGGGCCGTCATCTACTCGGCCTTGCTCGAAAAAACGTATTTCAACAAGTGCCGTTGGTTTGCTTCCTTGATGAAGCTCATCAATTCATCGGCCGCTCAATCGGCGACGAAACCAATCACGTCACCCTGGACGCATTTGGCCTGATTGCCAAGGAAGGGCGCAAGTACGGATTGACAACGGGAATTGCGACCCAACGCCCTCGGGACGTACCAACCGACGTGTTGAGCCAGTTGGGTACGCTGTTCGTTCATCGCCTCACAAATGAGCGGGACCGCGAAACAATCGAGCGCGCTTGCGGCGATCTCGACCGTGACGCTGCGGCCTTCATCCCATCGCTTGGTCAAGGGGAAGCAATTATTGTCGGTCCAGAGCTGCCCGCCCCCTTGCCCATTCTTATCGACCGCCCAGAGAAGGGGCAGCAACCGCAATCTCATGGGCCACGATACCAAACCTATTGGGGTTGGAGCAAAGCTCCTGAGGACAACGAGTAAGCAGACGATTAGGTTCGTCGCGAAAGGCTGCAACCCTCAGCCCGGTCCAGATGGTCATTGGGGCATCTGCTTCACGGTACTCTTATCTAATTCTCACCTTTGGAAAGCCGCGCAATAGCATCATGGACCTGTTTACGCCCCTTGTTACTCCGAACCGCCAGCACCCAAATTTCAAGCGACTGATGTCAGAAAGCGACTGGGACGTCCGTGAAGTCTTGGCGGACTGGGCCAAGGGCTTCATTGACCGAGACAACAAGTTCGTTCGAGAATTTCAGACGACCTTCAACAGCTGTTGGTGGGAGCTTTACCTCTATGCGGTCTTCAAAAGCTTGGACATCAACGTCGATTTTTCGTTCGACGCCCCAGATTTTGTGGCTCGCGACCTCCCAATGGTCGTCGAAGCAGTAATCTCCAGCCACGCTGAAAACGCGACCCCGGAGTGGAAGAAATCCATCAGCGACCTCACCGGGGGCAGACATATTGAACAACGCTATACGGAAACCCTGGCGCGGCTATACAACAGTCTCGACGCGAAACGTCGTCTCTATGATCGCCGGTACTCTGGCCTGCCCCATGTCCAGGGCAAATCCTTTGTTATCGCTTTGCACAACTTTGGGACGCCCGACAGCTTCCAACTGGGCGATGTCGCGATGCAGCGGCTGTTGTACGACCTTGAAGAGCGAAAGAAGTTTTCAAAAAATGAGAACATCTCCCTCCCGCTTGGAATTTTCAACCATCCGGAGTTCGCGTGTGTCAGTGCCGTGATCTACAGCAGCGTTGCGACTTACGGCAAAGTGCGAGCCCTCGGCCGAAGCACCGAGCAATTTGTTTTTCAGGCGACCCGGATACGAAACAATTCGGAGCTGATTTCCATCGCTGCGAATAAAGGCGATTATATCGAGAGCCTCCGGGACGGCTTGCGCGTTTTTCACAACCCCAATGCCAAGATACCGCTCCCGTTCGAACTCTTTGACCCGCTGGATGTCCGAGAATTTCGGATGATTAATGGAGAGATGCTTACCACCTGCCATCCCGATGGCGATTTGTGCATGCGGCAGGTCATGCGCCTATCGCAGCACGACTGACAACCCCTGGACACGAAGCACAGCGGCGGTCCTTGAGGAAATAGACTGATAGGGTAACACGATGACCATTGTCCCTCGCATTGAGATCGCGACGGGCGCAGTCGTAGCGAGCGCTGTCCTCTGGAATAATCCTGTTGACGACGCCCGACTGCAACTCTACCGATCCCTGAGCGATTGTGGGAGAGAACGCGCCAGCCAGGAAGCCTGCAAGAATCGCACACCTTGACCCGCAGGACTTCTATGTCTGTTGAACACGTCACTAAAGCCATCGAAACATTCCTGTCTACCGATAGGCCCGAAGTCCTATGCATTCGTGGGCGCTGGGGCACCGGGAAGACCTATAATTGGCACCAGCAAACAAAGAGGCTTCGGGGAAAGCAAGACGCAATCGCACTCGGCCAGTATGCTTACGTTTCCCTATTCGGGATCAATTCGGTTGCCGAGATCAAGACCGCTATTTTGCAGGCGACTTCGCCACGGAACGAAATCGGTGACTACATATCGAATGAAAAGCTGAGGACGCGGCTGAACGATGGGGAAAAAATTCTCCGAAAGGTAGCTGCGTCCTTTATGCCTGCGATTTTTGGCGAGGGCTTCGGACAGGCTGTTGTTTCCGCTCTCTCCATGATGATCGGCAAGCAGATCGTGTGCTTTGACGACCTGGAACGCAAAGGGGCAGGCCTCGATATCGGTGACGTGCTTGGTTACATATCCCACTTGAAAGAGGACCGGCTCTGCAAGGTCGTCATCTTACTGAACGAGGAAGCGTTCCAGAGCAACGACGACAAGCAGTTCCGTAGCTACCTTGAAAAGGTCGTCGATAGGAGCTTGCTCTTCGAGCCGACACCGGAAGAGTGTGCGGCGATTGCGATCACTGACAAGACCGAGGCGGCCAACTATGTACGCGAACGCGTCACGAAGCTCGGCGTAGATAACGTCCGGGTCATAAGGAAAATATACGACCTTGTGAAAGCGATTGAGCCGCTGCTTTCGAGGTTCGCGCCTTCGGTGTTCATGAATACCGCGAGCAGCATCGCGCTTCTGGCCTGGTCACACTTGCAGCCTGACATCGCTCCATCGTGGGAGTACCTGCGGAAGCGTTCGGAATGGTCTGGCATAAACCAGAAGGACGAACCTACGGAGCAAGAGAATGCTTGGGATCAGCAACTGACCGAGTACGGCTTTACCACCACCAGCATATTCGATTCGGCGGTGATGAGTAGCATCCAGGCTGGATATTTTGACCCGAAAATCATTGATGAACACGCTGGATTGCTTCACGCGCAAGCCGTCCAGCTCGCGGCTGCGGCGCAATTGCGAGAAGCTTGGGACCAACACATCTTTTCGTTCTCTACCGAAGAAGAGGAGGTTATTGAACGGCTTGTAAGATGCTTCATCAAGCACGTGACTCACCACGAGCTAGCCGACCTGAACGCTCTTGCGAACCTACTGAAAGAATTTGGCAAAGAGGACCAGTTCAAGGCCATTACGGCGGCGTACGTGACAGCAAAGAAAGGCACCCCCCGATCTTTCGATGTGACTGAAGCTTACCTGCGCGAAGAAGTACATCCCGATCTGGCCGCGATCTTGGAAGCTGAACTCAAAGGCCATCAGACAACGACAACTTTTGAAGAGGCACTGGACGAACTTTACAATTCGAGCATGAGTCCGCGCCTAATTGGCATCCTCGCCAAGGCGACTGTCGATGACTACTTCAAGGCGTTTAAGACCCTTCAGGGACCGAGACTACAGAATGCTCTCTCCGGGCTCCGGGAGATTATGAAGATCACCAACCCAACACCAGACGGCGTGACGGCGTTAAACCTTGCGGGGACGGCAATGGAAAAAATCGGAGCCGAGTCTGAATATAACAGAGGCCGCGTGCGCGGGTGGGGCTTTGTAGAAAGGATGGAGAAGCTGACGAGCGAGGCTGCGAAACCTTCCGTGGCAGTGGGCGAAGAAGCTCTATAATCGTGACTCGACTCGGACTTGTCAGGGAGAGTTCAACGGCGATGAGGCTCATCGTCACAACTGGTCCTTCGCCCTGTCAGCTGGTGTCCGATAATGATGATTATTGGACACCAGACATGGGGAATGGCGCATATGAGGCGCTGGAACCGAAGGCAAGTTAAGTTCCTTTGAAACGGCAAAGGCCACTATTTTCGGGGCGATCAACGGAGCTTGAATAGGCTGACGATTATTGAGTTTGCGATTAGTCAGGCGATTGAAGACGCGTTCTGCTCGGCCATCCAGACGGCCAACAACAACGCCGCCGCCGCCAAGGAAATCGAGGCCGCCTATAAGATTCAGATCGGCGCACTGGAAGTTTTTGTTGTAGAAACCGCTGCTTCAGAAGCCCTATCGAGGCAGTCGCCGACGACATAGCCACGGTCGAAGAAATCGAAATTCCGGATGCGCTGGCGAAGCCGTTTATCAGGAGATTCGGACGTAGCCCTGAGAGACGTTTTCGGAAGAGCTGTGACGGTGGTTTCGTTTGTCATTTTCGTAACGATCCTGGCTGGCTGTCAACACCAGGAGCCGAGGATCATCACGCAGGTCCAGCTCCAGAAGATCGAGGTGCCGAGGAGCCTGCTGACGTGCTCGGCCGAACCGGTCTATGGAAACATAACTGTGACGGTGAAGGAAGGCAAAGGCCGGTGCCGATTGCCGGTCAAAACTGGATGCTGTTAAAAGGATTATAGAGGCACAATAACGGCAAAAGCCCGGGTCTTACTCCGGGCTTTTGAGGGGTAATCAAACATTGATCAGGCCGCTTCGACTTCTACTTCTTTAAGTTTGGCGGCCCTAATCTCTCCGGCAATCGTCAAAGCCAAGCCGTTACACGTCCATTCATGATCATTTGCAACGGATTCTGCGTTGAACGCGGCGTATTCAAGGTCCTCGTCAGTGCTTTCGGCAGTAATCCTGTCATTAAAATCTTCCCATACGATTTCAATGACCGACGACCTAGACAGAGGTGCATATTTTCCGGGCTTGTACACGGCCGCAATATTGACGGATGGGTCTCTGCCGTCGTGATCTATCTCGCGGACATCGCCCCACAAAGCAAAAATTTTTGCTTCCGCTTCTTCAAGCGTCGCAGCCACGCCATCCGCCGAGGTGCTCCATCCGTTGTATTCACCGGCCCAGCCATCCAAGATGTCTGCGCCCATGCCATTTATCTTGACCGGGCTCTTGAGGACTTGGATTTCCGTTGAGTCAACGTAGCGATCATCGTCCTGATTTGGTCCGACGTATTCAACCGATGCTAAGTAAAACATATTTCTCTTCCTTCTTTCAGTGTTTCCCGGCCTGATTTTTTTGCTTACCGGTCACCAGCGCCTTGGTGATAATTAAATTCTTGGCCATCGGCGAAAACTACACAAGCAATAAAACGTTGATAAAACAAATGCTTAGGAAAACGCTCACACTGTCAACGAATTATTTTGAAAATTACACAAACGTTTCCGCCGATGGGATTTTGTCGGCCGCTACTTGTCGCGGACGAGAGCCTTGCGCGCCGGGCGGCTAGCTACGATTGACGCAGCTAGGCCGCTCAGGACTGGACTCAAACGCTGTTCGATTTCTCTGAACATCGCTTGCCGGGCGGCGTGTGCCTGAGCTGGGGTGAGCTTTTTGGCCTTCGTCTTGGTCGGGGTCGGGGTCGGGGTCGTCTTACTCATGTTACACCGTTGTACGCGTTACTAACTCACATTACGTAGCGGTCCGCCCGAGCATTACAAATCGCGGGCTGATTTTTTTGCATTTTTCGCACGACCATTGAAAAAGGCCCCGTTTCCGGGACCTTTTGGTTACGTTCTAAATGCGGATGGCCGCTTGAATGCTGGTCTTGGCGGTGGCGCTCGTCGCGGTTCGGGACCTCTTATAACCGGTACTGGTTTCGGCTCGGGTGCAGGTTTAGGCTGCTGATACCCAGTCGGCGACGCGCCCATTCGACCGTCGTACATCTGTTGGAAAAGGGCCCTTGTACGAGGATGCGAGTGCGTCTGCGCAACTTTTAGGATTTGACGATAGAGCGGCGCAAGGGGCCCATCCGGCCTGAGATCGGCGGCGAGATTGGATGATGAGCCCGTAAGCGGGATTGCTTTTTTCATGCGGCATACTCCCCTGACTGACCCCAAACGTAGCCCTCCAGGATTTCGATGCCGGTCCGATCCGGCATCCTCCCAAATCTCGCGCGTCTGAGTTCGGACTGCATGTCGATAAGCGCATATTCATCGCAGCCGAGTGTTCGGCAAATCTGACGCTTTTCGATTTCGCCTGACGTCACAATTTTTCGGAGTCGTGACCTCAGGATTTGCTCTTCCGACATGATGAGTTCCGGCGTCGCCCAGCCGCCTCCTCGCGGTCTCATAGCGATCCTTCTGCAATGTGTATCGGCCAAAAATGACGCGTCCGCCGCACGATTGGTGCTGCCGATCAGGTCGTCACAGTCGTCGTAAATGTCGATGATTTTAGAATAATTGATGACGTACAGCTCGCGAAAGTGCGCCTCGATCACGAGCTGCATCAGCTTGTCGGCTGGGATCACGCGGGGGTCTGACGGAGCGCACCATGCATCAATCGATCTCAGCGACACCCCCAAAATGCGAGCTGCAATAGCACGTCGGCCGCTGCGCTCTCCGAGGCTGTCAACATAGTATACCGTTCGCTGTTCAATTTCTTTTTTGGACAATGTCAACAATTTCTCCATGTTTATCTCCGGTCTGGCGTGAACATGAGAGAAGTCTTTGGCGAGATTTTTATGGGCGCAAGTGAATTGTGTTATTGCAAATTAGGTCAGCCTTGATGAAAGCTAGGATTGTCAACGAAATATATTTTTAGTGTTGTGTGATTGTATGATTTGTGTTTGTCGAATGCTTGGCTCCGGCGAACGATGTCCTCAGTTACTCATTGAAATAGGGAGATAAAGAAAATGAGAGCATTTTTCATGGCAATTTTGATGGCGATGGCAAACCTCGCTAAGGGCGGGCTGACCGCAATGGATTGGTGCTGGCGGCAATTCTGCGGATTGCTTCCTGGAGGAGGTGGCGGCGGAAGCGCGACGCCGGGACCGCTCGATCTACCGAGCAAAGACCTTTACGAGATTGACCGTAGCATTGAAGAAGGCCACCAGAGAGCGGCCGATACACTGTCCAACGCGAGCGCAGCCATGCAGATAAAGCTGTTTGCTGCAGCAAAGCCGGACGAACGTTTTTCGATTGACCTATCGCAGCTGGAACCGTCGCACCAGGAATGGCTGTCGGGTCTTTCAACGAATGACAAAGCGATGCGATCTCTGTCTGAGGCTCCACAGAGCAAGATTTCGATGCTTTTGAGCGGTCACGATGGAATCATACCCGGTCTTGAAGCGCCCAAAAATGAAAAGGCCAGGGAGACTATCCCCGGCCTGGTCACTCGCATGGATGGTTTCCGCCTTAGATTAGCGGCTCGGGAAAGCGACCACGTTCTCGCGGCCTGAACGACCCTTGCGACGAGCATTAAACTGCGCTGCCGCCTTCATTTCCAGGCGGCGGCGATTTTCCGTGATGGCTTTCAAAATGTCCGGCAGCCGCTCAGGGTCCTCTCGCAAGATATCTCCGTACGAGTCATATGCCTGAGCCAGGATATCTTCCGCTTCACGCTCTGCCGGTGTCATCAACTTGTCCTCCTGCGCCATTCGCTCGTTTTCGATCATCTCAACATGCGCGTCAGCGAGCTGCGCCGCCGAACGCAGGCCTGTCAGGCGAAAGACATCCACTTCCGAAATCTCCCGACGACGCCATTTTCCGAGCGCGATATCTACGCTCATTTCAAGATCATCCGTCATCAGGCAGCCTTCTTTGCTAAGCGCTGCGCCAACTCGAAATTTTGCTTAGCGACCTTAGTCAAACGAAAGTTTTCAGCCTTCAGGCGCTCGATCTCAATAGCCTGGGCACGAGCCAGATCAGCCCAGTCATGAGCCGCAACAGAAGCTTCGTGGGCTTGATGTGCCAGGATGTGGCAGTTGTGATCTTCGCGAGCTTGGCGTGCTGCCGCGACGCCGGACATATGAGCATTGACGGCACCTGCAGCGAGCACCGAAAAAATCGCGCCCGTCTGAACTGCAACAGCCTGGGCTGGGCAAGGGACGCTGCGATGCTGAGCCATGTCATTTCTCCTGGTTCGAAATTCGTGAAGACAACTTCCGGTACGAGTTCCTAACAAGCACTTTCTGTCAACACTCAAAATTTAACGACGTGCGAAAAAAGGTACCGTTTCAATGAGTTGTGTAACTATTCAGGGGCAAATTTCCGATTTTGCCCCTGATTTGTTACAATCTAGCGATGTGGCTTGCCCAGAATCCAACGATTGCTGCCTTTTGCACCGCACTTCCGGCATCTCAGCAGCGGTGCCAGGTTGATGATAATGGCATTTGGAAATTTTCCTTCAAGCCAATCGCGGTCAATCCAGCCTTCGCTTTCGCACCAAGCGCACCGGCCACCAATCAGAGCCCATCCGGACAAGTCTTGAAAGCGATTGGCGACGTCGTACAGGTCGCCGACCTCCTGTAGTCGCTCAACATGAGGCGGGTCCGGCTGGCGTGTAAGATCGACGCCTCGGCGATGGCGCATAGTTCTTGTTTTGTTCTTATAGGCAGGTAGAGTCAAGATCGGATCAGCCGCATCACTCGCTCGATTTCGAAATCCTCAGAAATCAGATGCTCGGTAGTGATCGGACATTTCTCGGGCCCATTGACATCCACCGCTCGCCTCGCGAGCCGCCACACCCTGTCGAGATCGATATGCCGCCAGACGCCCCCATCAGCACTAATAATCACGTCCGCCTGTGCCGAATAGATATCCTCTAGACTGATCGAGTCGGGATCGATTGACCGACGGACGAGACCTTCCAAGACCTGCCTGATCGCCGACGACAGATCAGCAATGGCAGACCGGCCGAGACCTTCGATTTCCTCGACTAGGTGCTCGATATCGAGGCCATGATCGGGCATCGAGCGCAGCAGAGTGGCCTGTTGCCGAGTCCAGGCGACGAAATCGTCGTCGTACCGTGTCATGTCCGCATCATCGCCCTGAAGGTCTCGATCTCTCGCTGGATTTGCTCATCCGACGGCATTGGCATCGGCAAATCGGCATCGCCGAGGAGCACGAGCAGCGTGGCATAATCAAGGATTTGCAGCTTTTCGATTGCGACTTGGCGGCTGATCTGGCCGCGTGAATACAGAACAAGCGGATGCGCGTCAGGCAGGGATGTCATTTGTAGCGCTCCGGATGTGCGGCGACCTTGGCCTCCGTGATGGAGCCCGGATCGCGGTCGGCTGGGTCCTTGTAAAGAGCCTGTGCGGTCACAAGGCTGATCAAAACCTCCGCCCGCTCATTAAAACTGATTTCTAGTTCATGAGCCTGTTCGGCGTCCGACATCGCGATGAAAGCTTCAGCTTCGGCAATTGCCTCGGGCGTCGGATCGAAGGGTAAATATTTTAGCTTGAGCCTGTCGCGAAGGCCCTGATTGTCCGGCATGTCAACACTAACTCCGGCTTGGTTTCACCCGCTTAAGTCAACGATTTCGGGAGTCTAGCGCAACCTAAAATGATTTGAAATAGGTTACTGGGAAGGCATCATAGGTTGCGTTAATTTATGTCTTATATGTCATATTTGTTGCTGGATATGTCTCAAAAGTCATATTTCGGCGGCGGTTTCGTGCCGATGGCGATTGATGAATTATAGCCAGGTACATTAGCTTCGACGGGACAGCCAGCGACCGGGGCTCGAAATGGTCGAACCTGCCCAAGAGGCGCGCTTGTCCAGGTTTGAAAACGGCAAGCAACTTTGGTGTGCCAGCGTTAGCTCAGTGGCAGAGCGGTCTCTGAAAAGAGAAAGGTCAAGGAATCGTTTGACGTACGCTGGCACATCACAATCATCCTCCTTCGACTTGAAACTCATCTCCACCGGCCTCTATATAATGAGGCGGTCCAACAAAATGGAGATGACCGCATGTCCTTAGAGTCAATGCCCGACCTGTCCGACGACACCATTCAAAACTTGTTTGCATTACATCTTGCACTCAATGACGCTCATCGACGGGCATTCGACGGAGCGCTTGGCGAGGTAAACATTGGTGGATCAGCAGCTGATTTGTCCGATGAAAACGTTTCAAAAGTGCGACAAGCGATCAGAGACACTGAAAATTTTGACGATGATATTCACGGCAGAGGGCACGTGTTTGTCGATGATCGTCAGTATCGTTGGGTCATCACTCGGTATACGAGCAAAGCGAAAGTAAAGCGGTGTGATGGCCGGTTGCTGGGATACCGCGAGTTGATGATCGCGTATCCGGAAGACTTCATTTTGCCAATGGACTGATCGTCAAGATGTTCGGTGGTAGAGCGATGGTAATGCGAGCCCGCGTGTGCGGCGCGGCAGCAGGGGAGGATTTTTTATGCAATGGTTTCCGGTACTTTCAAAATTTGAATTCCGGACCTTCATACGCGAGACGGACGAAGCGTCGTCGGGCAAGTGGATGGTGCCGATCCCGGTGCCAGATATCGGAAAATTTTGGGAAGAGCTTGAAGACGCGGCCGTAGACGGCAGGGTGGCCGCAGTCAAAAAGTCAACGATCCAGCTCCGCCAGAAAATCGGCCATGACCTGGTATGCGTCTATTGCGCGACATCTGATCGAGAGACCGTTGCCGAGACCCTCCAGACGATTCGTGAAATCGGCGTCGAGGGTGAACTGCGGTATAAATCAGACTTGGCGACAACAGAACGGCGTGACGAATATCTTTACCGCTCGTCCGATTTCGAGGGTCCGATATTCAAGCCGTCTTGAAATCGTTCGTAAGTCTGGTCACCCACAGACCTGTTATCGAGCCATAGCTGCGGATAGCACTGGATTATCCACAGTTTTCAGGCCTCCGTAGGCGGAGGTAAAAAGCTTAAACAAACAATCTAAAAACGACGTCTTTTTAAGGCGTGATATGACTGTGATACATGGCGGCTGTCGTGGTATATAATCTAAGTTAAAGATTAGCCGTAATTGCTTGATCTCAAAGGAGAAAATGGTGGGTGATGTAGGGTTCGAACCTACGACCCGCTGATTAAGAGTCAGCTGCTCTACCAACTGAGCTAATCACCCGCCAGAACCGCTTCGTTTGCGGCCTCTAGAACCACATTGCTGTGGTGTGATGCGGCGTATAATGGGGTTCGCCGGGCTTGTCTAGTTCCTCCGGTGATTTTCTTTCGGATTTCTTCAAAAAATCTGTATGGGCTGTTTAGAGGCTGTTTTTCAAAGATAAAGTTCACCGGCCGCGATCTTCACCGCCTGTCCGCCGATCCGGGCCGTGCTGATTTCGCCGCCGGAGACGTCGATATGAAGGTGCAGCAGCGACGGGCGCCCCATCTCCACGCCCTGCTCCACCAGGAACGGATGATGGCCGTCGATCAGCCGGTCGAAACTGTGGATGGCGCCGGAAAAGGCGGCAAGCGCGGAGCCCGTCGCCGGGTCCTCTGAAATGCCCATGGCGGGAGAAAACATCCGCGTATGGAAGCGGGCGGCATGGTTGACGCCGCCGCGGCAATAGAGATAGGCGGCGGCGAGCCGGCCCTCGGCGATCGGGGTGATCTGCTCCCACTGTGCTGCGTCGAACTCCACGGCAGCGGCCGCGCTCACATCGTGAACCGGGATCGTCACGAAAGGGACCCCGGCGCTCCAGAACGAGGGCACATGGTTTTCAAAGCCGATCTGCGTCGCCTTCAGGCTGAAGGCATCGGCGATCGCCTGCCGGTCGAATTTGGCATCGAGCCGCACCGATTTGCGCGGCACGTCGAATTCGGCAAAGGTCGCCTCGCCTGAGCGGCCGCGCACGGCGCAGCGCACGGGGCCGACATTTTCCTCCAGCATCTGCACGAGGTCATAGTCTTTATCGTCAAACGAGCGCCCATCTTCCGCTAACGCAACAGCGGCGCCCACCGTCGGGTGGCCGGCAAACGGCAGTTCATAGGCAGGCGTGAAAATCCGCAGTTTTGCGGCATGCCCGGTTTTTTGCGGCGGCTGCAGAAACACCGTTTCCGACAGGTTGAACTCGCCGGCAATCGCCTGCATCGCAGCATCGCTGAGGCCATCGCCGTCAAAGACAACGGCGAGCGGATTTCCCTCCAGCCTGTTGGCGGTGAAAACGTCGTAGATTGCATAGCGACGCGCCACGATGGTCTCCCTTTGCTGTTTTCAGGTATCAGACCTTGCATGGCAGGTCGCTCCCGGCAAGCGCAAAAGCGTCACTTTACGGTGCCGAAAACCCATTGCAGAACCGGCGGCATGAAGGGCGGATACGGATGCTGCCCGGGATCGGCGGTGCGGATGGCAAGGGCGGCGTCGATTTCCGGCTCCGGATCGGCAGCGATATGAGCGAGAATCCTGTCGATCAACTCGGCCGCAGTCTCTTCAAAATGATAGGCACGAAACAGGGTCACGGCGTCCTGATGGCGCAGACCATGGAAACCGGAGACGCTTTTGGCGTCCGATAGCGCAAGACCCGTTTCCTCCATCACCTCGCGCGCCATGTTGCCGTCGATATCGCAATATCCGCCGCTGATGTCACCCGGATCGAGCGAGCCCGCAGCGCAATAGACACGGCCCGGATTGGCGGTGTGCTGGCCCATGCGAATGGCGATCACCGCACCGTCCGAAGATACGATCACCGGCAGGCCGAACAGATGCAGCGCTGCCCCGGCCGGGCGGGTCTTGCGCCAGAGCAGAAACGCCGAGAAGGGAACGATATGGCAGGTTCCAGACAAGGCGCCGCCGCCAAGCTCCAGTGCCCGCATCAACAGCATGCGGCCGTCAAACAAGGCAGGATTGGCCGCCACCTCCCGGTCCCAGTTGGCAGTGATTTCCGCCTCATGCGCAAGGCAGAAGGGATGCGGCGCGTCCGACACTTCGACTTGGATGCGATCGACCGGAAAGATCAGCCGGTCGCCGGGCCATGTGGATAACGTGCTTGTCATGGGTTCACAAAATCCGCTCTGAAAGGTTCATATGTCCAGCGAAATGACCACCGGGCAGTGATCGGAGGCTTTCGGCCGGTCCCATCCGGTTCTCGGATAGCGTTCGACCTCCTGCCCCTTCGGAAAGATCGTCCGGTAGGGCTGGCCGCCGCGGATGATCTCGGGCACGCTCGCGGGATTGCGCTCGGCAAGCGCCCTGGAGAGCCAGATATAGTCGAGCTGGCAAAGATGCCGCTCCTGCGGCCCGCGGCTGTGAAACAGCGTCCAGCGGTCGAGTTCCGGGCGCCGGCGCATGACGTTTTCCACAAAGCCGTCATGGCTGAACACATCCAGCGCGCTTTCGGTCTCCTGGCGCGGCTCGAAACGATAGCCGGTGCGCCGGTCGCCGAGCACATCGACACGCTCTTGATAATCGTTCATGTCGCCGCAGATCGCGAACATCTTGCCGTTCAGATGATCGGCGCCAAACCTGTTTTCGACGATGCGGCGGACCGCAGCCACCTCGGCAGCGCGCACCGGCATGGTGGCCGTGCGTCCATCCAGCCCGTCGCGCGCCGGGCCCATCGACTTGAAATGCACGACAAACAGCGTGAACGGCCGGCCGCCGATGCGAAAATCCAGCTCCAGGCAATCGCGCTTGAAAATGCGGTCGCCGGGCACATTGGTGAGTGCCAGGGCATCGTTGAACAGGTTGAAATCGGCGTAAGTGACACCGGCATGCGATTTGACATCGACGCATTCGATCTTCTGGCCGTCGCGGGTCTCCTCGCGCACGAGAACCGCGACATCGATCCCCCGGCTGTCATTGCCCTCGATCAGATATTTCTGGCGGTAGCCATTGCCGACCATGCGGAAGAGATAGCCGTATTCGAAAGCCTGCAACGCCGCCATATTGTCGGCTTCCTGCAGGCAGAGGATATCGGCGTCGCAATCGGCAATGGCGAGCGCCGACATCTGCCGCGTGTCATCGGTATAAGCGATGGTGCGGGCTTCCTCCAGCCGCTGGTATTCCGCCTCGTTCTTGACGTCGAAGAGCCTGAGAACGCGATCCTGCTTGAGGTTGTTGCGAAAGCCGGAAAAATCGAACCGGCTCATCAGGTTCTCGATATTGAAGGTGGCAAGGCGAAGGGTCATCAGCAGTTTCCGGATGCAATCGCGGCGACTTTAGCCAATCAACCGCAAAAGGCGAAGGCCTTTCTCCGTCTGCCAATCCGGCCGGATGATGGGCTGCACCGGGGCCATTTTTGGGGTGATCCGCAGGGAGCGAATAATTGATCCTGACAGGCCGTTTCCCACTTGCAAGATGGGCCGGCGGGATGCACGGCCCCATGAGAGGAATGGACATGTCAAACTGGAAACGCACGGCCACGGCGGTGATATCGGCCCTGGCCTTCCTTGGCCTTGGCGCGGCAACGGCCCACGCCGACAGTTTCGGCGCGATCTCGCTTTCGCCGAAAACAGGCGCAACCGGCTGGTCGTATGACTATTCCTCGCGCTTGGAGGCCGAAGAGGTGGCGCAGTCGCATTGCGACCGGAATGCCCGCGATTGCCGGGTTGCGATCTGGTTCAAGAATGGCTGCGGAGCGGTGGCGCGCGGGGCAGACGGTGGCTGGGGTTCCGACTGGGCGCCGGGAAGCCGGCGGGCGCAACGCGCAGCACTTGCCGCCTGCTCCAATCATTCCGACAGCTGCCGGGTGATCCGCTGGCAATGTTCCGGCGCCAACTGATTGATCACAAAAGCCATGCCTGCCGGATCACGAATGGCTGCAGGACGCCGCAATCCATCGGATGCGTGGCATAGGCCCTGAGGCCCTGCCCGCCGGCCGTGCGAAGCGACAGGGCAAAGCGCTCGCCCTCGAAGACGCAGGCTATCACCTGCAGCAAAATCCCGGCCGGGTCCGCTACCACATGTTCGGGGCGCACCAGCACGGCGCGGCCTGGGGCCGACGTCTGGCGGAAAGCTGTTTCGATCGTTGGCCATGACAGGAGACGCGGGCCGTGCTCCGGCAGTGCGAGATCCAGAATGGCACCCTGCCCGACCAGCCCGCCGACCACCCGGCCTTCCGGCCGGGCATAGATCTCCTGCGGCGAGGCAACTTGTATCAACCGCCCTTCGGACATGATGGCAATGTCGGTCGCCAGCGCCATCGCCTCGCCCTGGTCGTGGGTCACGTAGATCATCGTCGCGCCGGACCGGGCATGGAACTCGCGAAAGGTTTCTTCCATTGCAGCCTTCAGGTGGCGGTCGAGATTGGCCAGTGGTTCGTCGAGCAGCACCACGTCCGGCGCGGTAACAAGGCAGCGGGCAAGCGCCACGCGCTGTCTTTGACCGCCGGACAGATCGGCCGGACGCCGCCCGGCGAAATCCTCCAGCCGCACAACCGACAGTGCCTCCTTGACGCGCGCCTGCCATGCGGCGCCGGTGATGCCACGCACTTTCAGCGGATAACCGACATTCTCAGCCACGGTCATATGCGGCCACAGCGCATAGGATTGAAACACCATCGCCATGTTGCGTTTTTCCGGCGGCAGCGCGCCGCTGGCATCGGCCAGGGTCCGCTCGCCCAGCACGATCGACCCGTCGCTCGGCTGTTCGAAACCGGCGATCATGCGCAGCACCGTCGTCTTGCCGCAACCGGAAGGGCCAAGCAGAGCCAGAAAGCCGCCTTCGCGCACGGTGAGCGACACATCGGAGACCGCAGCCCGGCCGGTGCCGAAATCCTTGCTGAGGTGATTGAGGATCAGTTGCGCCATGGCAGTACGCCTCTTGGAAGGTGTTTCGCCAGCATTTCCAGAGCGAGCATCAGGATGACCACCATGATGACGACGAGAACGGAGAGCGCCGAGGCCAGATCGGAACTGCCGCTGTCGTCGAGATTAAAGATCGCCACGCCGAGCGTTTGCGTCCCCGCCGACCAGAGCAGCGCCGACACCGTCAACTCGCTGCAGGCAATAAGAAAGACGAGAATGACGGAAGCGCCCGCCGCAGGGGCAATGAGCGGAACGAGAATGTCGCGCATGCGCCGGCCAAAGCCTGCGCCGGAAAGCCGGGCGGCCTCTTCGAGTGACGGATCGAGCTGCAGGAAGGCGCTGGCCACGGGCTTGAGGCTGACGGCAAAGAAGCTGGAGAAATAAGCAATCAGGATGATCCAGATCGTGCCGTAGATCGAGACGTTGACGAGCGGCAACGGCGCAGCAAACATCAGGATGAACGCCACGGCCAGCACGATGCCGGGAAGCGCATAGGGAATTTCGATCAGGCCGGTCATAAGATCGGCCAGTTTTCCGGGGCGGCGGGCAAGCAGATAGGCGGTGAGCACCGTGACCAGCAACAGCCCGCAGGCCGTGGTCCCGGCCAGAAACAGCGAATTGGCAAACGCCGTCAGCGTCACGGACTGGCGAAACAGGATCTCGCTATAGGCATGCAGCGACATGGTCTGGATATTGAGCGGCACGCCATAGGCGGGGACCAGCGAGCTGGCGACGAGAGCGGCGAGCGGTGCGGCAAGGACGAAGAACAGCACCAGTGAAAACCCAGCCTCCGCGATTGAACGCAACGGACCGAGCGCGAAGGCCGCACTCTGGCCCGACAGTCCGATGATTCGGTAATCCCTGCCCCGCAAGGCCCGCTGCTGGATCACCAGACCGAGCGCGGCAATGACGGCGATCACCATCGAAAGCTGCGCCATCTCGGCAAATGTGCCCGCGCCAAAACTCGAAAGGCGGCTGTAGACCAGCGTCGGGAGTACGAAGATCGATGCAGGAATTCCAAGGATCGCGGGAATGCCGAAATTGCCGACGCACGATACGAAGGCAATCGCCGCCCCGGCGATCAGGCCGGGCACGGCCAGCGGAAAGATGATGTCGCGAAATACCCGCATCGGCGCGGCACCGGAAAGACGCGCAGCCTCGACACCGTCGCGCGGCAAGGCTGCAAGCCCTGCCTTGAGCGCCAGAAACACCAGTGGCGCATGCTGCACGCCCAGGAGCAGCATGATCCCGCCCAGCGAATAGAGCGGCTGTGGACTGCCCAGCGGCGGCGCAATGCCGAGCGTCTTCAACAGCGGGCTGGCCGGCCCGGACATCTGCACCCAGGCCAGCGCCGTCACCTGCGGCGGGATCATCATCGGCAGCACGAAGGCGAAGCTGAAAAAGCCTTTTGCGCGGATATCGGTGAGTGTCACGACGAAGGCAAAACTCGCGCCGAGCACAACGGAAATCACCATGCCGCCAGTCGCAGTCATCAGCGTGTTGCGGATGGCAAACCAAGCGGAGGGTTCCGAAAACAGGCCGGTGGCTTTCCCCTCAAGGGAGAAACGCAATCCGGCATAGAGCAGCCGTGCCAGCGGCAGTCCGCTCAGCAGGCACACGGTGATAACAACGAAAGGAAGCAGCCAGGAGGGCTGGCTGCTTCGATTGGCAGATCGTCTGGGCATGGGAACCGATCAGTTGGTGCCGAAGATGCCGGAGAAGGTCTTCAGGTCGCCTTCCGAGTTCTTCACGGCTGCGGCGGCATCGATTGGCAGAACCTTGATACTGTCGCGCGCCGGAAAGCCTTCCGGAAGAGCGGCGCCATTGCGGGCCGGAATATAGCCGAGCTTGACGGAAACCTGCTGGCCCGGTTCGGACAGGAGGAAATCGACGAACTTCTTGGCCGTATCGACATTCCTGGCGGTCTTGAGGATTGCCACCGGCTCGGTCACGGCACTGACGCCTTCCGCCGGAAACACGAACTCGACCGGTGCGCCCTTGGCTTTTTCGCGGACCGCCATGAAATCGACCACCATGCCATAGGCCTTCTCGCCGGTGGCAACAGCCTTCAGCACGCCGCCATTGCCGCCTGCGGCCGTGGCGCCGTTTTCGGCCAGTGCCTTGTAGTAGTCCCAGCCAAAACCGTCGATGCCGGTCAGCGTCTGGGCATGGATCAGCGCAGCGCCAGAGGTCAGCGGGCTCGGCATCGTCACCAGACCCTTGGCTTCCGGCTCGGTCAGATCCTTCCAGCCGGCCGGCTTCAGCGATGCCGCCGTATTGTAGATGATGCCGGTGGTGATCATCTTGGTCGAGTAATAGGCGCCATCAACATCATAGAGCGCCGCATCGTAGTTGGCAGCCTCCGGCGACGTGTAGTTCAGGAGCTGGCCTGCTTCCTTCATCCGCTGCAGCGTCACGGTATCGGCAATCAAAAGCACGTCGGCAACCGGGTTCCCCGCCTCGATCTCGGCCATCAGCTTGGCCATGATCTTGGTCGTGCCATCGCGTACCCACTCAACATCCACGCCCGGATTGGCGGCCTTGAAGGCATCGACGGTGGCCTGCGCGTCCTCGTTAGGCTGGCTGGTGTAGAGCACCAGGTTTTCGGCATGCGCCGAAACGGCGATCAGGCTGGCGGCAACAAGTGCGGTGAACGCACCAAGCAACGTCTTCATCGGTCTTCA
Organism: Pararhizobium qamdonense; assembly: GCF_029277445.1. NCBI lineage: Bacteria > Pseudomonadati > Pseudomonadota > Alphaproteobacteria > Hyphomicrobiales > Rhizobiaceae > Pararhizobium > Pararhizobium qamdonense. The sequence continues at coordinate 2,216,969 of NZ_CP119566.1, read as the reverse complement.
TCCCAAGTGAACAGATGGAGTGATGGATAGTGGCGGCACTTGACAGGCATGTGACACTGCCTGCGCAACCGGCGGCGAATAAACAGCCCGCCACAAGCGTCTTATGGATAGATAGCCGGATAATCCGATGAACATTACTGGGTGGATTGCCGCTCAGCCGCCTAAACCTGTTGAATATATTAGAAATATCTGCAATCCGGTCCGGGCGCATGTGGCGGGGCCAAGGGGACATCGATGAGCAAGACAACGTCATGGGGCGCGCGGCTGCGCTATGAGTTCGACAAGAGCATGGCGGCGGGATCGATCGCGCTGATCGGCTGGCTGGCGATCATCTCGCTGATCGTCATCATCATCGCCGGCGCGTTCCTGGCACTGACCCAGATCGCCCCGGAGGGCGGCCAGCCGGTGAGCTTCATCGAAGGCGCCTGGGAATCGCTGATGCGCACCATGGATGCCGGAACGATGGGCGGCGATCTCGGCTGGAGCTTTCGCGGCGTTTCGCTATTCGTCACGATTGCCGGCATCTTCGTCTTCTCGGCCCTGATCGGCGTCTTGAGCTCAGGCCTTGAAAACAAGCTGGACGAGTTGCGCAAGGGCCGTTCGCAGGTCTTGGAAAACGACCACACGATCATTCTCAACTGGTCGCCCTCGATCTTCGACGTGATTTCGGAACTGGTGATCGCCAATAGCAGCCGCAAGAAGCCGCGCATCGTCATCATGGCGAGCAAGGACAAGGTGGAGATGGAGGACGAGATCGCCACCAAGGTGGCTGACCTCAAGAATACCAGGATCATCTGCCGCAGCGGCGATCCGACCGACCTCTACGACCTCAATATCGTCAATCCGGAAACCTCGCGCTCCGTCATCGTTCTGTCGCCCGAAGGCGACGATCCGGATTCGCAGGTGATCAAGAGCGTGCTGGCACTGGTCAACGCCCCCGGCCGCCGCGCCAAGCCCTACCAGATCGCCGCAGAAATCCGAAACAGCAAGAACGCCGAAGTGGCCCGCATCGTCGGCGGCAACGAGCTTCAGCTCATTTTGGCCGACGACCTGATTTCCCGCATCGTCGTGCATTCCAGCCGCCAGTCCGGCTTGAGCGCCGTCTATTCCGAGCTGCTCGATTTCGACGGCTGCGAAATCTATACGTTGGAACAGCCCTACATCACCGGCAAGAGCTTTGCCGCCGCCGTCATGGCCTATGAGACATCGACGCTGATCGGCCTCTGCGATGCGGACGGCAAGGTTCATCTCAACCCGCCGCCCGGCCGCATCTTCAAGCCGGGCGAACGCGCCGTCATCATCGCCGAGGACGATGCCGCCATCAATTCCGGCGGCAGCGACATCCATATCGAGAAAGACGCCATCCTGGCACCGGAAGCACGAAAGCAAGGGCCGGAGCGCACTCTCCTGCTCGGCTGGAACCGGCGCGGGCCGATCATCACCTTCGAACTGTCGCGATACGTCGCACCGGGCTCCCTGCTGACGATTGCAGCCGATACGCCCGAACTCGAAGACGATATCGCGGCCCTGAAGGTCGCCAACGGCAATATGGCTGTCGATTACCGCATCGTCGATACCAGCAACCGCGCCGAACTCAATGCGCTGGATATCCCCAGCTACGACCACGTCCTGGTGCTGGGCTATAGCGACCATATGACCCCGCAGCCGGCCGACACCCGAACGCTGGTCACCCTCCTGCAGCTGCGCAAGATCGCAGAACATGCCGGCCGCCACATCAGCGTCGTCAGCGAGATGACGGATGTGCGCAACCGCGAGCTGGCCGAGGTCACCCGCGCCGACGATTTCGTCGTCAGCAACAAGCTGGTCAGCCTGATGCTGGCGCAGGCGTCGGAAAACGAGCGCATGGCCGCGATCTTCGACGAGTTGCTCGATGAGGACGGATCGGAAATCTACATGCGTCCGGTCAGCGATTACGTCACGATCAGCGAACCCGTCACCTTCTACACGATCTGCCTCGCAGCCCTGCGGCGCGGCGAAGTGGCGATCGGCTACCGCCGCCAGCGGGACGAGGACGCCGACCAGCGCCGCCTCGGCGGCGTCACGGTCAATCCGGCAAAGTCGGCAAAGCTGCAATACAACGCCGCCGACCGCGTGATCGTGCTGGCGAAGGACTGAACAGCGACGGGGAAATCAGGGGGTGGTCAACAGCCCACCTCTTCCATTTCGCAGGACTGCGACTAGCTTAGCCTGGGCTTTGCATGTCAAACAGATCGGGACATCATCATGGACTATCGTCTTCTCGGCCGCTCCGGCCTCAAGGTTTCGGCACTGACCGTCGGCACCATGACCTTTGGCGGCAAGGGCTGGGCCAAGACCGTCGGCGACCTCGGCGTTGCGGAAGCCCGCAAGCTCGTCGATATGTCTCTGGATGCCGGAGTCAACCTGATCGATACGGCGGATGTCTATTCGCAGGGTGTCTCCGAAGAGATCGTCGGTGAGATCATCGGCAAGCGCCGTGATGGCGTGCTGCTTGCAACCAAGGCCCGTTTCCCGATGGGCGAAGGGCCAAACGATGCCGGATCGTCGCGCCATCATCTGGTGCGCGCCTGCGAGGCGAGCCTGAAGCGGCTGAAGACCGATGTCATCGACCTTTACCAGTTGCACGAATGGGATGGTCTCACACCGCTGGAAGAAACCATGGAAGCGCTTGATATGCTCGTGCGCCAGGGCAAGGTGCGCTATATCGGCTGCTCCAATTTTTCCGGCTGGCATATCATGAAGGCGCTCGGCGTCAGCGCGGCTGACCATCGCCAGCGTTTCGTCAGCCAGCAGATCCATTACACGCTCGAAGCCCGAGAAGCCGAATACGAGCTTTTGCCGGTCTCCATCGATCAGGGGCTCGGTGTGCTCGTGTGGAGCCCGCTTGCCGGCGGCCTGCTCTCCGGCAAGCACCGCCGCAACAAGACGGCGGAAGGCTCGCGGCAGCTGGCCGGATGGGACGAACCGCCGATCCGCGACGAGGACCGGTTGTGGAATATCGTCGATGTCCTCGTCGAGATCGCCGAAAGCCGCAATGTTTCCGGCGCGCAGGTTGCGCTCGCCTGGCTGATCGGCCGCAAGGCCGTCACCTCCGTCATCATCGGCGGCCGTACGGAAGCCCAGTTCCAGGACAATCTCGCCAGCGCCGAGCTGATCCTCACCGAAGACGAACGCCAGCGCCTCGACGATGTCAGCGCCCCGCCGATCCTCTACCCCTACTGGCACCAGGTCCGCACGGCCAAGGACCGGCTTGGAGAGGCTGATCTGTCCCTGCTTGGACCGCATGTATAGGCACAGGCCTTCTCAAATCGTTGTCAGCAACAGGCTGGTCTCCGATTTGGAGACCCCGTCCAGAGCCCGGACATGACGCAGGACACGGTCGAATTCGGACAGATTTTCGGTTTCGATTTCGGCCACCAGATCCCAGGCGCCGTTGGTCGTGTGCAGCGCCCGGATTTCCGGGATGCCGCGCAGCACCTTGACCACCGATATGGTTTTCTGACCGGTAATCTCGATCAGCATGACGGCGCGGACGGCGTGCGGGTCTTCGGCCGCTGCAATGCGCACGGTAAAGCCGGCAATGACCCCATCGGCGGTGAGCCGGTCGATCCGGTTTTGCACCGTACCGCGCGATATTTTCAACAGTTCCGCCAGTTTCGAGATCGAGGCGCGGCCATCGGTTCTCAAGATTGCCAGCAGGCGGCGGTCGGTATTGTCCATGACGTCATGCCTTAGATTGTACGCCTCGTGTCATTATGCCAGCATACCCTGTCATTTCGCCAAAAATATCAAGCATATTTCCATAAAATTGCCATTTCGCTTCAAGAAGCCGCTCGGTAGAGTTCATAGGCCTGATCCCATGAGGCCATTCGAAAAGTTAGAGGATAGACCGAAATGCCGTCTGCCGACCGACCATCCCTTCGCAACTCCCTGTCCCGTGCCGGCGCGCTTTCGATTGAAATGACGCGCTGGCCGAGTGTCACGGAAAGCGATGGCGAAGCCGCATTTTCAAGCTGCCTGATGGACCTGCTCGGCGCTAGACCCTATTTCCAGAAGCATCCGGAAAACCTTCTGGCCATCGACAGCCACGGAACGCCGGCCCGGCAGAATGTGCTGGCGCTGGTGCGCGGCAAGGGCCGCCGGTGTCTGGTTCTCGCCGGGCATTTCGACACGGTGTCGATTGCCAATTACAGCTCCCTGGTCTCGCTTGCCTGCGAACCGGAAGCCCTCACCGCAGCCCTGATCGACGAGCTCACGGCGAAGACCCGCAATCCGGCCGAAGACAAGGCGCTGGCCGATTTGCTGACCGGCAATTTCCTGGCCGGCCGGGGCCTGCTCGATATGAAGAGCGGCCTGGCCGCCGGCATTGCTGCCTTGGAGCGCTTTGCCGGGCTGGACGAACCGCCCGGCAATCTGCTGTTCGTCGCAACGCCGGATGAGGAAAACCGGTCGCGCGGCATGCGGTCCCTGCGCGACGCCCTGCCCGCGATTGCGCAAAAATTCGATCTCGACATCATCGGCGGCATCAATCTCGACGCCAGCGGCGATGATGGCGACGGCGAAGAAGGCCGCGCCGTCTATCTCGGATCGGTCGGCAAGTTTTCGCCGTTTGCCTTCGTCGCCGGCCGTCCCACCCATGCCGGCTATGCCTTCGACGGCGTCAGCGCTCATCTGATCGGTGCCGAAATCATGCGAGCGATGGAGACGAACAGCGCCCTCTGCGACGAAGCCCATGGCGAGATCTCCCCCGCCCCGGTCTGCCTCGAAGCCAAAGACGTCCGCCACGGCTACGAGGTGACGACCCCAGCGCATGTCTGGCTGTCGTTCAACTGGCTGACGCATCAGCGCACGCCGGACGATGTTCTGACCGCGTTCCACGCCCTTGCCACCGCAGCCTTGCGCACGGCGCTCGACGCGCAGGCACGCAACGCAAAAGCCTTCTTCGAGCGCCAGGGCTCGGGCCGCGCAGAATCCCATGAGGGACAGGTCCTCACCTATGCCGAGCTCTACCAACTTGCCCTATCGCATGGCGGAGAGGCGGCAGTTGCCCGCCTGAAGGCGCTCGATCAATCCCTGGCAAACGGCGAAGACCCGCTATCGATCACCCGCCAGATCGTTGCGGCAACGCTCGCCGAAGCCGGCCTCGAAGGCCCGCTGGTGATCATCGGTTTCTCGACGCTGCACTATCCGCGCGTGCATCTGGACAGCGCCGCAGAACACGGCAGAACATTCGAAAACGCCATCATGGGGGCCGCCACGGCATGCGCGAAACGGCACAAGACAAGCATCAAGCCCAAACAGTTCTTCGCCGGCATTTCCGACATGAGCTTCTTCGGACATAGGCCAGCCGCCGGACAGACACAGCTTCTTTCAGACAACACCCCCTGCTCGGCCTTCGTCGACCAGGCACCGGACGGACTTCTGTCCTATCCCGTTGTCAATATCGGCCCTTGGGGCCGCGACTACCACCAGAAATGGGAGCGCCTCCACATGCCCTACACATTCGAAATCCTGCCCGACATCATCTACGAGGCTGCTCTCGCCTGCCTTTCAGAGGAAGATTAAGCGGCTGGCTGACTTTACCGGCGGCTTGCGCTGCCACGGCAACAATTCACTTGCATCAGACCAATGGAACCGCAGGGACATTCGATTGAGTTTTTTCAATGCGTTTCGTGAAAGCAATCGTCCCGGTTGAGATTTCAACCTGCCGTTAGTACTTCATCCGTAAATTCCCGCAACACTATCACTACGATAGATTGCGGAAAACTACAAAATGTGGAAATTTTGGAAGGCCGACCGGTCGGAACCGACACGTCCTTATTGGATGATCTGGGCGGCGATATTCACAATCGCGGTCCTTAACATTGCCGTGAAAACAATGGACGAGGACAAAAAACTGATCCTTTATGGATTTCCGCTTCTGTTCCTCATCCTGATCGCCGCCGGTTTTGGCAGGAAGCTGTCCAACGGACGCCCAACCAGCGGCTGGTGGCTTCCTTTGATCCCGCTATCGATGCTGATGATCTGGTATGTCTTCGTGCGGATTTTCGGCTATTTCTCCCTTGCTCCGATCCTGTTCCATTTTCAATACGACATGGAATCAAACGGTGTTGTGAGTTCTGTGGCGTTTCAGATAGCGCTGGAATTGCTGCCGTTCATCTTGGTGTTTGTATGCTGGCGGCAGGCCGCGCGTGGTCATCACAGGATGCAGACCCTCGGCAGTTGGCTGACCGTTCCTTGCCTCTTGCTTAATCCGTTTACGCTCGGAATTGGCGATCATGTCATGCGCGCCAATGCTTCCGATCAAGCCAACCTCATGGACCATTTCAGCGATGCTTCCTTGGCAACAACGCCGCAAGGCCAGCAACCCAATCTGATCCAAATCTATCTCGAAAGCACAGAGCGGACCCTTTGGGACGAAAGCCTGTTTGGAAAAGCGGCATCGCCTTTGAAACGTCTGGAAAACCGGGGTTTCTCGGCAACCGGCATCGCCGAATCGGAAATGACCAATTGGACACTCGCGGGCCACGTTGCCAGCAACTGCGGAACACCATTGCTGGGCTTGGGCGCGATCGACCGCAATGACTTTGGCAACGTCGATGCCCTGCTTCCAAAAGCAGTGTGCCTCAGCGATATTCTGGTCCGTGACGGCTATAATCTGACGTTTATGAAAGGCGCAAAGCTGGAATTTGCCGGAACTGACGGATTCGTAAGCGCGCATAGCTATCAAAAGGGAATTGGCTACGAACAGATCGGTGCAAACTACCCTACACGTGTCAACGCACTGGGAGTGCCCATCAATCCGTGGGGTATCGACGACGAGGATCTGTTCGATGCCGCCTTCAAGGAAATCACCGCCCTGTCCGGCTTGAAAAAACCCTTTGGTGTGACGATGACCACCATTGGCGGACATAGCCCTGCGGGTTACATCTCGCGCAGCTGTCTTGCCGATCCCGATGTCATGGCGCTGCCAAACAAAACGTTGCAAGCCTACTATTGCACCAACAAACTTGCTGAGGCCTTCATCGACAAATTGGGCAAGACAGGTCTTCTGAAGAACACAGTCGTCGTTGTTCAGAGTGATCATCTCGCCATGCGCAACGAAATCTACCGGCAATTGAAAAGCAAAGACCGGAAAAACACATTCATCCTCCTGAAGGATGGGCTTGCGCCCCAGCTCAACGCAACCGCAGCAACCATGGTCGATACCTATCCAACGCTGCTGGAGGCGCTCGGCTACACCCTTCCTGGCCGAAAAGCGGCCCTTGGCGTTTCTCTTTTGTCCGGTCAAACGACACTGGCCGGGCAAATGGGGCTGAACCTGCTGAATGATGCAATTTTGTCCGATTATGCGGTGCGCGACCGACTGTGGGGGATCGAACCCAGCATGTAGAAGCGAGCCGCTTCCAGAAGCAGCTCAAATACCAAATATTGGGGCAACGTGCTCAGCGATGCCCCAATATCAACGCTCTGATTGAGCGGGACTATGCAGCAATCGCTGCCGCCTCTTCGCCGATCAGGCGGCCGAGGCGGGAGATGCCCTCTTCGATCATGGCCTCGTCGGCGCAGGAAAAGCTGACGCGCAGCGTGTTGGCGCCGGAGCCGTCGGCGAAGAAGGCCTTGCCGGGAACGAAGGCGACCTTGGCCGTGACCAGCGATTTGGCGAGAAGGTCGGCGCCGTCCATGCCCGCCGGTAGGGTCAGCCAGACGAACATGCCGCCTTCGGGCACCGTCCAGCTGACGCCATTCGGCATGTATTTTCCGAGTGCGGCCAGCATGGCGTCGCGCCGCTTGCTGTAGACGGCGCGGATCTTGTTGACCTGCGCGTCAAAACCACGCTCGGCCACATGGCAGATGGCCATCTGGTTGATGGTCGAGGAATGCAGGTCGGCCGCCTGCTTCATCAGCACCAGCTTGCGGATGATCGGCATGGCCGCAACCACGAAACCGACGCGAAGCCCTGGTGCCAGAGTCTTGGAGAAACTGCCGCAATAGATCGTCCTTGTGTCGTTGATCGACCCCTTGCGGGCGATCTCAAGCGCCAGCATCGGTGGAACGGCCTCGCCGTCGTAGCGCAGCGACTGATAGGCGGCATCCTCGATCACGGCGATATCGAGTTCCTCGGCAAGATCGAGGACCTTTTCGCGCGCGGCCAGATCCAGCGTTTCGCCGGTCGGATTGGCAAACTCGGCCGACATATAGGCAAATTTCACCCGCCCGCCGGCTTCCGCTGCCACATCGCGATAGGTCTGCGGCGTGCGGTTGCCGCCAGGCGACAGCTGATCATAGGACGGCTCATAGGCATTGAAGGCCTGCAGCGCGCCAAGATAGGTCGGCCAGGTGACCAGTGCCGTGTCGTTGGGCGAGAGGAACAGCTTGCCAAGATAATCGAGTGCCTGCTGCGATCCGGATGTGATCAGGATGTTCTCCGGCTCGCACGGGATGCCGATCGCGGCCATCCGGCCGGCCAGCCATTGGCGCAGCGGCAGATAGCCTTCGCTGACCGAATATTGCAGCGCGGCGCTCACCGTCGGTCCACCGAAAACATCGGCATAGGCAGTCTTGAACTCTTCGTCCGGAAACAGCGCCGGATCCGGAATGCCGCCGGCAAACGAGATGATGTCGGGACGGTCCAACAGTTTCAGCAATTCGCGGATTTCCGAGGCGCGCATCCGTGAAGACCGCGTCGCGAAGATATTTTCCCAATCGAGCATGGAAGTTTCCTCAGATTATGCTTTTTGCGGAGCACATCACGCCGCGCCTATTAAGTCAATAATGCTGACCTATGCTGAGGCGTGAAGATGCATTTTCTGCGATCAGCCGGCCACCGGCAGCGCCTTCAGGCGCTCGACAGCGGCGGTGCCCAGACTATTCTGCGTGTAGCATGTCAGCAACTGCTTGCCCTGCGACAGGCTGATATCCTCTTCCGAATGTCCGCGCCGCAGCCATATGCCATCCAGCATGGCGGCAAAACCGAGCACGAACGGATCGATTGCAGCCCGCTCCACCGCAGGCACCAGCGCAGATGCCAGATTGGAATGAAGCCGCCGGTAAAACAGCCTTTGCAGCCGGGCATAGCGCGCATTATGCCCAGCTGCCGCGTAAAACGAAACCCAGGCATTGGCCGTGGTGCGCTCGAACCGGCTTTCCGGAAAATTACCGTCGATCACCGCAATGATCCGGTCCCAGCGGGTAACTGCACCGCGCAGCCGCACGACCACATCGTCCATCAGGATGCGGTTTGCATGGCGGACCATCTCGAACAGGACCTCGTCCTTGTCCTTGAAATAATAGGTCAGAATCCCCTGCGACATGCCAGCCTCCTGGCATATGCGCGTGGTCGTCAGTCCTTTAAGCCCATCCTTGATAAAAATCCGGTAGGCCGCCTCGATCAGCTCGATGCGGCGGATTTCCTCGATGCGTTTCTTCTGCTTTTTCGGTTGTGCGCTCATGCGTTTTCAATATCTGAAAGATTTTTTGTACGCTCTAACAAATTTTTATTTTGACAAAAAATATTGTTGACCTATCGTTTCGAGCAATAGCTAAAAAAAGGGGAATGGATATGAACGCATGCAAGCTTGCTCTCGCCGCGCTCGGCGCAACCCTGTTGCCGCTTTCGGCCCATGCCGCAGAGGCGGAATCCTGCCGCGCCGTGCGCATGTCGGATCTGGGCTGGACGGATATCTCGCTGACCAACACCACAGCGGCCGTCATGCTGACGGCGCTCGGCTACCAGCCCACCCAGACGCTTCTTGGCCTCAACGTGACCTATGAAATGCTCAAGGGCAAGCAGCTCGATATTTTCCTCGGCAATTGGCGGCCGGTCCAGGACGAGCAGTTCAAGGCCTATTTCGACGACAAGTCGGTGGAGCCGCTGGCCACCAATCTCGAAGGCGCCAAATTCACCCTTGCGGTCCCGACCTATGTCGCTGCGGCCGGCGTCAAATCCTATGACGATCTCGCCGCCCATGCCGATAAGTTCAACCGGAAAATCTATGGGATCGAACCGGGATCGAACCAGCCGCTGCTCGACATGATCACCGCCGGAAACCACCAGCTCGCCGGTTGGGAAGTGGTCGAATCCAGCGAAGCGGCCATGCTGATGCAAGTTGCCAAGACGGCAAAGACCAAGGATTGGGTCGTGTTCCTCGGCTGGGAACCCCACCCGATGAACCTGATGTATGACCTCACCTACCTCTCCGGCGGCGACAAGGAATATGGTCCGAATTTCGGCGGCGCGACGGTGCGCACCATTGCCCGTGGCGGTTATGCGGCGGAATGCCCGAATGCGGCCAAGCTGTTTGCCAATCTGGTGTTCGACCTCACTTATGAAAATGTCGGCATGGACCTGATTTCGAACAAGGGTTTGTCTGCCGAAGACGCTGCCAAGCAGATGATCAAGGACCATCCGGAGAAGCTTAACGGCTGGCTTGCCGGCGTCACCACCTTCGACGGCGCGCCCGCCCTTGCCGCAGTGCAGGCTGCTCTGGGGCTTCAGCCGTGAGCGTTATCCAGGATTTCATGAACGCGGCGGTGCTTGAAGCTTATGACGCGCCGCTGCAGCAGCGCAAAGTCCCCGTCCCGAGACCCGGCCCCGGCCAGATCCTCGTCAAGCTGAAGGCCTGCGGCGTCTGCCACTCGGATGTGCATATCTGGAAAGGGCATGTCCGCCCGCCATCCGATCCCGTTCCCTTCATCCTCGGCCATGAGGGTGTCGGCACCGTCCTTGCCACCGGGCCGGGCGTCGCCGGCTGGCAGATCGGCGCCAGCGCCGGCGTGCCCTGGCTGCATGATACCTGCTGCCATTGCGACGAATGCGCGGATGGCATGGAATCCTTTTGCCAGAACCAGCGGGCGCATGGCCTGAATGTGCCGGGCGCCTTTGCCGAATATGTGATCGCCGATGCCGCCTATGCGGTCCCGCTGCCGGATGGCCTCGATCCGGTGGCGCTGGCACCGATCATGTGCGCCGGGGTGACCGCCTATGGCGCGGTGAAACGCTCAGGCCTTCGCTCTGGCGAAACCTGTGCCATCTTTGGCTGCGGCGGCCTTGGCCTCTACGCGGTTCAGATTGCTGCCAGGCTTGGCGCACGCGTCATCGCCATCGACCGGGATCCGGCCAAGCTTGAGCTTGCAAGCCGCTACGGTGCAGCCCTCACCCTGCTCGCCGACGCTGCGCTGACGGAAACGCTGGGTACGCCACAGTATAAAAGCCATGTCTGCATCAACTTCGCCCCCACCGCCGCAACCTGGGCGCCGATGATAGCAGCGATCCGGCCACGCGGCCGTATCGTCGCGGCAGCATTGGTGCCGGACCCTGTCCCGGTCAGCCAGGAATGGCTGACGGCAACCGGCGTCGTCATCACGGGAACGAGCGTGGGAACACGCGAAGAGATGCGCGCGGTCGTCGACCTTCACGCTGCGAAACCGCTGGAGAATGACATCGTGCCGATCGCTCTCGACGGCGTTTCACGCGCGCTGAGCGAACTCGACCAAGGCAAGGCCGCCGGCCGCTTCGTCATCACCTATTAGGACCGTCCCTTAGAGACGGACAAAGGCGATAAGGTTTTCAGGCTTCGTGATGCCCGACCATGCTCAATCCGATCAGGAGCACGATGGCACCCACGATGAAAGCGTCGAACATGGCGAAATGATAGAAGAACGTTGTCATAGCAGTATCCTCCTGGCGAATAGAATACTCCTAAACTGGCAATTTTCCAAATATTACTTGTAAAAACGAAAGAGGCCGGGAGATAGCCCCGGCCTCTTCAGTATTACGCAAGTGCAATACACTAATTTTGCTTTGCAGCAATATTAGTTCTTGGCCTTGTCGACCAGCTGGTTCTTGGCGATCCACGGCATCATGCCGCGCAGCTTGGCGCCGACTTCTTCGATCTGGTGGTTGTCGTTCATGCGGCGGATACCCTTGAAGCGGGCTGCACCCGAACGGTATTCCTGCATCCAGTCGGAGGTGAACTTGCCGGTCTGGATGTCGGTGAGAACGCGCTTCATTTCAGCCTTCGTTTCCGCCGTGATGATGCGCGGGCCTGAGACATATTCGCCCCACTCTGCCGTGTTGGAGATCGAGTAGTTCATGTTGGCGATGCCGCCTTCATAGATCAGATCGACGATCAGCTTGACTTCGTGCAGGCACTCGAAATAGGCCATTTCCGGCGCATAACCGCCTTCGACCAGCGTTTCGAAACCGGCGCGGATCAGCTCGACGAGACCGCCGCACAGAACGACCTGTTCACCGAAGAGGTCGGTTTCGCACTCTTCCTTGAAGTTGGTTTCGATGATGCCCGAACGGCCGCCGCCGACGCCGCAGGCGTAGGAGAGAGCGAGATCAAGCGCGTTGCCCGAAGCGTTCTTTTCGACGGCAACGAGGCAGGGAACGCCGCCGCCCTTCTGGTATTCGCCGCGAACCGTGTGGCCGGGGCCCTTCGGTGCGATCATGACGACGTCGAGCGTGTCCTTCGGCTCGATGAGGCCGAAATGAACGTTGAGGCCGTGAGCAAAGGCGATGGCAGCACCATCACGGATGTTGCCGGCGATGTCGGCCTTGTAGATGTCGGCCTGGAGTTCGTCCGGGGTCGCCATCATCAACAGGTCGCCCCACTTGGCGGCTTCGGCAACGGTCATGACCTTGAAGCCATCGGCTTCGGCCTTCTTGATGGTGGCCGAACCGGCCTTGAGCGCGATGACCACGTTGGTCGCGCCCGAATCCTTCAGGTTCAGCGCGTGTGCGCGGCCCTGGCTGCCGTAACCGACGATAACGACGTTCTTGGACTTGATGAGGTTGAGATCAGCATCACGATCGTAATAGACGCGCATTGTAATTTCCTTCCCTTTGCTTGTCTCTTTTAAACTCTTCCGGCCGCCCTCAGGACTGTGCCGAACTTTTTTCACTGCCGTAGAGGCGCAGAAAGGCGGATACCGCCTTTTGCGCCCTGCGGCCGAAATCCTTGGCCAAGCGGCCGCTATCCTCACCGAGCAGCATGCGCAGATGCAGGTCGGAAACGATCAGGCCGTAGAGCGTATCATAGGCGTCGTCCCGATCGCCGAACACCAGCAGTCCGGCGTCGCGTCCCGCTTCGAGCAGCGCCCCTGCCCGTTTGCCGATCTGCCGGCGGCCGCGCTCCTGCAGCATGGATCCAAGCTTGGAACCATCGCGGCTCGCCTGCCCGATCGCCAGCCGGTTGAGCGCCAGCGAGACATCGCCGGCCAAAACCTCCAACAGGTCGCGCGCAAACAGCACCAGATGCTCCTGCAAGGTCACTGATGTCAGCGTTTCGGCGGTATCGTCGAAGGTCCGGACCTTGCTGGCCTGAAAGCCGATCATCGCCGACAGGAGACCGTCGCGATCGCCGAACCATTTATACAGGCTTTCCTTCGAGCAGTTGGCCGCCCGCGCCACGCTCGCCGTCGTCAGAGCCTTCTCGCCGCCATCGACCAGCAGACGCAGCGCGCTGTCCAGAACATCGTTCTGGCGCGGCGAATAGTCCGGCTGGTGCGGGTGGGCGGCAAGCTGCAAGAAATCGTCCTCATTTACAGTACCGTACGGTACGGTTCGCCGCTTATGCCGCAAAGAACTGGACCGGTCAACCCCGTTTACAAGGGAATTTGAGGAAGCAGAGAAAGCGCAAACAAACCCTCCACACCGCAAACAGAAGCAACCCCCTCAAGGTCGAAAGAATAATCACCGCCAGCCCCAAAAATGGACACCTCAGCGCCATCAGGTCCCGTTCCGTTTCGGGGTATGCTCGGCTAGTGTGCGGCCTCAGACACACCATAGCCCGGAGTTTTCATGCCCCGCCTGCCCATATCAGCCCTGCTCCTGTCGGCGACGCTTGCCTTCTTCCCCGTAGCCGCCACCGCTCAATCCGATGAGGAGGTCTATAACCGAATCGAATCCCTGCATGGCAATGCCGGAGATCTCAGCGAACCGCTGCTGAGCCTCGTGGAAGCGATGGGCAATGATGATGCGGCAACGATCGCCGGGCTTGCCGAATATCCGCTGCGGGTGGCGGCCAATGGCGAAAGCTACGAGATCCAGAACGCCGATGATTTCATCGAGAATTTCGACTCGCTGGTGACGCAGGATACCCGCGATGCGGTCGCCGGCCAGAGCTTCGCCCAACTCTTCGTCAACAGCGACGGCGTGATGCTGGCCGATGGTGCCGTGTGGATGAGCAATGTCTGCGACACCGGTGATTGCAGTTCGTCCCACTGGGCCGTGATCAGCATCAACAATTGAACGCTTGGGGGAAAACCATGCGCCTTGATATGATCGCGTCGATAGCCGTCATTGCCCTTGCCACCACGACGCCGGTGCTTGCCGCCGGAGACGCGCCCTATGCCGGACGCTGGGATTGCGGCGTCGCGACCTTCAGCTTCACGGCGGATAGCTACGATGCCGGCGAAGGGCCGATGCCGATCCGCAAGGTCGAAAAGCAGGACGGCAACTATATCCTCTCCTTCGACGGCAACTACCAGATCGGCCTTTCAAGCGTCACGCCAACGTCGATGCAATGGCTGTCGATGGCCAGCGGCGACATGTTCGACTGCAAACGCCTGAAGCCTTGATGAGCAGGGCGACCTCATCCAACCCGGCAGCGTTCGGCTAGGAAATCGAGAAACACCCGCACCCGCGCCGGCATATGGCCGCCCTGCCCGAGAAAGATCGCGTGCACCTCTTCGCTGTCTGATGCCGTAAACACCTGCAGAACAGGGACCAGCCGGCCTTCCGCGAAATCGCGCCGCACCTGAAAATCCGCAAGCCGCGCTAACCCGGCGCCCGACAGCGCCAATTCCCGCAACGCCTCGCCATCGCTCGCCTGGATGCTGCCCACCGGCTTGATCACCCGGTCCACGCCATCGATGCAGAATGGCCAGCCGCCGCTTGCGCGGACATAGTTCGGACCGAGCAGATTGTGATCAGCCAGATCGCCGGGATGCCGGGGCATGCCCTTGCGTTCGAGATAGGCGGGTGCGGCAGTGATATGCATCTTCACGGCACCAAGCCTGCGCGCCATCAGCGCCGAACTCTTAAGCGGCCCCGCCCGCACGGCGACATCAGTGCGATCGTCAAGTAGATCGACGACGTGATCGGTGAGCGACAGGTCGAGCGAGACCTCGGGAAACTGCGCCAGGAATTCGGGAAGCACCGGCAAAAGCATGTGGCGGGCAAATGGCACATTGGTGCTGACGCGAATGCGGCCGCTCGGGCTGTCGGGGGTAGCAGCCGCCCGCTCCGCCTCATCGAGATTGGCCAGAACCTGCACGCCATGTTCGTAGTAGCGGCAGCCTTCCGGCGTCAGCTGCAGCTTGCGCGTCGAGCGGTTGACCAGGCGCGCGTTCAGCCGGGTTTCCAGCCGCGTCACCAGTTTGCTGACCGCAGACGGCGTCATGGCAAAATCACGGGCGGCGGCCGAGAAGCCGCCGAGATCGACCACCCGCACGAACACTTCCATCTCGCCGGAACGATTGATATCCAGCCGCGCCATTGTGCCGTCACCTCACAAATCCTATGCCTTACCGTTGTCTAGTTCTCAAATCGGCGCGCGTCCATATCTGATCCATCGACACATAGGAGACTGTCATGGACCTGCACAAAACCGCCCTCATCGTCGGCGCCAACGGCGTCATCGGCGGCAATCTCGCCCGGCATCTCGAAACATTGGACGATTGGTCGGTAATCGGCCTGTCGCGGCGCGGCGGGCAATCGACCGGGAAGATCCGGCATATTTCCGTCGATCTGCTCGATCCCACAGATTGCTTGAACAAACTCGCCGATCTCATGGGCGTGACTCATGTTTTCTACACTGCCTACCAGGAGCGCCCGACCTTCGCGGCGCTGGTCGCGCCCAATCTCGCCATGCTGGTCAATGCCGTCACCGCCATCGAACAGGTGGCGTCGAACCTCGCCCATGTCAGCCTGATGCAGGGTTACAAGGTCTACGGCGCCCATCTCGGCCCCTTCAAGACGCCGGCCCGCGAAGACGAAGACAATCACATGCCCCCGGAATTCAACATGGACCAGCAGGCGTTTTTGCAAAAGCAGCAACAGGGCAAGTCCTGGACCTGGTCGGCGCTGCGCCCCTCCGTCGTCATCGGCACCGCCACCGGCAATCCAATGAACCTGGCGATGGTGATCGGGCTCTATGCGGCGATGTCAAAGGAGCTCGGCCTGCCCCTGCGCTTCCCCGGCAAGCCCGGCGCCTACGATACGCTGCTCGAAATGACCGATGCCGGCCTTCTGGCGAGGGCAACCGTCTGGGCCGCCACCCATCCACAATGCGCCAACCAGGCCTTCAACATCACCAATGGCGACCTGTTCCGCTGGAACGAGATGTGGCCGAAGATCGCCCGCTTCTTCGACATGGAAACGGCGGCACCGCTGCCGATGTCGCTCCATGGGGTGATGGCGGACAAAGCCGCACTCTGGCAGGCAATGAAGGAAAAATACCGGCTTGCCGATCACCCCTATGAAGCCGTCTCGTCCTGGGGTTTCGGCGATGCGGTGTTCAGCTGGAACTACGATTTCTTTGCCGATGGCAGCAAGGCACGGCGGCTGGGCTTTCACGACTACGTGCAGACCGACGAGATGTTCCTGTCGGTATTTCGCGAGATGCGTGCCCAGCGGATCATTCCGTAATCCAACGATGCTTCGGCCATCCGGCATCCGGATGGCCGCAACCCGCAATATCTCATCTGTGTCGCGGCTATCTGCCCTGATCATTCCCGGCTGGCGGCGCCGGCAGCGTTTCCTTCTGCGTGATCAGCCGGGCGGTATGCTGGCCGCTGAGATAGATCCACAGCCAGCTCCACGCGACGACGAAGCGGCTGCGGGTGCCAATCAGGAAGTAGATATGGGCAAGGCCCCAGATCCACCAGGCGAGCGCGCCCTTCAGCTTGAACCGGCCGAAATCGATGATCGCCGAGCGCCGCCCGATCGTTGCAAGACTGCCCTGATGGCGGTAGCGGAAGGGGGGGAAATTGGGCTTCCCCGCCAGCCGCGCCTTGATGACCCCGGCCACATAGGCGCCCTGCTGCTTGGCGGCCGGCGCAATCCCCGGCACCGGCTTGCCGTCGTCTTGAATGACGGAGGCGGTATCGCCGACCACAAAAACATCGGCAAGACCAGGTGCGCCAAGGTTCTTTTCGACGATGACGCGGCCCGCCTTGTCGGCCGCAACATTGAGCCACTTGGCTGCAGGTGAAGCCTGGACGCCGGCTGCCCAGACGATCGTCCGGCTGCCGAGGAACCGCTCGCCGATCATCACGCCCTGCGCGCTGCAGTCCGTCACCCGCTCGCCGGTATGCACCTCGACACCGAGCTTTTCGAGCGCACCCTGCGCGTAAACGGACAATTCCTCGGCAAAGCTCGCCAGGACCCTCGGCCCCGCCTCGACAAGGATCACCCGCGTCTTGCGCGTATCGATATTGCGGAACTCCTGCGGCAGGGTGACGTGCGCAAGCTCTGCAATAATCCCCGCAAGCTCGACGCCGGTTGGCCCGGCACCGACAATGGTGAAGGTCAGGAGCGCGGCCTGCGCCTCGGCATCTGTCTCCAGCTCGGCCTGCTCGAAGGCAAGCAGCAGACGGCGACGGATGGTGGTCGCATCCTCAAGCGTCTTCAAACCCGGCGCCACGGGCTCCCATTCGTCATGGCCGAAATAGGCATGCGTCGCCCCTGTCGCCAGAACAAGCGTGTCGTAAGCGATGGTCTCGCCGCCATCCAGTGCCAGGGTCCTGGCCACCGGATCGACGCTTTCCACCGCAGCCAGAAGCGTCGTCACCTCCGGCCTGTCGCGGAACAGCCGCCGGATCGGCCAGGCGATCTCGGATGTGGCCAGCAGCGTCGTCGCGACCTGATAGAGCAGCGGCTGGAAAAGGTGATGATTGCGCCGGTCGATCAGGGTGATCCTGACGGGCGCACCCTTGAGATCCTTGACCAGCTGCAATCCGCCGAACCCGCCACCGATGACGACGACATGGTGAAGACTATCCTGCGGCATGATCCGATCTCCTGTTTTTTCAGTCTAATCTCTAAGCTTGCACGGGAGATATACAACTGCACTTTCGGCATGACACCCCTGCTCCGTCCGGCCGGGTAACTCTATCGGCATCTATCGCGCATATTCGACCGGCACCGACATGCCACTCTTGAGGATTTCCATCGAAATCGAGGCCGAGACATCGAACAGTTCGACCTTGCGGACGATCTGCTTGTAGATGACATCGTAATGTTCGACGCGCGGCAGGACGACCTTGAGGATATAATCGTAATTGCCGGTCAGCCGGTGCGCTTCGACGATCTCGGGAATATCGGCGATCACCTTGCGAAAGATGTCGATCCAGTCGTCGGAATGGTGCGCGGTCTTGATGAGCGCAAATACCGTGGTTGGGACACCCATCCGGTCGCGATCGAGAACCGCGATCCGGCGGGCGACATAACCGGTCTCCTCCAGCCGCTGGATGCGGCGGGAACAGGCGGAGATCGACAGGCTGACCCTGTCGGCGAGGTCGCCAACCGACAGGCTCGCATCCTCCTGCAGCAATGACAGAATCTTCCGGTCTCTTTCGTCCAGCACGCCCTGCTCTCCCCGGCATGTCCGCGCATGCAAGAATTATTTGCGCCACGAATTAAAATCGCGCAAAAAATACGCGCAAACGCCGCCGATGTCACGCAACAAAGCGAACTCTTTCCGTCTGGTATCAGTGACAATCTGCGCATAAACAAACACAGCGGAACAGGAACAGCATCATGCGCAAGATCGGCCTCATCGGTGGAATGAGCTTTGAAAGCTCGGCAGTCTATTACCGGATGATCAACGAGGCCGTGCGCGAACGGCTGGGTGCCTTGCATTCCGCCGAAGTCATGCTGCATTCCGTCGATTTCCAGACCATCGTCGAGATGCAGAAGGCCGGGCGCTGGGATGACGCCGCCCGGCGTTTGTCCGAGGTCGCACAAGGATTGGAAGCCGCCGGCGCCTCCTGCGTCCTGATCTGCACCAACACGATGCACCTGATCGCCGACGAGGTTCAGGCCGCAATCGCCGTGCCACTGATCAACATCATCGATGAAACGGCCGCCTCGATGAAGGCCGCCGGTATCAAGCGTCCGCTGCTTTTGGCCACGCGCTACACGATGGAGCATGGCTTCTACACCAACCGCATGGCTGCCGACGGCGTCGATGTCATGGTGCCGAATGCCGAGGACCGCACCCTCGTGCACGACATCATTTTCAGCGAACTCTGCGCCGGCATCATCCGCGACAGTTCCCGCCAGGCTTTGATGGCAGTCATCGAGCGGGCGAAAAATCAGGGCGCCGACGCCATCATTCTCGGCTGCACCGAGATCTGCCTGATTCTGGACCCGAAAAACCTGCCATTGCCCGGCTTTGATTCCACCGCCATCCACGCGGATGCCGCAGTCGCCTTCGCGCTTGAAGGCGTGTCGCAGGGCGGCAAAAAAGCGGCTTGAAGCCAGCACCATAATACTTGACTCAGTCAAATAAATTGCGATCATGGCGTTCGAAGGAGAATGCCATGCCGCAACACAGCCAGCCCGCTGCGTCCCATCAGGCCTTTACTGACATTAGCGACGACGAGGTCGAAGCGATCCGCGCCTTCAACCGGTTCTACACCAACCGGATCGGCGTGCTCGACCGCGCCTTCATGGACACCCCCTATACGCTGACCGAAGCGCGCGTGATCTATGAGCTTGCAGCTAAGGGCACCACCTCGGCGTCCCGGCTGACGGAGGAGCTGTCGCTCGACCCCGCCTATCTCAGCCGCATGCTCAAATCCTTCAGCGATGCCGGTCTTCTCGAAACCACCAAGGACCCGGCCGACGGCCGTGGCCGCCTGCTGCGTCTGACGCTGCGCGGCTGCGGGGTCGCAACCGACCTTGCGCAACGGTCGCGCCAACGCATCGTTGCGCTTTTGCAGCCGATCGCAGAAGAAGGCCGCCGCGATCTCGCTGCCGCCATGGCTTTGGTGCAAACATTGCTTTCCGGCGCCAGCAGCACCGAGGCTCCCATCACCATCCGGCCGCACCGGATCGGCGATATGGGCATGGTGATTTCCAGCCAGGCGAAGGCGTATACCGAGACCTATGGCTGGAACGGCGAATATGAGGCGCTGGTCGCGGAGATCTGCGCTGCCTTCATCCGCAATTTCGATCCCGCCTGCGAACGTTGCTGGATCGCGGAACGCAACGGCGCATTTCTCGGCAGCATTTTCCTGGTCAAGGGCGCCAGCGAAGGGATGGCCAAGCTGCGCCTTCTCAGCGTCGAAGCCGCTGCGCGCGGCCAAGGTCTCGGCACGAGACTGGTCGATGAATGCATCGCCTTTGCCAGGGACGCCGGCTACCGGCGGCTGGAACTGTGGACCAATGATATTCTCGTGTCCGCACGAAAAATCTATGTCGCCGCCGGGTTCACGCTGGGGCGGCAAGAGCCGCACCATTCCTTCGGCAAGGACCTCAACGGTCAGATCTGGGCGCTGGACCTGACGGCCCCAGATTCCGGCACAGCTCCATCCGCCTGATAGGACGTCGAAAGCCAGTCATGCTCCGTCAGCCCGGCGGATTTGAACGGTTCGATCACGGTGCCGGCCACGATTGCGGCCAAGAGGCCCGGCATGGGCGGCACCTTGGCAATGGTCGAGACCAGCCGGTCGCGTATCCATGCAATCGCAGTGGAATCCGACTGGTAGAACGGCGTGAAGGCGAGCGACAACAGCTGGAACAGCCGCACATGATTGCGCCGGGCCCGGGCATAGGCAGCCAGCGCCGAGGGGATATCGCCGGACATTTCAAGCGCATGGCTAAGCGCTGCTGCATCAAGCAGCGCCATATTGGCGCCCTGCCCCAACTGCGGGCTGGTCGAATGGGCGCTGTCGCCGATGAAAACCAGATTGCCGCTATAGGGCGGAAGCACAGTGCGATGCGCGTAGCGCGCCAGCGTCAGCTGCTCCCAATCGCCGATCTGATCGAGAAACGGCTCACAGTCCGGCCAGTAAGTGCGGATGACCGATTTCCACCGCGACAGACCGGCCGCCTTGACCGCTTCGACATCGGCAATCTTCAGGCTCCAGAAAAACGCCACCCTATCGCGATCACCGGGGCTGGCGCGGCCGGCCGGCAACAGGCCGATCATCACCTTGGCCTTGTCATAGCGCTGCGACAGCGCGGTTGGATCATAGCGCGCACCCGCACCGTCCAGCGTCGCCCAGAAGGCGCCATAGGCCAGGTCGCGAATGCGCGGCGCACGCTCCGATCCCGCCGCCAGTAGCGAGCGCGCGCCGCTGGCATCGATGACCAGACCATAATCACCAACCACCCGTGCCGCCTGATCCCGCAATTCGGCGCGCCCTCCATGCTGCACAGTCGAAGCCAGATTGAGCCCGGTACGGATCGGAATGCCGTCCGCAACCGCGGCATCGTGCAGGGCGTTGAACAGTGCCGCGCGCTGCACCGCCAGCCCGTAGCGCCCGCCGGGTGCCGCGTCGTAGCGCACGTCGAGAACCGTGCGGCCGCTGACGGCGTCGGCGCCGTGCAGCCGGTCGATGCGATTGCCGAGCGCGTGGATCGTGTCGAACAGACCAAGGGCTGCCAGCACCGTCAGACCGGTCGGCTGCATCAACAGGCCTGAGCCAACCGGCGCCGGGGTCTCGAACCGTTCGAGGATTTCAACGCGGTGACCGGCCCGCGACAGAAAAAGCGCAACCGCCAGTCCCGCAGGCCCCGCCCCCACCACGCCAATATCGATCTGTTTCATCCATGCCTATCCGGATAGCGCCCCGGCCGCATCTCTAACAGCCGGCGCAACGCACCGTCCAGCCGGGAAAGACACATGCTTTCACGCAGCGGCATCATATTCGGTGCGGGCCGAACGGATCGCCTGATGATGCTCCACCGACCAATCGACCAGCCCCTTCACCAGCACGAGAAAGGACTGGCCAAGCGGGGTCAGGCTATATTCGACGCTGGGCGGCTGCGTCGGAAAGACCTGACGGCCGATATAGCCGTCGCGCTGCAGGTCGCGCAGCGTCTGGGTCAGCATGCGCTGGGAAATATCCGGAATGAGACGGCGCAGTGCGGAAAACCGCATGGGGCCGTCAGCCAAAGCCAGGATCATCAGCGTATTCCACTTGCCGCCGATATTGTCGATGACGTCACGGACCGGGCATTGCTCGCGGGAAAACGCCATGCCCATGACGACGATCACGCGCTCGCCTTCGGTCTTTCCGGTCATCTTGTTCATGGGGCTCGGTATCCTTCACGTAACCACCGTAGAAAAAACTGCCTCCTTTACATCCGCCGGCAGATGACGAAATAAGAGAAGGTCTCATTTCGGAACCATATCTCAAACGGGATGCTTCGGCAACAAGCCGACGTCACTTGACACACAAAGGAACCATCATGTCCGAAACTCTCCTCGTCACCGGCGCCACCGGCAAGCTTGGCCGGCTCGTCCTCGATGAACTTCTGGCCGCAGGCAAGGTCGCCCCTGCCGATATCATCGCCACCAGCCGCGACACCGAAAAACTGGCCGATTACGCGGCAAAGGGCGTCCAGACCCGCGCCGCCGATTTCGATGATGCCGCGTCGCTGGATGCCGCCTTCAAGGGCGCCGACCGCATCCTGATCATCTCCACCGACGCATTGGACGAACCCGGTAAGCGCCTGCGCCAGCATCTGTCAGCGGTCGCGGCAGCCAAGAAGGCCGGCGCCAAGCACATCCTTTATACCTCGATGCCGAACCCGGAAACCTCGGTCATTCCCTTCGCGCCGGATCATCTCGGCACCGAAAATGCGATCAAGGCAACCGGCATCGCCTACACGATCCTGCGCAATGGCTGGTACATGGAAAACCTGTTCATGGCCCTGCCGAACGCGCTGTCAGAGGGAAAATGGTATAGCGCCTCCGGTCAGGGCAAGCTCGCCCATATCGCCCGCGCCGACATCGCCAAGGCGACCGCAAACGCGCTCGCATCCGGCGCAACCGAAAGCACAATCTATACGCTGACCGGCGAGACGAAGCGCACCACCGGCGAAGTCGCAGCCCTTGTGTCGAAAGTAACCGGCAAGTCGCTCGACGTCATCGATGTCACCGACGAGCAGCTGGCAGGCGGACTGAAAGGAGCCGGCATGCCGGACTTCATCATTCCCGTCATCGTATCCTTCGATACCAACACGCGCGAAGGCCATATCGACCTCGTCACCCCTGATGCCGGCAAGCTCTCGGGCGCACCACTGACCACGCTGGAAGATTTTCTGGCTGCCAGCAAAGCGGTGCTGCTCGGCTAAATGACAAAGGGCTCCGTTTATGCGGAGCCCTTCTACCTTGTAATCAAGCAACATCCTGTCCGCAGGCCCGGCAGAAGCGGCGCACCGTCTCCGCCATGCCATATTCCAACGCGTCGGCAGTCAGCCCGTGGCCGATCGAAACTTCGGCGAGATTGGAGAGCCGCGCCGCCAGTGCCGGCAGGTTGGCAACCGTCAGGTCGTGGCCGGCATTGACCCCCAACCCCAGGGTCGCGGCGAGATCGGCGGTCTTGCCCAGTTCGTCAAGCAGCACCGCGCCGCGCTCGGGATCGTCGAAACAGCCGCCATAGGGGCCGGTATAGAGCTCGATCCGGTCGGCGCCGGTTTCCCTGGCGATCGTCAATGCCTCAAGGTCCGGATCGCCATCGGCAAACAGCGATACGCGAAAACCGCCCTTCTTCAACCGGCCGACGACATTCCCCAGCAGATTATGGTTCTTGCGGAAATCCCAGCCGTGATCCGAGGTCGCCTGGGCGGGATCGTCAGGCACCAGCGTGACCTGTTCTGGCTGGTGGCGTTCGACCAGAAGCAGGAATTCCTCGTTCGGGAATCCCTCCATGTTGAACTCGGTCTCAGGATACAGATCGTCGATCAGCGCGCGGATCGGTGCCAGATCGGAAAAGCGGACATGCCGCTGATCGGGGCGTGGATGCACGGTGAGCCCGCTTGCACCGGCCGCAAGCGCAATCTGCCCAAGCGCGGTAATGGACGGCCAGGGAAGATCGCGCCGGTTGCGCAGCATCGCGATCGCATTCAGGTTTACCGAGAGTTTCGCAGCCATTTCAGCACCTTCCAGGGATACCGCCGTCGTAGCGCCCCTTCTAGCGGTTCGCGATATCGCCCGCAACACGGGCGCACCTGAGAAAGCGTCTCCGTGACAATATTCGTCTGCATCCCGCCCGACGCCTTTATTTCAGACAAAACTCACGTTAAATGAATGCGGTACCTGACAAACTGACAAAACTTCGATTTAATAGAGACTCACAAGTACAGGCCATACACTCCCGAACGGTGAGCGGCGGTACTTCAAATCCACAGAATCATCCAAGCCGGAACCGATGAGCCCTCGTTTTTGCCCAGACGCCATCCCATCGCCACCAGCTTCCATGAGGGAAGCGCTGATCTCGATGGTTTATTCGGGGAGAGCACGATAATGGCGCAGCATGAGAGACCCGACGACCAGGCCATCCGTCAATCGCTTGACGGCGTGCTGTCGAGCGCTCTTTTTTCCCGCTCCGAGCGGCTGCGCGCCTTTTTGAATTATGTCGTCGACAAGGAGATGGAAGGCACAGGCCACCAGCTGAAGGGCTATACGATCGGCATCGACGTGTTCGACCGGCCGCAGGCTTTCAATGCCGACAGCGATCCCCTCGTGCGCGTCCATGCCGGCAAGCTGCGAAAGCTGCTGGCCGCCTATTATGCCGGCGAAGGCGCCGGCGATCTCTGGCGCATCGATATCCCGAAGGGCACCTATGTGCCCGAGTACCGGCGCCAGCGGGCTTTGCCGGTTGCAGCCCCCGAGGCGGGCCGCACGGCAACGCCGCCGCGCCGGGCCGCAAACAGACGTTTTTCATGGCTGCCTGCTCCGCTGTCGTCCCCTATCGCGGTGCTGTCGGTGCTGCCGCTACTGATTTTCGTGCCCTTGTCGTCACCGGCCCTGAGCGTCAACATAGCGGCGCAATCGAGCCTGCACGGCGCTGTGCTGGAACGCAAATTCGGCGATGATCTGCCGAAGATAACGGTGCGTTCGCAATGGCCGCGCAGCGGCGCGGCCGGTCGTTTCGCCGATGCGTTCCGCACAGCCGCCTCCCATTACCGCACCATCGCCGCAGTTCCCGGCGCCGTCTTGTGGCAGCGGCCGGAACGCGAAGTGTCCGATCCGCTGGCCTTCACCGTTTCCGTGCTGCCGGAAAGCGCGCCGGCCGGACTTCGCGTTCTGATCAAGAACGATGTCTCGTCCGATATCGTCTACGACCAGTTCATCGATGCCGCGCATCTGTCCAGCGAAGCCGATATTCTCTACGAGAGCCTGGCACTGGCCGCCAAGGTGCTGGCTTCGGACGGCAATATCTTCCTCTATGCGCGTGAAAAGCAGACCGGCAGCCCGTTGATGGAATGCATGGCGCTGACCGACGTCTATCGCCATCAGCAGACCCGCGAGGCCTTCCAGGAAGCCAAGTCCTGCCAGGAAAAGCTGTCGGTCAACCATCAGCGCAAGCTGAAATTCGTGATCCATGCCGGCGCCCTGCCTTTGACATTGATCCGCTGATCTGCGCAGCTGTTTCCTGCCGGATGCGCAAAACTGTGAAAAATCCTGCTGAGAAATAGTATTTTTCAGGAGGAGACCACGGAAACCACTGAAAAACCTCAGATTTCATCCCTAAAGTTACTAGGTATTCATAGACGCGCGTGACGTGTATTCTGTCTGTGCAAGTGGGAGAAAGCCGGGTCGCTCATCAAGCAGGCACGATGGTTGCGAGTTTCCTTCCCGTCGGGATGGCGTGCATGGCATCAGGGAGCAACTCAAGGACGACAGTTGGACTGCTGTCTCCAGGGTAATTTTCCCGCAGGTCAACCAGCGGGGTTCGATCAGAGCATGCCAGAACACGGAAAGACCCATCCTTCCCACGCAGGCAGCCGTCAACCGTCCAGTTTTCTTCCGCATCTCCCGTTGCCGGGAACGATCGCGGACAATCATGTCGGCATAGCCGATATGGCGGATGCCTTCGGCGTCACCCACCGCACCCTGCATTTCTACGAGGAAAAAGGCCTGCTCTCAGCCGATCGAATGGGGCCGATGCGCGTCTACGGGCTGGACGATATCCGCCGCATGGCCGTCATCAATGCCTGCCGCGAGATCGATATGCCGATTTCAGCCATTCAGGAACTGATGGCAGACCTGGACGCCGCATCCAGCCAAACGCATGCGGCAGAGATATTCGACCATGCCCTGAATGGGCGAAAGCGCGAACTTGCAGCCCAGCAATCCATCCTGCGGCGTCAGATGCAGCGGATCAGCGAACTCTTGGAATCGGCTGGCGACGGCGACAATCCGGAGCGCGTTGCCGTCCCGCCCATCCATCTTTCACCGATCGAGACCAAGTGCCTCGCCTTCATGGCCGAGGGCTACCCGGCAAACCGGATCGCCGTGATGATGGATATGGACATGACCGCTGTGCTGACGCTGGAATCCGGCATCATCCGCAAGTTCAACGGCCATAACCGCTTCCAGGCCGTGGCCAAGGCCGTACTGATGGGATTTGTGTCCGCCGACTAAAACCCCGTCCGAGGCTCTAGCGTACGATCGTCAGCGTTTCGGCTGCACGGGTGATCGCGGTGTAAAGCCAGCGCTCGCGGGTATCGCGGAATGCCCAGCTCTCATCGAACAGAACGACGTCGTTCCACTGCGAGCCCTGGGCTTTGTGCACCGTCAGTGCATAGCCATAGTCGAACTCGTCATAGCGTTTGCGCGTCGACCAGGGAATTTCGCCCTCGACATCTTCAAAAGCGGTTTTCAGAAGCTTGATCTTGGCGGCACCCCGGTCCATGTCGTCGTCTTCCGGACGGATCATCAGATTGATGCCGGGTTTGACCGTTTCCTTGGACGAGGTCATCACCTGCCAGAGCGAGCCGTTGAGCAGGCCCTTGGCCGGATCGTTGCGCAGGCAAACCAGCTTGTCGCCCGACTGCGGATATTCGGTGGTAAAGCCCTTCAGTTCGCGCAGGCGCGTATTGTAGCGGCGGCGCGTCTTGTTGGTGCCGACCAGCACCTGGTCGGCATCCAGGACCAGGCTCTGCGTCACCTCGTTCTTGGAAATCACCCGGGCGGTCGAACCATAGTCGCCGTGCATGATCTCCTTGCCCTCGCGCACATGCATGGCCAGCTGGATAATCGGATTGTCGCGCGCCTGCCGGTGAATGTCGGTCAGCAGGTAGTCCGGTTCCTCATTGGTGAAGTATCCCCCGCCCGAGACCGGCGGCAGCTGGCCGGGATCACCCAGCACCAGGATCGGCGTGCCGAAACTCATCAGGTCGCGGCCGAGCGCCTCATCGACCATCGAGCACTCGTCGATGATGATCAGCGCTGCCTTGGCGACGGGCGACTGCCGGTTGATCGAGAACATCGGCGAGATCGACGTCTTGCCGGTCTCCTCGTCGGAAACCTCCTCCTCGCCACGCGGCCGGTAGATCAGCGAATGGATGGTGCGGGCGTTCTTGGCGCCCTTGGAGCGCAGGACCTGCGCAGCCTTGCCGGTGAAGGCGGCAAACAGCACGTCGCCCTCGACATGCTCGGCAAAATGCCGGGCAAGCGTCGTTTTTCCGGTACCGGCATAGCCAAACAGCCGGAACAGCGGCGAACGCCCTTCCTTCAACCAGCGCGAAACGGCCTTGAGGGCCTCATCCTGTTGCGGTGCGAATTCCATGTTTGTTCTATTGCCCGATTCGGGGCTGCCTGTCGCGTCTGCAGCATCGATCGGCGGCGCGCGGCCGCACCGTCCGCATCACATTTTCGCTCAAGAGTGCAAGATACCGCAAGAAAGCGCCACACCGCGCGCATATCCCAATGCCACACCGCATGGTAAGACTGGTCCCAAGCCCGCCTCCCAAGCGCCGCCCCTCGACGATTTGAAAGTGCCCCACGTGACGCCTGAACCTTCCGAAGACCCGTCCGCTCCCGTGGCATCGGGCATCGGCCGCTGGTCCGTTCCCATGCAATGGGGGTTTCTGCTCCTCATCTCCGCAGTTCTTGCCGGCGCGCTGGAACTGACCGGCATTCCGGCTGCCCTTTTGATGGGGCCGATGGTGGCGGGGGCCGTCGTCGGCATGAATGGCGGCACCATCCGCCTGCCGCGGCCGGCTTTCCTCTGCGCCCAGGCTCTCATCGGCACGATGATTGCCGAAACCATCCGTCCCGGCATTCTGACCACCTTTTTTTCAAACTGGCCGCTATTCCTCGCCATCGTCCTGTCTGTCATTGCCATGAGCACGCTCAGCGGTTTCGTGATCAGCAAGCTCAACATCCTGCCCGGCACGACAGCGATCTGGGGTTCCTCTGCCGGGGCCGCCACCTCGATGCTGGTGATGGCCGATGCCTATGGCGCCGATGTCCGGCTGGTTGCCTTCATGCAATATCTGCGCGTCGTTTTCGTCGCCGCTGCCGCCTCGCTCGTTGCGCGCTACTGGGCGGGGATCGACGGACCGGGACCGGAGATTGTCTGGTTCGGGCCGATCCACCTCGTACCCTTCCTTGAAACCCTGGCGCTTGCGCTTGTGGGTGGCTGTCTCGGCAAATGGCTGCGCATCCCGGCTGGCGTCTTTCTGGTGCCGTTCCTGCTCGGCTCGGCGCTCAGTGTCAGCGGTCTTTTGGTCATCGAGATCCCCGAATGGCTGCTGGCGCTGAGCTACGCCATGCTCGGCTGGAATATCGGGCTGGGCTTTACCCGGCCGATCCTTGCACATGCCCGGCGCGCGCTGGTTCCGACCGTCATCTCCATTCTCGTCCTGATCGGCTTTTCCGGGATGCTCGCCTATATCCTGGTCCATGCCGCCGGCATTGATCCGCTGACGGCCTATCTTGCCACCAGCCCCGGCGGCATGGATTCGATCGCCATCATCGCGGCCTCCAGCAATGTCGATGTGCCCTTCGTCATGGCGCTGCAGACGGCCCGTTTGCTGATGATCATGGCGATTGGACCGTCGCTTGCCCGCTTCGTCGCCGCAAAAGCCCTGCCGCCACGATAAGTTTTGCTGAAGAGGGAATAACAAGCCTCTCTGATGTGTCTTACGTTCGAACCGGCTGAAGAAGCGGTTTAAACGAGAAACTCCAGAGAGGACACATCCCATGCGATTCCTGCCGCTCGTCACAGCATTCTCCCTCATATCCGCCGCCTGCGCCTTCGCCGCCCCTGCCGTCCAGACGGTGGAAACCGGAAAGGGCAAGGTCATTGCCGCAGACAACGGAATGACGCTCTACACCTACAAGATGGATGAAAAGGGCGAATCCTACTGCTATGATAAATGCGCCACCAACTGGCCGCCTTACCTTGCGGAAGGCTCCGCTGCAGCCGACGGCGACTATACGCTGGTCGAGCGCAAGGAAGGCAAGAAGCAATGGGCTCTCAAGGGTATGCCGCTCTACTTCTTCGTCAAGGACACGAAAACGGGCGACGCCACCGGCGACGGTGTCGGAAAGGTCTGGGATGCCGCACGCCCCTGATCAAGATGCCGGTGCGAAGGGGGCAAGTCCCCCTTCCGCCGATACGTTCGAAAACCAGATCCTGTCCCTGGTGCCGTCGCTCCGGCGCTATTCCCGCAGCCTCGCCAAATCCGACAGCGACGGCGAAGACCTGCTGCAGGATTGCGTCGAGAAGGTGCTGGTGCGCCGTTCCCAGTGGCGCGGCGTCAACCTGCGCGCCTGGGCCTTTACCATCATGACCAATCTTTACCGCGACCGGCACCGCCGCGTCGCCCAGCATCCCTCGGTCGAGTTCAACGAGACGCTGGGGCTGACCGCAGACGACGTCTCAGGCGACCCGCTGGAAAAGACGCGGCTGCAGAATGCGCTGAACGCGCTGACCGCAGATCACCGCTCCGTCCTGATGCTGGTCGTCATCGAAGGCTATGGCTATCAGGATGTCGCGGACATGCTGGCGATCCCGATCGGCACTGTCATGTCCCGCCTCTCGCGCGCCCGCCGGCAAATGATGGCGCATCTGGCCGACAACAACATCGTTACCCTGCGGAGACCGAAATGACAGACGATCAAAAACCGGTCACCGAGGCAGATCTGCACGCCTATGTCGATGGCTTTCTCGACGCGGAACGCCGGCAGGTGGTGGAACGCTGGCTGAGCGACCATCCGCAGGAAGCAGCCGAGGTGCGCCAGTGGCAGGCACAGGCGGCGAACTTGCAAGCCGCATTCTCAGGCTATGCGCGGCCGGACGACAACGACAGCCGCTTGTTGAGCAGGGTGAGAACAGCACCACCGCCCTCGACGGTCTGGCGCCGGAGCGCACTCATCGCCGCATCGCTGCTGCTGTTCATGTCGGGTGCTGCGGCCGGTATCTATGGCGAGCGGTTCATCAATGAGCCCGGCTCCATCCAAACCACAGCGGACAGCCTGCCCGGCCAGTCGAAGACCGCATTTCTTGTCTATGCCAGCGAAAAGCGCCATCCCGTCGAAGTCGGTGCCGATCAGCAAGAGCATCTTGTCACCTGGCTCGGCAAGCGCCTGGATTACAAGCTGGTGGCGCCGGACCTCACATCGCTCGGGTTTTCGCTGGTCGGCGGCAGGCTCCTGCCCGTCAACGGCAAGGCTGGCGCGATGCTGATGTATCAGGATACCGCCGGTCAGCGCCTGACTGTGCTTCTCGGAAAAAACCCGGAAAACGCCGAAACCAGTTTCCGCTTTCAATCCGCAGGAACGCTCGAAACCTTCTACTGGATCGACGGTTCCATCGGCTATGCCGTGACCGGCGAGGTCAGCCGCGCCAAGCTGCAGGAAATCGCCGAGGAATGTTACCGGCAATTCGAGACGTGATGCTCAGCCTCAAACGGGACACACTCAGCGCTGCGGATCGTTCTCCAGCAGAATGGGCTCACCATGCGGCGTTGCCTCGGCCGCCCGCTGCCAGCTGTGCGTGAGATGGTCGAGCTGGTCCGTTGACACGATCGACAGTTCGGTGACGAGGCGCGACAGGGCCGCCACCCAGCAATCGAAATAGTCGCTTGCATCGGCGCGCCGGCCGGGCTTGTACAATTCGTGCGACAGCGCCTCGGCCCATTCGCTCCAGGAAAACACCCCTTTTTCATGCAGCCGCACGGTCATGGCAAAGGCCTCCGCCTGCCAGGGCTCGGCAAAGACCGGATCGCCTTCTTGCGATTTCGGCAGGCCGGGCGATCCGCTCAGCGATGGTTCAAACGCGTTCAAGGTAACTCTCCCAGGCATCGATGGAGACGGTGAGCGTCGGATCAGCTCCCTCGCCCCATATTTCACCACCGTCGAAAACCACGGTATAGACCCATTGCGGATTTTCGCCCTTGCCATGGGCGTTGTCGTCCGGAAACACGAACGCCCCCTGTACGGCCTCGACGATACCCTGCTTGGCACGGGCATATCGCGGCAGCCTTGTATGGGTTTCAGGGTTGAAGTTCTTCGTGCGCACCCGGTCGCCGGCGGCAAAGCGCGGCGCATCCGGCGCCGGCCTGTCGCACGGGCCACCCTTGGCAAGCACGCCAGGCACCATTTCCGCTGTCAGGATGCGCTTGGGGTCGCGGCCCTTTTCCAGCATCTGCCCGGCAGCCAGTTCGGCTGGTGAGACGAACCCGTGCCGCTGCAACAGCGTCTCCAGACCGCGCATCCAGATTTCGTAATAGCTGGCCGAAAGATAGGTGGCGGGAGCCAGGCTTTCGCGGGCATGGCGGCTCTCATCGATCGTCCAGGCGCCAAACGCCCCGCAGGAGAGCGTCAGGCCAAGCGCCCGCTTTTCCCATTCCGCATGGAAATAAGGCTCGTCCTTTTCGGGCGCCACCGGCCCCATGCCATGCTGGCCACCCAGATCCTGCGCCCCGTTCATCGTGCCTCTCCCGCCGGTATCGCGAGGCCCGTGCCGATCATCGAATCGCGCGTGACGAGATCGGCAAGCGCCTCCTGATCGAGACCTCCGGTGCCCGCAGGGCGTTCGGGAATGACGATATAGCGGAGCTCCGCCGTCGAATCCCAGACACGGATTTTCTTGGCATCGGAAAGTCTTACGCCGAACTCCTCAAGCACGCCGCGCGGATCGATCACCGCGCGCGCGCGGTAGGGCGGCGCCTTGTACCAGACGGGCGGCAGACCCAGCACAGACCAGGGGTAGCAGGAACACAAAGTGCAGACGACGAGGTTATGCGTGTCCGCCGTATTGAATACGGCCCGCATATGCTCGCCCTGGCGTCCAGTATAACCAAGACTGGCAATCGCCGCCGTCGCATCGCGGCGCAGCCAGTCGGCAAACTCCGGCTCGCTCCAGGCCTTGGCAACGACACGGGCGCCATTGCGCGGGCCGATCTTCGTTTCATAGGTCTCGACGATAACATCGATCGCCGCCGGATCGATCAGCCCTTTCTGCGTCAAAACGGTCTCGAGCGCCTTCACCCGGGCCTGGATGCCGGAGAAATGGTTGTCGTGGTGATCGTGATCGTGATCGTCGTGATCGTGCATGGCGCCCTCGAAGTGTACGGATCCGGTGTTCAGTTTGTTGCTGCCGGCGGCAGGCCGTTGCCCATGTCGCCGCGCAACAGATTTTGGAAGGCGACGGGGTCCAGTCCTCCCGGTTGCCCGAACGGGTTGGAAAAAGCGAAAATGAAGAAAAGTACGACGCCGGAATAGGCGCCGAAAATCGACAGCAGAAACAGATGCGTCCGGTTTGGACGATAGACATAGAACGGGATGGACAAAAGGCAGAGCCCGATCACCGCCGGTGCCCAGAACATGCCCTCAAAGCCGCCCGCCGCCGTTTGCTCACGGATCTCGCGAAAGCGTGCAATCGACGCTGCCCGGTCGCGCATTCGATTGCTGAGATAACGCTGCCGGTCGGTTTGCGGCTCCAGGTCGAGCAGATGCTCATACACGTCGTTCCACAGCGCCCACGCTTTCGGCGACAGGCCCTGACGCCGGCCCAGCATGTCCCATTCCTCCCCAACGACGGTGACAACATAGCTTGACAGCCCCTTCTGGACGGGAGCGACCACTGGGCCGCCATACCGTCCGGCATCGTTGAACACATCCGATATCGCCACGGCTTCCTCCATCAGATTGTTGCGGATGCCCTTGTAGTCGCCGAGTGCCTGCGCATAGACCAGCGCCAGGATCAAACCGTGTAAAGCGGCGATCCGCACGGCGATGGTCGCTGCCGCGTCATGGGTCCGGTCGCTTTCCAATCCGGGATTGAGACAGGCGCGCGCCGCAAAATAAGACCCGAACACGATCACTAGAGCGCCGGCGACGAATGCAAGCCCGTCGAGGATCAAGACAATCAGGTCCGGCATGCTCTCCTCCCATCGCCCGTAACCGGCCGCGTTAACGCAGCATCGGCCAAAGACTGAGAACGAGCAAGACCGCCATGGTGATGTTGAACCATTTCAGCCGCACCGGCTTTGACAACCATTGCCGCAAAGCGGAACCAAATCCGGCCCAGGTCGAAACGCTGGGCACATTGACGATCGCAAAGATGGCACCGACGATGAACACGCTCGTTATGTAGCTCTGCTCGCTCGTATAGGTCGCCATCGCCGTCACTGCCATGACCCAGGCCTTGGGATTGATCCACTGGAACGCCGCCGCCTGCAGGAAGGTCATCGGCACCGCTCCTGCCTTGCCGTCCGCCAGCGTCCGCGACGTCCCGATCTTCCAGGCGATCCACACGAGATAGGCACCGCCTGCAAATTTCAGTCCCGTATAGAGCATCGGCACGGAATGCAGCAGCGCACCCAGCCCAAGGCCGACGGCAATCAGCAAAGTCAAAAACCCGGCGCCGATGCCGAACATGTGCGGAATGGTGCGCGCAAAGCCGAAATTGACGCCGGAGGCGAACAGCATCATGTTGTTCGGACCCGGCGTGATCGATGTGGTGAACGCAAAAAGAAACAACGCCAGAAGCGTCTCGGCCTGCATGAAGTCCTCCCGATATTTAGGTCAGGTTAATTGACCCATTTGGACAGACCACCCGAAACTTGTCAGGGTGACAAGAAGCGCTCATTGCGCATGTGGTGGGACGTCGAGTTCGAGCAATCGGCCGACATAGCTGCGAACGATCGTGACGAAATCGGCTGGAGCGGTTTCAATGTACCGCAGCAGCCTTTCGGTTTTGTCCACGGTACGGATTTGGTCGGTCAGAACCATGCCGGAGGTTTTCAAGCCGGCCGGCAACGCCACCTTCGTCGTCCACACCTGCATATTGCTCGTGATCGGGCAAACGATCACTCGCTGCGATCGTTGATGCATAAGGCTGGACGAAATGATCAGGACGGGCCGAATGCCGGATTGCTCGCTTCCTTTTGTCGGGTCGAGATTAGCAAGGTAAATATCGCCTGCGGCCGGGATTCTGTCAGTCATGGTCTGAAATGCGCTCAGACCCTACATCAGGACCCCAATCGACGGTGCTGGGCTCATTCTCCCAACCGAGGCGATCCATTTCAGCGATCATTTCCGTCAAGGGTGGAGCGAGTTGCAGCCGTTTCTTTTCAAGAATAGCCTGACCGTTGCGTACCGTCAGATCTATCGTGTCGCCATCCACGAGGCCGAGTTCGTCCATGGCCGCCTTCGGCAGCCTGATGGCGGAACTGTTTCCCCATTTAGAGATTGTAATCTTGGTCATGCCCGCGCCTCAATGATATACTGTGTATATCACGACGCAGACATGCGAACAATATGATGATCATCGCTCTGTAAGAGGTCTTGCATGCAACGCCCCGTTCCCACCACATCCCTTCCCTCAGGCAAGGCCGTCCCCGTCATCGGCCAGGGGACCTGGCATATGGGCGAACGCAAGGCGAGCGCCGCTGACGAAGCCAAGTGCCTGCGCCATGGCCTTGATCTCGGCATGACGCTGATCGACACTGCCGAGATGTATGCCGATGGTGGCGCCGAACGGATTGTTGGTGAAGCCATCAAGGGCCGCAGAAACGATGCCTTCCTCGTCAGCAAGGTCCTGCCCACCAATGCCAGCCTGAACGGCACGATCAAGGCCTGCGAAGCTAGCCTGAAGAGGCTCGGCACCGATCATATCGATCTCTACCTTCTGCATTGGCGCGGCCGCTACAGGCTCGCAGAAACCGTCGAAGCCTTCGAGACCCTGCGCCAGTCCGGCAAGATCGGCGCCTGGGGTGTTTCCAATTTCGATGCCGATGATATGGACGAATTGCTCGCCGTCCCCGAGGGCGGCAATGCCGCAGCCAACCAGGTGCTCTATAATCTCGCCCGCCGTGGCATCGAATATGATCTGTTGAAGGACAGTAGGGCTCGTGGAATTCCGGTGATGGCCTATTCACCGCTCGACGAGGGTCGGCTGTTGCGCCATCCCGATCTCATTCATATCGCCAAGGCCCATCAGGCAACGGTGGCGCAGGTCGCGCTTGCCTTCCTGATCCGCAATCCCGGCGTCATCGTGATCCCGAAGACCGCCATGCCGGAACGTGTGCGCGAAAACCGGGCAGCCGTTGAGGTCCAGCTGACGGCCGAGGACCTGGCCACCCTCGACAAAGCCTTCCCGCCCCCCGGCAGAAAGATGCCGCTGGAGATGATCTGAGCCTCTTATTTCAGGCCATGAAAAAGGGCGCTCGCGGCGCCCTTTCATCATTCGATCTGCAGCTTGCAACTCACATCCCCTGCGGGCCACGGTTCATCGCCGCGATCCCGGTGCGGCAGACTTCAAGCACGCCGAGCGGCTTCATGATCGCCACGAACTGGTCGATCTTGGAGGACTTGCCGGTGATTTCGAGGATGAAATGCTCCAGCGTCGCATCGATCACCTTGGCATGGAAGGCATCGGCCAGACGCAGGGTTTCGGCACGGCTTTCGCCCTGGCCGCTGACCTTGACCAGCGCCACTTCACGCTCGATCGGCCGGTCGTGGCCAAGTTCGGCAGCGCGCACGGTCAAATCGACGACGCGGTGGACCGGAACGATGCGTTCCAGCTGTGCCTTGATCTGTTCCAGCACATGCGGCGTGCCGCGCGTAACGATGGTGATGCGCGACAGATGCGACTGGTGCTCGGTCTCCGACACCGTCAGGCTTTCGATATTGTAGCCACGGCCGGAAAACAGGCCGATGACGCGGGCAAGGACGCCCGGTTCATTGTCGACGAGAACCGATAGCGTGTGGTTTTCCGCCTTTTCGGTTTCCTTGGCGATGAAATAGGCGGAGCCGGTCGGCTGAAGATGTGCGTTCATGATCGTGTCCTTTTCCTATTCCATCAAACCAGTGCGCGGCCCTTGGCGTCGATCGCATTTGCGACCGCTTCGTCCGTGGCTTCGTCCGGCAGCAACATCTCGTTATGCGCCTTGCCCGACGGGATCATCGGGAAGCAGTTGGCGAGATTGGCGACGCGGCAATCGAAGATCACCGGCGCCGGGCTGTCGATCATCTGCTTTATGGCAGCATCGAGATCGGCCGGCTTGTCGCAGCGGATGCCGACGCCGCCATAGGCCTCGGCCAGCTTGACGAAGTCGGGCATGGCTTCGGTGTAGGAATTGGACAGGCGGTTGCCATGCAGCAACTGCTGCCACTGGCGCACCATGCCCATATACTGGTTATTCAGGACGAAGATCTTGACCGGCAGATTATGCTGCACGGCGCAGGACATTTCCTGGATGCACATCTGGATCGAGGCGTCGCCCGCAATATCGATGACGAGCGCATCGGGATGCGCAACCTGAACGCCGATCGCCGCCGGGAAGCCGTAGCCCATCGTGCCGAGGCCGCCCGAGGTCATCCAGCGGTTGGGCTCCTCGAAGCCGAAAAACTGGGCCGCCCACATCTGGTGCTGGCCAACCTCGGTGGTGATGTAGGTGTCGCGATGCTTGGTCAGCTCATACAGGCGCTGAATGGCATATTGCGGCATGATGACATCATCGTTCATCTTGTAGGCGAGCGAATTGCGGCCGCGCCAGCGGGCGATGCCGTCCCACCATTCTTTCAGACGCGTCTTGTCGGCATCCTTGGCCGAGGCGCGCCAGACGCGCACCATGTCGTCCAGAACATTGCCGATATCGCCGATGATCGGAACATCGACGCGAACCGTCTTGTTGATCGAGGACGGGTCGATATCGATATGGATCTTCTTGGAATTCGGCGAAAACGCATTGAGGCGGCCGGTGATGCGGTCGTCGAAGCGGGCACCGATACAGACCATGACGTCGCAGTCGTGCATCGCCATATTGGCCTCGAACGTGCCGTGCATGCCCAGCATGCCCAGCCAGTTCTCGCCCGATGCCGGATAGGCGCCCAGGCCCATCAGCGTCGACGTGATCGGGAAATTGGTCAGTTCGACCAGTTCGCGCAACAGCTTGGAGGCTTCCGGGCCGGAATTGATAACACCGCCGCCGGAATAGATGACTGGACGGCGCGCGCCCTTCATCATCTCGACCGCCTGCTCGATCTGGCGCATGTCGCCCTGCAGCTTCGGCTGGTAGCTCTTCTGGACCTTCGCAGCCGATGGCGGCGTATAGGTGCCGGTGGCGAACTGAACATCCTTCGGAATATCGACGACGACCGGACCCGGACGGCCGGACTGGGCGATACGGAAGGCCTCGTGGATGATGCTGGCCAGCTCGTTGACGTCCTTGACCAGCCAATTGTGCTTGGTGCAGGGCCGCGTGATGCCGACAGTGTCGCATTCCTGGAAAGCATCCGAGCCGATCAGCGATGTCGGAACCTGGCCGGTCAGGCAAACCAGCGGAATTGAGTCCATCAGCGCATCCTGCAGCGGCGTGACCGCATTGGTCGCACCCGGACCGGACGTCACCAGCATGACGCCGACCTTGCCGGTCGAGCGGGCATACCCTTCGGCCATGTGGCCGGCACCCTGCTCGTGGCGGACGAGAATGTGCTGGATATCGTCCTGCTGGAAGATTTCATCATAGATCGGCAGGACGGCACCGCCCGGATAACCGAAAATATGCTCCACACCATTGTCCCTCAATGCCTGAAGAACAATTTCCGCCCCTGTCATCTGGTTTGCATCCGTCTGGTTGTCTGTACCGCTCATTGGCCTGTTTCCGTCCATGTTCGCGTTTTGGCTGTGAGTATCGTGTTTGAAGGCATAAAAAAAGGCCCCTTGAAGGGCCTCGTGTTTTGCGCATGGGTGGCTATCGCCGGATGGTTACACCATCCTGCCCATGCGCCGTCCCACCACAAGAATGTTTGCGATCTTGATCATGGGCGGGATTGATAAACAGAAATGTGCCTTCCGTCAACGTCTTTCCCAAGGACAACCATAGCGCGCCAAAATCTACAAAAACACGCTCAAGTACGTGAAACTACTTATTAAATCCCCTCTGGTAATGTGGCGTATTCGTGAGCAGGGGTATCCTATTGCTGAACAATGAGCTGCATTCTTCGATCAGCGCCGGAGAGCAGGAGCGACGCGACACCCTGAAACGGGGCAACCGTTTCCTTGGGCGTGTCGTTGCGTGCAGCGGCTCGCGGGCAACGATTGCAGCGATTGCCGAAAACGGCGAAACCTCGCTCACCGAATTATGGTCCGTCGGCCGGCTGATCTCCATCACCGTCGGCGAAAACCGCGTCGTGGCGCTGGTCTATTCCATGCAGACAGCCACCAGCGACTGGGGCGAGGAACTCGACAACATCTTCCGTATCGAAGTGGAACTGATGGGCGAGGTTCACATGAGCCCGAACGGCCGAGAGGAATTTTCCGCCGGCATCACCCAATATCCCTATCTCGGCGCCATCGCCCACCGCATCCGCTCCGCCGACCTCGCCCGCATTTACGATACCGGCAAGGATGATACCTGCGTCATCGGCAAGCTGACCCAGGACGAAAGCCTCGACGCTGCCATCCATGTGCCCTCGATGCTGTCAAAGCACTTCGCCATCGTCGGCACCACCGGCGTCGGCAAATCGACCGCCGTCAGCCTGCTTCTGCACAAGGCGATTGCGTCCGATCCCAAGCTGCGCGTGCTGATCCTCGATCCGCATAACGAATTCGCCGCCGCCTTTCCGGACATCGCTGTTGTCATCGACACCGACAATCTCGACCTTCCCTTCTGGCTGATGAAGCTCGAGGAATTCGCCGAGGTGATTTTTCGCGGCCGGCCGCCGGTTCCGGAAGAACTCGATATCCTGCGCGACGTGGTTCCCGAGGCTAAGCGCGCCTTCAAGGGCTCGGCGGATTCTGGGCTTGCGCGCCGCACCAGTGAAAAAAGCTCGATCACCGCCGACACGCCGGTGCCCTACCGCATGGCCGATCTCCTGGCGATGATCGACGAGCGCATCGGTCGCCTGGAAGGCCGTAACGACAAGCCGCATCTGCGCTCGCTGAAGGTCAAGGTGATCGGCGCGATCAACGATCCGCGCTACAATTTCATGTTCTCATCGAACACGATCACCGATACCATCCTGGAAACGATCGCAAAGATTTTCCGCATCCCCGGAGATGGCAGGCCGATCACGACGTTCCAGCTCGCCGGCATTCCCTCCGAGGTCGTTAATTCCGTCGCGTCCGTGCTCTGCCGCATGGCGTTCGAGATCGCGCTGTGGAGCAATGGCGGCGTTCACATGCTGGTCGTCTGCGAGGAAGCGCACCGCTATGTTCCGGCCGATGTCAGTCTCGGCTTCGTGCCGACCCGCCAGGCCATCGCCCGCATCGCCAAGGAAGGCCGGAAATACGGCGTTTCGCTGGGGATCATCACCCAGCGCCCCGGCGAGCTCGATCCGACCATCCTGTCGCAATGTTCCACGGTCTTTGCCATGCGGCTTTCCAACGACCGCGACCAGGAAATCATCCGTTCCGCCATCCCCAATTCGTCGATTTCGACCACAAGCTTCATCTCCTCGATCGGCAATGGCGAAGCGATCGCCTTTGGTGAAGCCGTGGCGGTGCCGATGCGCATGCGCTTTACCCGCGTCGAGGAAAAGAGCCTGCCCAAAGCCAATGGCGTCGGCGTGAAGGTCACCGACGAAACGCCTGATACCGTCGATCTGCGCAATGTCGTCTCGCGCATGCGGGCCATGAACGGGCCGGATATTTCAAGCTTCCAGAACGCCTACACGGCCAGTATCGAGGTGCCCGGCAACGCGCCGACGGCAGATGATTTCAACGACGCAAGCACATTTGGCCGGACGGGTTTTGAGCCTGCCGGCGAAATCCCAGAGCCTGTCGTCGAGCCCTACAACCCCACCATGCTGCCGCGCATGGAGCCGGCCAATCCACAGCTTGAACGGTTCAATCAAATCCGCAGCCAGCTTCTGTCCGATGAACCTGTGGCCGGACCCCGGCCCGATCCATACCGGACGCCGCCGCGCACCGCGCCGAGCTTTGCCCAGCCCAATGCGGACCAGCCCCGGCCTTCGCTTCGTGAGAGCCTGTTGAAAAAGCCGCTGAGCAGCATCATCCGCAAGTAACGCGGCAGACCGCCGGTCTCAGGCTTCAGCAGGGTCGAAGCGCAACCAGCTGTCGTCCAGCTGATTGCGAAACCAGGTCATCTGCCGCTTGGCATATTGCCGGGTCGCCGCCGAAGACGTTTCGATCACCTCGGCCTTGCTCATCCCACCAGATAACATCGCGGCAATCTGCGGCACGCCGATGGCTTTCATCGCGGGCATTTCCGGCTTCAGGTCCAACGCCATCAGCGCCTCCACCTCCTCCACCGCGCCGCTCTCCAGCATTCCGGCAAAACGCCGGTCGATCCGCTGGCGCAAGAGCGCCCGCTCCGGCAGCACGACGATCTTCATGGCGCGGCCGGGATCGATGGCGACAGGCCCCTGGCGTTCTTGAAACACGCGGATGGACTGCCCGGTCGCCTCATATATCTCCAGGGCACGCGCTATGCGCTGGCCGTCGCCTGGCCGCAGGATCGCGGCGGTTTCCGGGTCTTTCTGCACGAGGACCGCATGCAGCGCCTCGGCACCGTGCGCCAGAAGGCGGCTGCGCACATCCTCGCGTATGGCTGAGGGTACCGCCGGCATATCCGACAGGCCGCCGGTCAGCGCCTTGAAATAAAGCCCGGTACCGCCAACGACAATAGGAACCTTGCCCTCGCTGCGTATCCCCTCGAGCACGGTGGCGGCGGCGCGAAACCATTCCCCCGTCGAATAATGCTGCGATGCCGGCACATGCCCATAGAGATGATGCGCAACGCCCTGCATATCCGCCTCGAACGGGCGCGCGGTCAGCACATGCAAGGTGTCAAAGACCTGCATGCTGTCGGCATTGACGACAACGCCATTATGCTGTTTCGCCAGGGCGACGGCGAGAGCGGACTTGCCGCTGGCAGTCGGCCCGGTTATCAGGATGGCATCCTGTCCAATCTCAAGGTTTTTCATCATGGCCTTCGTTGCCACGCTTGTTGCCAATCCGTCAAATCCCGTCCTCACCCCAGCGCTTGCCGAAGAGGCCGCAGCCGCCGTCGATGCATCCGGCCTCTACTGGCTGGCCGACGGCGTCGCCTGCGATATCGCCCTGAAGGACGGCGCCAATCCGGACTGGCAGGAAGCGCTGCTGCGCGGCGTCATCGGCGACGCCCCGATCGATGTCGTCGTCCAGAACGCCGAGACGCGCCGCAAGAAACTTTTGATCGCCGATATGGATTCCACCATGATCGGCCAGGAATGCATCGACGAACTCGCAGCGGAAGCGGGCCTGAAGGACAAGGTCGCGGCGATCACTGCGCGCGCCATGAACGGCGAGATCGCGTTCGAACCGGCGCTGATCGAGCGCGTTTTACTGCTCAAGGGCCTGCCGCTCAGCGTCGTCGGCGACGTCATCGAAAAGCGCATCACCCTGACCCCCGGCGGTCTCGAACTGATCGCGACCATGAAGGCCAAGGGCTATTACACGGCGCTGGTGTCCGGCGGCTTCACCGTCTTTACCGGGCCAATCGCAGCCACGCTCGGCTTCCATGAAAACCGCGCCAACATCCTCATCGAAAAGGACGGCCATCTCACCGGCGCGGTGGCAGAGCCGATCCTCGGCAAGCAGGCCAAGGTCGATGCGCTCGTCGATATCGCCACCAAACTCGGCATCTCGACCGCCGACGCCCTTGCCGTCGGCGACGGCGCCAACGATCTCGGCATGCTGCATCTGGCCGGCGCCGGTGTTGCGCTGCATGCCAAGCCGGTCGTCTCCGCGCAGGTGAAGATCCGGATCGACCACGCCGACCTTACGGCGCTCCTCTACATCCAGGGCTACCGCAAGACGGATTTCGTCCGGTGATCATTCTGGAAACCGAGCGGCTGCGCGTCCGCAACTGGGTGGAGAGCGACCGGCCTTTGTTTGCCGAGATCAATGCCGATCCCAAAGTCATGGAGTTCTTCCCGCGCCGCCGACCGCGCGATGAATCCGATTCGCTGATGGATGAGGTGCGCACCCGGATCGACGCAACCGGACTTGGCTTCTTCGCACTGACCCTGAAGGAGACAGATGAACCCATCGGTTTTCTCGGCCTTGCCCGCACCGGGCTTGAGCCCTTCCTGAAGGATGGCACGGTGGAGATCGGCTGGCGGCTGGCCGTCCGTTTCTGGCGTCAGGGTTTTGTGACGGAGGCCGCCACAGCCATGCTACGCCATGGTTTCGAAACGCACGGCCTTGACGAAATCGTCTCCTTCGCGGTGAAGACCAATACGCGCTCGACAGCCGTGATGACCCGCATCGGCCTGCGCCACGACCCGGCCCGCGATTTCACGCATCCACGCGTGCCCGACACTACGCCGCATCTCAAGCATCACGTCGTCTATGCGCTCAGCCGCGCGGAATGGCTGACACGATAAAGGCGGACCTTTCGGCCCGCCAAACTGCTGAGAAACCCGAAATTTGATTGTTTGACGAACGCGTAACCACACTCCCGTCATCCTCGCCCTTGTGGCGGGGATCCAGTGACCCGACGTCCGTCGGGTCAAAAGACTCTTTCAGCTCAAGGACTTGAGCTGGCTGAATTCCTGTGACAAGCACAGGAATGACGGAGAGTTTGCGAACTGCATATGTCCAAAATGACCTGCAAAAAGCCGAAAAAAATGACGTCGTCAGCAACCTGGCGGACCTTGCGGCCCGCCCTCAATTCCGTCGCCGTCTTCCGTAAACCCTATTCCATCCGTACGGTGACAAACCGTAATTCGCCGGTCTTGTTGGCGATCATCAGCAGCGCATTGCGCCGCCCATCCGCCTTCAACTCCTCGATCCGCGCCGAAACGTCTTCCGGCGTCTTCATCGCTTCCTGGCCGATCTCGACGATCACGTCGCCGGAGGCAATGCGCCGTTCGGCGGCGACCGATTGCGGCTGGACGTCGGCAATGACGACACCCTCGACATCCTCGGAAATACCATAGGTCTTGCGGCTATCGGCATCGAGCAGAGCAAGCTTCATGCCGAGCACCACGTCGGACGCCGGAAGCTCGGCGGCCGGCGGTTCGGCCTGGTCCGTGCCTTCGTCGGATTGCGCGGGCTTGGCTGTTTCCGCCTCGGCCAGGTTCTCGCCATCTTCCAGACGGCCGAGCGTCACCTTGACGGTCATCTCCTTGCCATCACGCACGATCACCACATCGACCGCCTTGCCCACCGGGCTTTCGGCAACGGCGCGCGGCAGATCGCGCATCTCGACGACATCGCGGCCATCGAATTTCAGGATCACATCGCCCGACTTGATCTCGCCATTGGCGACGGGGCCGCCCTGGATGATCCCGGCCACAAGCGCGCCCTTTGGCGTTTCCATCTTCAGGCTTTCAGCAATATCGGCCGTGACCGGCTGGATGCGGACGCCAAGCCAGCCGCGATGGGTTTCGCCGAACTCGCGCAACTGGGAAATGACATTGCTGGCAAGTTCGGTCGGAACCGAAAATCCGATCCCGATCGAGCCGCCGGTCGGCGAAATGATCGCCGTGTTGATGCCGATGACCTCACCCTTCATATTGAAGAGCGGACCGCCGGAATTGCCCTTGTTGATCGCCGCATCGGTCTGAATAAAATTGTCATACGGGCCGGCATTGATGTTACGCCCGCGCGCCGAGATGATGCCGACCGTCACCGTGCCGCCCAGCCCAAACGGATTGCCGATCGCCATCACCCAGTCGCCGATCCGCATCTGCTTGGAATCCCCGATCGGAACCGCCGTCAAAGGCCTCACGGGCTCAACCTTCAAGACGGCAAGGTCGGTCTTGGTGTCGGTGCCGATCAGCTTGGCCTTGAGCTTGGAGCCATTGGCGAAATTGACCTCGATATCGTCGGCGCCCTCGATCAC
This sequence comes from Pararhizobium qamdonense, assembly GCF_029277445.1. Taxonomy (NCBI): domain Bacteria; kingdom Pseudomonadati; phylum Pseudomonadota; class Alphaproteobacteria; order Hyphomicrobiales; family Rhizobiaceae; genus Pararhizobium; species Pararhizobium qamdonense. The sequence goes on along the minus strand of NZ_CP119566.1, from coordinate 2,172,682 downwards.
GTGATTGTTGGTGACGATGATGCCGGAGGGATCGATGACGAAGCCGGAGCCGAGCGAATCGACGGTGCGCTGCCGGCCACCGCCCTCGCCGCCCTGGCCCTTGAAGAACTCATCGAAGAAATCCTGGAACGGCGATCCCTCGGGAACCTGCGGCATCGGCGCCTGGTCGTCATTCTTCACCTTCTGCGAGGTGGAGATATTGACGACCGCATCGAGCAGGCCGGCAGCGAGATCGGCGACCGATTCTGGCCCCTGCGCTGTCGGTACCGGCGCCTTGGTCTGCGCATGCGCCACGGACAGGACGGGCACGGAATTCATCAGCAGGGCAGCACTGGCGGCGAGCGTGACGGACCGGAAGAAGGAAGCGCGGATGGACAAGCCCATGGGGTCCTCTCGATTTGGGAAGGCAGGCAAAAAGTCTCCCTAGAAACGATCACACCTTCAGGTTGTCTTTAAACCCTCTCGATGCCGTTCATAGGTGGCGTATAATCTGTGCGAAGATAAGGCGGATTTGGGACGCGTCCAGTCATCTTTTCGTTAGCGCCATCAGGCTTGCGTCACACGGCCGTCAATTCATCAATTCGTGACCATAGGCTTCCAATGCCGCAACGGCCTTGTCGAGGTCGGAACCGATAATGAAGATATAATCGGTGCTGAAAGTGGAGTTGGCAAAGATGCCGACACCGGCCTCGGAAAGAGGATTGAGCACCGAGGCCAGAATGCCGGGAACATCGAAGGTAAAATGCTGCTCGATGCGGAAACAGCGCCAGCCGCCAGAGGACTGGACGCTGGAGGGAATGCGGGCTGCACGGCAGACCAGCGTCATCTCCTCGCGCGAACTGGAGACGGCCCAGAAGCCGGCGCCCGGCAGCCAGTCCGGCAGCGGCGTTCCGATATTGAGCCTTGTGATCGCATATTCCGCGTCCACCAGTCGAATGAGCAGCTTTTGTGTCATGTCTTATCCTCGCACCATCCAGACAAGTGCGACGCCGATACCGACGGAAACGAGCCCGAACAGCCGTAACTGTTGCTCTGGTATATGGGGCAAACGCTTCGCCATTTCCACCAAAACCAAAGGGGCCAGTGCGTACACTAGAGTGCTTCATCTTTAAACGGAAGCAATTCTGTTGGCTCAAAACGGCCGTTCCACACGAAGGATGGCGCAGAGCGATGCCGATCCATCGGGCCAGCCATCCGACACAGTGGACGGCCGTTTTCAGCCAACCCGGAGGGCCGGATGAATTTCGGCCATCACCGGCGGCGGCCGTCTCGACCGCAGCTTCTGCTGCGCTCTTCGCCAACCGCCTTGGTCCTGGCCGAAATTCCTTCCGGCAGAATGCTTCCGTTTAAAGATGAAGCACTCTAGCCCCTCAACAATCAGGAAAAAAGCAATTCCTGTTAGAAAGTCACTCATTTCACTGATCAGTTTCCTGCAGCAGGCTGAGCGGCCGACGGTGTGGGCACACCGCTGGAGTTGTTGAAATAACGGAAGAATTCCGAGTCCGGCGACAGGACAAGCGTCGTGTCCGGGCTGCCGATCGCCTGATCATAGGCGGTCATCGAGCGGTAGAACTCGAAGAACTGCGGATCACGCGAAAACGCATCGGCAAACACGGCGGTCCGTTCGGCTTCGCCCTCACCGCGCAGGATTTCCGAATCACGCTGCGCTTCGGCAACGAACTCGACAACCTGACGGTCGGCCACGGCGCGGCGGGTCTGGCCCTTTTCGTTACCACGGGCGCGGATCAGTTCGGCTTCCGCCAGACGTTCTGCCTTCATCCGCTCGTAAGTCTGCTGCGAGACTTCCTGCGTCAGGTCCGTGCGCTGAATGCGGACGTCCTCGATGTTGAGGCCGAGCGATTCGGCGTCGGTCTTCAGATCGGCGCGGACTTCGCGCATCATCGATGCACGCTCTTCCGACAGGGCCGATTCAAAGCCGCGCAGACCGTAGACCCGGCGCAGCGAGGCGTCGAGACGGGTGCGAAGGCGCGATTCGGCCGAGGCGCGATCGCCCGAAACCGTTTCGCGGAAGCGGCGGGCATCGGCGATCTTGTAGATCACGAAGGCATCGACTTCATAGAACTTGCCGCCGGAAACCTGAACACGGATATTGTCGAGGTCGAAGCGCAGAGCCTGCTTTTCGACATACTGAACGCGGTCGGCGTCCATGAAGGCGAACGGCAGCTTGAAGTACAAGCCGGGCTCGGTCTTGACGTCCTTGATCTGACCGAAGCGCACGACGATGGCCTGCTGGCGCTGGTTGACGATGAACACGGAGGAATAAACCGCCATCAGCACCAATGCCAGGCCGATGAGAATATAGGGAAGACGATTGGTCATTACTGGGCCCCTCCCGACTGAACGGGCTTGCCGATTTCGGTGAGCGGCAGATAAGGCATGACACCCTGGCCGTTCTTGTCGTCGAGAATGACCTTCTTGGACTTGCCCAGAACGCCCTGCATGGTTTCGAGATAAAGCCGCTTGCGGGTCACGTCCGGCGCTTTCGAATAGGCGTCATAGACGGAGACGAAGCGCTGCGCCTCACCCTGTGCTTCCTTGACGACGCGGTCCTTGTAGGCGGCCGCTTCTTCGCGCAACTGTGCCGACTGACCACGCGCCCGGCCGAGAACCTGGTTGGCGTACTGGTTGGCTTCTTCAACGAAGCGGTCTTCATCCTGTTCGGCGCGCTGCACTTCGTCAAACGCATCAGCCACTTCACGCGGCGGTGCTGCGTCTTCGATGGCGACCGTATTGACGGAGACGCCGGCACCATAGGTGTCCATCGTCGCCTGGATCGTCGTCTTCACGTCGGCGGCAATCGCCTGACGGTTGTCGCGGAAGATGTCCTGTGCCGGACGGCGGCCGACGACTTCGCGCATGGCGCTTTCGGCGACCTGCATCAGCGTGTCGGACGGATCTTCGACGTTGAAGAGATAAGCCTTGGGATCGGTCACGGAAAACAGCACGGAGAACTGAACGTTGACGATGTTCTGGTCGCCCGAAAGCATCAGGCCGCTGCCGGCTTGGTCGCCCGCGCCTGCCCGGCTGCCGATATTCTGCTGCTGCTCGGTAATCTTGACCATCTCGACCGTTTCAAGCGGCCAGAAATGATAGTGCAGGCCCGGCATGGAAATCTCGTCCTTCGGCTTGCCGAACCGCATTTCGACGCCACGCTCGTCCGGCTGGACGGTGTAGATCGAATTCATCAGCACGAAACCGACAATCAAAAGGCCGATGATTGCGACGACACCGCCGTTAAACCCGCCCGGAACCACGCTTTTCAGCTGGTCCTGCCCCCGGCGGAAAATTTCCTCGAGATCCGGAGGGCCGCCATTGCCACGGCCACCGCCGCCGCCGCCACGCGGCCGGTTCGGCCCCTGGCCCCAGGGACCCTTGTTTCCACCGCCGCCGCCGCCCCAAGGACCACCGCCGCCGCCGTTCTGATTGCTCCAGGGCATTCATACCTCTTCTATAGAAAAAATTCCGTGATCAATGCTCCGCAAGACCTGCCGCGAGCCATGATGTGAACCCGTTATAGGTATGTCCAGAACGGCTTTCAACGCGATGCATCCAACTTCACCGTAAATCCGGCAAAATAGTTAGCATTGCTCAGCTTTTCCGCCTCCAGGTGGAGAAATGCATGGCATGACTGTCCTTTTCTCCCTGCGGCAGCGGTTCATCGACGATCTTTTCGAAAACAGAGGGGTCGATTGCCGGAAACCGGGTATCGCCTTCGACCTCGGCAGCGACAGTCGTGATATGCAGGATATCGGCAAGATCGATCGCCTGACGGTAGATTTCACCACCGCCGATCACGCAGACCTCATCGACGCCGAGATCAGCCGCACGTCTGCGCGCCTCGGCAAGCGCTGCTTCCAGCGACTGGACTGCAATGGCACCCTCCGCTGCAAAATCCGCGTCGCGGCTGATGACGATATTGGGGCGCCCCGGAAGCGGCCGTCCGATCGAGGCCCAGGTCTTGCGCCCCATGATCACCGGCCTGCCGAGCGTCAACGCCTTGAAACGCTTGAGATCGCTCGGCAGATGCCACGGCAGGCCGCCGTCGCGGCCGATCACGCCATTGGCGGACACCGCAACGACGATGCTGATAGTCGGTTCAGTCATGAAATCCATCCGGCTTGACGTCGATGGCACGTGCCCGGGCAAGCGCCGGGCGTGACGTCATCGACTGAATATACTCATCGACCACAGGACTATCCGGCAACAGCTTGCGCATCCATGTCAGCGCGCTGACGAGCAGGAGATCGACCGCGCTCGCCGTATTGCCGAGCAGAAAGGGCTGCTTCGTCAGCGTCTCGATCACATGCATGCACATGTCCTCGTAGACCTTCAAAAGCGGGGGATGTTTGGCTGCAACGCCGGACAGGAAGGCGCTGCCGCCCGGCTCGATCACGCCGGCATAATAGGCAAGCCATGACAGATAGGCGCCCCGTTCCGGATGACCCGGCGGACGGCCGAGTTCCGACTGCGGATAGAGCTCAGCCAGATATTGCACGACCGCCGTTGATTCGGTGATCAGAGCACCATTGTGCAAAAGCGCCGGCACCTGTTTGTGCGGATGCGGATTGTTCTCGTCCGGCCCGCCGGAACCATCCCAGCGACGGATGGAGACATAGCGGATCTCGTATTCCGCCCCCAGTTCCTCAAGCAGCCAGATGATGCGCGACGAACGCGATTGTGGTGCATGGATCAACGTCAGCATGGGGTCCTCCTCGACCGTTCAACCTCAGGTCATCCTGTGCCCGCACAGTGTCATCATTGCGGTTAGACCGCAACCGGCGCCTTGATATGTGAATCAGGCTGGTAGCCAACCAGCTCAAAGTCTTCAAAACGAAAGGAAAAAAGATCCTTCACATCCGGATTGATGACCATCTTCGGCAAGGCCTTGGGCGTGCGCGCCAGCTGCTCGCGCACCTGGTCGAAATGGTTGTGATAGATATGCGTATCGCCGAACGTATGCACGAAATCGCCGGGCTGAAGACCGCAGACCTGCGCCACCATCAGCGTCAAAAGCGCGTAGGAGGCGATGTTGAACGGCACGCCAAGGAACACGTCGCCGGACCGCTGATAGAGCTGGCAGGAGAGCTTGCCGTCCGACACGTAGAACTGGAACAGGCAGTGGCAGGGCGGCAGCGCCATCTCCGCAATCAGCGCCGGATTCCAGGCCGAAACGATATGACGGCGCGAATTCGGGTTTTTCTTCAGTCCTTCGATGAGGTCAACGATCTGGTCGAGGTGACGGCCATCATGGGTTGGCCAGGAGCGCCACTGATAGCCGTAGACAGGCCCGAGATCACCGTTGGCATCGGCCCATTCGTCCCAGATATGGACGCCGTTTTCTTTCAGATAAGCAATATTGGTATCGCCCTTCAGGAACCAGAGCAGCTCATGGATGATGGATTTGAGATGCAGCTTCTTGGTGGTCAGCACCGGGAAGCCGTCGGCCAGATCAAAACGCATCTGATAGCCGAAGACCGAGCGTGTCCCGGTGCCGGTGCGATCGCCACGGTCCGAGCCCGTCTCCATCACATGACGCAAGAGGTCGAGATACTGTTTCATGAGGGTCCGCCGCCGATTCGTTTCGCGGTAAAGTAGGCGCAAGGCGGCAGGGAACCAATCGGTAATTCCTCGGTTTCCCCAGTCCCCTTCCAAAGCGGCGCGGGTTTTGAGCGCCACTGGTTTCCCTCGCCTGATAGGCATGTACTGAGCCGCATGGCCCCGGCGCTTGGACAGGCGCGATTGTATTTTCGAAAAGGCCCTTTTCTTGTCGCAGTTTAAGACCTATATGACAGTTGCCGTCTTCGGGCGGCTATGGCGATAAACAGGCGATGAAATAAACCTATTGGACCCGGGGGCGGTACCCGGCGCCTCCACCAAAAACCGGTCTGGCATGAGAATGTCAGACACCAAAGACCGGCTTTTGATGGGGGCGAAATAGGATCGACAAGGGCGTAAAGATCGACTTTTTGCTCGGCATTGTACCACCGTTATCGGGCTAAAATTGTAGTTGCAAACGACAACTATGCGGAAGCTCGTCTCGCTGCTTAATCGCAGTGTGACACTTCAAATCAAGTCCTTCCGGTTCGCACCGTAAGGCGGGGTTCGGAGGTACCTGGCAACAGAAACCTCCACTTCTCTCCACTCTCCCCCCGCATCGTCCCGCCTTCTCGGTTGCCTTGAAATGGTCTATAGAAGATGCAAATGACTCGTATGGCAGGACTTTTCTGCGTACAGAGCAAATGGCATAAGTGTGACTGAGTTGAGTTACAAGAAAGACGGGGATCTTATGGGCCAAGACCATATCCGCTACGACATTCTGGCACAGGATGCGCTTCGCAGCGTCATTCGCAAGGTCCTGATCGAAGTCGCAGCCACCGGCGCCCTTCCCGGAGATCATCATTTCTTCATCACCTTCCTCACCGGCGCGCCCGGCGTGCGCATTTCCCAGCATCTGAAGGCAAAATATGCCGAGCAGATGACGATCGTCGTTCAGCATCAGTTCTGGGACCTGAAGGTCACCGAAACCCTGTTCGAGATCGGCCTGTCCTTCTCCGACACGCCGGAAAAGCTGGTCATCCCGTTCAACGCGATCCGCGGCTTCTACGATCCGTCCGTCAATTTCGAGCTTGAATTCGACGTTGCGGCCTTCGACGAGGAAGAAACCGCAGAGATTACCGCCTATCCGGTCGCTGCCGTGGAAAAATCGGCTGAGCAGGACAGCGAAGCCCTGACGGCTGACAATGGCAAGACCGGCGATGACGGCAAGAAGGAAGGCGGCTCCGTGGTGTCGCTGGACTCTTTCCGCAAGAAGAACTGAAAACCCGAATTCGGACAGGCTCATCATGACCGGCGACGTCGTCAATCTCCGTCAGTTCCGCAAGCAGAAGGCGCGGACGGAGAAGGACAGGACCGCCGATCAGAACCGGATTTCCTTCGGCCGGACGAAAGCCGAAAAACAGCTGACGCAGACGCTGAACGACAAGGCCAGCAAGACGCTCGACCAGGGAAAGCGCGAGCAACCCGTTGGACCGGACAAAGGCGATTGATTTTGCACCGTCGTCGGGCAAACGGTAATTCCTTTTAAAATCAACAGATAAGCGGAATTTCCGGACTCACTTCCAGACAAAGCTGAATCAATTTCTGAGGCATGGTGTGATCCGCAAGCATTCGGCGACCCTGCATGGCCACCGCACCAGTTTTTCGCTGGAAGAGCCGTTCTGGCAGGAATTGAAAGTGATCGCCGACGTGAGGCAGATCCCGCTTGCGCAACTCATTGCCGAGATCGACGACATGAGGCCCACAGACAGCAACCTCTCCTCGGCGCTGCGGCTGCATGTTCTGGCCTGGATCAAGGCTCAGCGGACTTGAGCCTTTAGCATCCATCGCTGGCGCCGCTTTGCTCGTGATCTTCCAAAACCCTATTGCGGCCGCACACCCGGCAAGGCTTCGAAATTCAGCCCCTGCTGCGGGGTCTGGATAGAAGGCGGCTGCCCGGCTGGCTGCTGTTGGGTGCCGCCCTGCGGCGCGGTGAATTCTTCGCCGCCAATTGCTCCGCCGCTTGGATCGAACGGCAAAAGGCTCCGGCTTTTCTGTTCCTCGGCTCTTTTTGCCGCGTCCTGGGCAGCTTTTGCGGCGGCCGCGTCTTCAGCGGCCTTCTTGTCGGCCTGCGCCTTGGCATCAGCCTCTGCCTTTTGCCGCGCAGCCTCACGCGCCGCCATCTCGCGCCGGCGCTGCTCCTCGACAGCGCGCAGGCGTGCGGCTTCGCGCTCGGTGGCATTGGCCTTGTAGAGCGCCACTTCGCGCCGCAGCCGCTGCTTTTCCAAAACATTTGCCTGCAGCGTCTCGACCCGGCGGCGCTCGCGCTCGAAGGCCCTGAGCGACAGGAAGTTCGACAGGTCGGTGGCATCGAATGTCAGGCCGGGCGAATGCAAGAGCCCGGCAAATTCAAGATTGACCTGCGCCTCGGCACCCGTCAGCGCATTTTCACCGGGCAGAAAATCGACCGTAAGATCGCCTGTCATCCGTTCGTCGGGAAAGCTGACCTCCAGATTTCCCGAGAAATTGGCAGCACTATCCCCCGAGGTAATGTTCTGAGCCCGCAACGTTCCGCCGGCAATGCTGAACGGCACCGTCACGGCTCCCAAGGGCGTCTGCCCGGAAAAGACGGAGCTCTCGGCCAATGGCGTCACGGAGGCAGGCGTAATATCGCCCTCGATGCCATCCGCAGCCGCCATGATGTCCGGCAGGGCAGCACTGTTCAGCCCATGCACAACGGTATCGCGCAAGGTGGCGGTCCCCGAGCCGCTGGCCGATTCCGCCATCGCCTTTGCCGTCTTTCCGGATGCCTCGATGGCGATCGTCAGGTCGAACTTGCCCTCTGCGACCGCCGCGCCACCGGTTTTCCACACCGCCGCCGCCAGATCGCCGTCCTTGAGGTTCAGCCGCGTCTGGAAGAAGCCGGAGCCATCGCCATTGCCGAGCAAAAGGCGCCCATCGATCTTTCCGCCCAGCCAATTGCCCGAGAGCGTATCGATCGAGACCTGGTCGCCTTTCCATAAAAGCTTGCCCGACATATCGGAAACGGCCCCGTAGACGCCGGGCCAGAAACGCTTGGCGGAGACATCAACGGCAATATCGAACCCGCTCCAGGCCGGCTGGACCACCGGCGAGGATGACAGATCACCGCTGGCTCCATCCTGCACGGTGCCGAGGATGCCCTCGCCCACCCATGCCAGATCGAGTGTGTCGAGTGCGATCTGGCCGGTCGCCTTGCCCGGCATTTTCCGGTCGATCGTAAAGCTGCCCGAAAAGGCGTTTCCATCAGCCCTTCCATCGATTGCCGAAAGGGTCACCGCATCCGGCGTCGTGACGACATCTGCCTTGAGCGCCAGCGGCAGGCCCGTGCCCATCTGCGGCAGGCCGATCCCCTGCAGGAGAAGGAACGGCTCGAAATCCTGGCTTTCCAGCGAAATCTTCGATTGACCGGACAGAAAATGATCCCGCGACAGATCGATATCGCCATTGGCCGAAAACGCCGTGCGCGCCGTCGTGAATGTCAGCCCGGCATTGGCCTTCTGGCCATCGGTGCCTTGCAGCTTGACCGACAGGATGGCGTTCTCGTCGGCATCGAACGGCAAGGGGTCGAAACCGACCTGGCCGAGCAGAACCGGCGCCGACGGATTTTCCATCGTCGCTTCCAGGAGAATGCCCTGCCCCGCAAGCGCCTGCGTAATATCAGGTGCCTGATAATTGGCAGCGATCTTGGTGCCGTTGGCCGAGCCGATAATGCCAAATGTCACCGGAGCCTTGCCGTCCTGGCTGCCGGACGACAGGGTCAGGTCCAGCGCCGCATTGCTGTAATAGGGGGCGCTTTTCACCAGCCGTTCCAGCGCCGGATGCGCTTCGGCATGACGCTCGATCATTTTGAGGAAAGGCGTGAGATCCGGCGATGCCAGCTTCATCTTGGCCGAGATGACGGGCGCGGTCATGTCGCCCCCCATGCGGCCGGACAGCGCCAGCTGCGTACCAGCGATATCGCCGATCGACACGCGCTCGGCCTGCAACTGGCCGTTCTTCAGCGTCGCCACCAGCTGAACATCGCTCGCATCCTCGCCAAACGCGGAAAACTTGTCCGCCGAAAGATCGGCCGCGATCGTGTGCGACAGAAGCGTCCCAGTGGAAGCGTCGCCGGCCACCAGGCCTGCCAGCGCCTGCAGCGCTTCCAGATCGATGCTGTTGCCATTCAGCTGCAAAGACAGGTTGGGCGGCGACCCCTCCAGCGCCTGCCGTTCGATGCGGCCTCGCAGCACGGCAGGACCGGCCGCCACTTCCAGCCGCTCGAACTGCTGCAAACTATCCGTGAGGTTGACCGTTGCCGAAAAGCCGGCGGTCTTCAATTTGCGGATGGCCGGATCGACGGAGCCTGCAAGCCAGGTGGCCAGTCCCGAAGGCTGGTTGGAGGCAACCAGCATCTCGCCGCGAAACGCGCGCAAACCCGTCAGCTGCAACCGCCCCTTGGCTTCAAATTGCGTGCGGCCGGGCAATTGTGCCACCGCGTTGTCCACCATCCATCCAACACCGTCGGGCCGCAGGTCCAGACGCACGTCGCGCACCGTCGTGTCGCCGATGACGATGGCCGGCAGTTTCAGGCTCGCCCGCCCCGGCACCTGCGGTATCGGAATATCGGCTGCGATCGCCATGATCGCCGCAAGCCGCTGGCGCACCGATATGGCGGGATCGCGGCCGGTCTTGCCGGCAGCCCCGGCATTGCCGATGCGGCTGACGTCGATCTGCTGGCCATCGGCCAGAAGCAGGAATTCCTGGTCCTTGCCGGTATCGAGCGTCGCCTCCCCCGTCACCAGATACGGATCGTCCTTGGGACCGATCTCGAGGCGGTAATCGGGAACACGAATGCGTTCATTGGTGAGCTCGAACCCGCCAGTCACCCGCAATGCGGCCGATTTGTCCTGCGGCTTCTGCGCTTCCGCCGGCCTGGTTTCCGTCAACGTGAACTTGCCCTGATAGACCGGTTTGAAATCGACGATCTTCAGGTCGCCATCGAGTTCGACGCCGAAGGGCCGCTTGTCGGGGGTTAGCCGCGAGCGTAGGCCGAGCGTGCCGGTCTCATCGGCTTCGCTGCTGGAAAAGGCAAAGCTACCGGCTTCGCCATCCAGCGCGGCACGGCCTTCCATCTTCCACGGACCGGCGAGCGAGCGCGCCGACAGATCGGCCTCAAGCCCGGTAACGCGCCGGGTGCGGCCCGTCTGCTCGTCGATAAAATCGATCTGGCCGCCGGTGATGGCGACATTTTCAAGGATGACAGTCTTTGCCGGGATGGAGGCCCTGCGGCCACGCGCCCAGTCGAGCGTCCCATCGGGCAAAAGCCGGATCTTCGCCTTGGGCTGCTCCAGCCGCATGTCGAAGATCAGGGCTTCGCCGGACAGGAAAGGTGCAAGCTCGGCATCCATCGAGAAATGCTCGACCTGGATCAGCGGCTCGCCGGTTTCGGAGTGGCCGACGCGCACATCGTTGAGCGTTACCGAGGGAAAGGGAATGAGCCGGGCATCGACGCTGCCATGGACGACCACGGGCTTGCCCATGATCCGGGTCGCCTCACGCTCGAAATCCTTGCGGAAATCGGTCCAATCCACGAACAGTGGCGCAATCAGCGCGGCAAACAGCGCCACGACCAGGAGACCACCGACAAAGACCAGAATTCGCGAAAGCACCAGTTGGAAATCCTATCCATTCGACGGAGGAAGACAGCACCTTACCGGCGCCTATCCCTCCTTAACACCCACCCGCCATTTTCACATGTCAAAAATCTTGCCGGGATTGAAGATATTGCCGGGATCGAGCGCGCGCTTGATCTGGCGCATCAGATCCAGCGTGTCCCCAAGCTCGGCCTGTAGAAACGGCATCTTGCCCTGGCCGATGCCATGCTCGCCGGTGCAGGTGCCATCCATGGCCAATGCCCGCGCATTCAGCCGCTCCACAAAGGCTTCCGCCGTCGCAATATCGGCATTGTTCTTGTCGTCGAACAATAGACCGACATGAAAATTTCCGTCGCCCGCATGGCCGACGATCGGGGCGATCAGGTTGTGCGCGGCGATGTCCTCATGCGTTTCCTCGACGCAATCGGCGAGCCGCGAAATCGGCACGCAGACATCGGTGGAGAGAATGGCCAGCCCCGGCGCCAGGCTCTTCTGTGCCCAATAGGCATCGTGCCGCGCCTTCCACAGCGCATTGCGCTCCTCGGTATTGGCCGTCCATTGGAATGGCGAACTGCCGAATTCCGCCGCGATCTCGGCGAATTGCCTGGACTGCAGGGCGACGCTCTCGGCATTGCCGTGAAACTCGACGAACAATGTCGGGGCTTCAGCGAAGGAAAGCCCCGAATAGGCATTGCTCGCCTTCATCTGCAAGGCATCGAGCAGCTCGATACGCGCCACCGGAATGCCAGACTGGATGGTCAGGATCACCGTATTGCAGGCATCGCCCACCGAGGGAAACGCGCAGACGCCGCCGGCGATCATCTCGGGAATGCCCTGCAGCTTCAACGTGACCGAGGTCAGGATGCCGAGCGTGCCCTCCGCCCCGACGAACAGGCGGGTCAGATCGTAACCGGCCGATGATTTCTTGGCGCGGTGCGCGGTGCGGATTTGCCTGCCGCCCGCCGTCACAGCGGTGACCGCGAGCACATTGTCCTTCATCGTGCCATAGCGCACGGCATTGGTGCCGGACGCGCGGGTGGAAGCCATGCCGCCGATCGAGGCATTGGCGCCAGGATCGATCGGAAAGAACAGGCCGGTATCGCGCAGATAGACGTTCAGCGCTTCGCGGGTGATACCCGGCTCCACCGTGCAATCGAAGTCGCTGGCATTGACCTCCAGCACCTTATCCATGCGGCTCATGTCAACGCTGATGCCGCCATGCGGTGCGTTGATATGACCTTCCAGCGACGAGCCGGTGCCAAAGGCGATCAGCGGAACACCGTGTTCGCTGGCAATCGCGACGATGGCCTCGACCTCCTGGGCACTATCTGGAAAAACCACGCCGTCCGGCAGTTGCGCCGGGATATAGGTGGTCGAATGCGCATGCTGGGCACGAATGGCCTCGCCGGTCTGGAATCGATCGCCGAACCGCGCATTCAACAGCTGCAATGCGGCTGTAATGCCGGTTTCGTTGCGGCTGCCCGCCTTGATCGCCTTCAGTGCCATGCCTCTCCCCCGAACTTCCGCCTCGTTCTGCGGAAATTCTTAGATTTCAACGCTCTACTGTGCAAATCGGAATCACTTTGTCCAGAACCTCATCTGGTAAGTGACGGGTTTAGCAAAGAATTGCGACAAAGTGAGACAGTCCGGACACAGGGGAGAAATAGCCTGTGCAGCGAAACGGGCGCAGAGCGGAAAAGGACGGCGAACCTCTGGTCCGCCGCACGCCCTATTCCGCAGCCTCCGCCAATTGCAGCGTCTCGGCATGCCGCATCTCGGTCTGCAGCCGCCGTTCCTCGTCCACATGCGGCTTGGTAAACCGGCCGATGACCAGATAGGCGACAGGGGTCAGGTAAAGCGTGACGATGGTGGCAAGGCCAAGACCGCCGACCAGCACCCAGCCGAGCGCGACGCGCGCTTCGGCACCCGCCCCGCTTGCCATGACAAGCGGCACCGCCCCGACAATGGTGGCGATCATCGTCATCATCACCGGGCGCAGGCGGATATTGGCCGCATTCTCGATCGCCGAGCGCAGGTCCTCGCCACGGTCGCGCAGCTGGTTGGCAAATTCGACGATCAGGATACCGTTCTTCGCCATGATGCCGACCAGCAGCACCAGTCCGATCTGGCTGTAGATGTTCAGCGTATTACCCGTCAGCAGCATGGCAAACACGGCGCAGGCAAGGCCGAGCGGCACGGTCGACATGATGATCAGGCCGCTGATCAGGCTTTCGAACTGCGCCGCCAGCACCAGGAAGATGATGACCAGCGCAAACCCGAAGGTGACAAACATGCCATTGGCATTTTCGTCGAGCGTCGCGGCTTCGGCCAGCGGCACTACGCGCGAGCCCGGCGGCAGGAGCGGTTCGGCCATCTGCTGGACCATGGCCAGGGCATCGCCGAGCGCAATGCCGGACGTGAGGCCTCCAGACAGCGACACCGACCGGAGCTGCTGCTCGCGCGACAATTGCGGCGCAACGGCTTTTTCCTCGACCGATGCGATGGTCGACATCGGCACGATCTTGCCGTCGCCGGTTTTCAGAAAGATGTTCTGCAGGTCCGTCGGGTCGTTGACCGGATTGGTGGTCGACAACAGCTTGACCGGATAGGATTCGCCCTCGACATACACATCGAGCACGCTATTGCCATCAAGCATCGCCTGAAGTGCGGCCGACAGGCCGACAATATCGATGCCCAGATCGGATGCGCGGTCGCGGTCGATCGTCACCGAGAGCTGCGCCTGGTTGGCCTCATAGTTCAGGCGGACATTTTCGAAACTGCCGCTGTCTTCCATCTGCCGCACCAGTTTGGCTGCGGCATCGCCGAGCTTGGCGTAATCATTGCCCACCAGCGCCACCTGCAGGCCGTTGCCCGCACCGCGAATGCCAAGGCTGTTCGGCTGGATCGGGAAGGCGCGGATCGAAGGGATATTCGAGGTGATCTTGGTAATATCCGCCGAAATCTGCTGCTGCGTGCGGTCGCGGTCGCTCCAGGGCGCCAGCGTCAGCACCATGAACCCCGTATTGACCGCGCCGCCCTGGCCGGACACGGAAAAGACATTGGCGATCTCGCCATTATCGACCAGCGGCTTCAGGCCATCCTCGACCCGGCGCATCTGCGCCTGGGTATATTCCAGCGACACGCCCTGCGGCGCCTGGATACGCACCATGATGCGCGACCGGTCCTCCGTCGGCGTCAGCTCCGATTTGAGCAGCGTGAACGCCCCGCCCCCGGCAGCCGTCACCATGATGGCAACCATGAAGACGATCAGCGGTGAATTGAGGCAGGCGCCCAGCGTTCGCCGGTAGAAAGCCGCCGCAAATGCACCGATCCGGCCCATGAAGCCGGTATGGCCATGGTTTTCGGCATGCGGCTTCAGCATGCGCGAGGCCAGCATCGGACACAGCGTCAAAGAAACGAAGGCGGAAAGCAGAATGGCAAAGGCCAGCACGAAGCCGAACTCGCGGAACAAGCCGCCGGTCTGCCCCGGCAGGAAGGACAAGGGCACGAAAACGGCGGCAAGCGTCGCGGTCGTCGCGATGACGGCGAAGAACACTTCGAGCGTGCCGAGCACCGCGGCAGCGCGCGGCCCCATGCCCTCGCCTCGCCGCCGCACGATGTTTTCCAGAACCACGATCGCATCGTCCACCACCAGTCCCGTTGCCAGAACGATAGCGAGAAGCGTCAAAATATTGATCGAGAAACCGGCCATGTAGATCGCCGCACAGGTGCCGATCAGCGCGATCGGCATGGTCAGCGTCGGAATGAGCGTTGCCCGCCAGTCGAGCAGGAACATGTAGATCACCAGGGTGACAATGATCACCGAGGCGATCAGCGCGATTTCGACCTCGTGGATGGCGCCCTCGATGAACACGGCGTCATCGCTGGTCACCTTGAGCTGTGTGCCCTTCGGCAGAATTTCGGCAATGGTGGTCACCGCCGTCTTCACGCCCTCGGAAATATCCAACGTATTGGACTGTGCCTGGCGGATGATGCCAAGGCCGATGCCTTGGCGTCCATCCGAGCGCAGCGAGGACGTGCCGATATCCGGACCGAGCGTCACCGTGGCGATATCGCCAAGCCGGACATTGTCGCCAAGCAGGAGGTTTTCAAACTGTTCCGGCGTCTGCAGATCGGCGGTGGCGCGCACCGAAATATCCTGGTTGACGCTGGTCAGCGAGCCCGCCGGCACGTCGAGCGAGGCGGTGGCAAGGCTTGTGCGCAGATTGGCAACCGTCAGGCCACGGCTGGCAAGCTTCGACTGGTTGATATCAATGCGGAAGATCTTTTCCTGGTCGCCGTTGATCTGCACATCGGCGACACCCTCGACGGCTGCCAGCCGGTCGGTGATCTCGTTTTCGGCCAGAAGCGTCAGGTCCTCCATCGACAGCGTGTCGGATGTCAGCGCCAGGCGCATGATCGGCTGACTGTCGGCATCGGCCTTGACGATGCGCGGCTCGTCGGCATCCTCCGGCAACTGGTTGCTGACGCGTCCGAGCGCATCGCGGATATCATTGGACGCCTGGCCGATATCGGTCGTATCGGAAAACTGCAGCGTGACGCGGCTCTGCGCATATTGCGAGGTCGAGGAAATGTCCTTGATGCCCTGCACGCGCGAAACGGCACCCTCGATCACCGAGGTCAGTTCGCGGTCCACCGTTTCGGGCGAAGCACCGTCGAACTGGGTATTGACCGACACCACCGGCTGATCCACCTGCGGCAATTCGCGGATTTCAATGCCGTTCAGTGCCGCAAGACCTGCAACGATGATCAGCGTATTGACGACAAGCGCAAAGATCGGCCTGCGAATGAACAGCGCCGTAAAGCCTGCGGTGCCAGCCCCTTTGTGCCCGGAACCGCCGCTCATTTCGGCGCCTCCGCCTCGGAAACCTTCTGTTCCTGATTGTCTGATGCCGGCTTCTGCTGCAGCGGCTCTCCGGCGATGCGAACCGCACCGCCATCGCGCAGCCGCTGCACGCCCTCGATCACCAGGGCATCGCCCTTGGCGAGCTTTGCGTCGACCAGCACCTTGTCGGAATTGCGCTGGATGATTTTCACGGGAACCCGCTGCGACTTCTCATCCTGAACCCGCCAGACGAACGAGCCATCGGCGCTCCACTGGATCGCCAGCGGGTTGACCGTCGGATAGGTGTCTCCGGGGAAACGCACGGAAACGGAAAACGACATGCCGGCCCGCAGCGTATCGTCGGGATTGTCGATCCGCGCCCGCACCCGCAACGTCCGGCTCGCCTGATCCACGCGGTTGTCGATGGCGTCGATGACGCCGGACAGTTCAGAGGTCGGCATCGCGATTGCGGTTGCCGAAACAGGCTGGCCGACGGAAACCATGGTCGAAAACCGCTCCGGCACCCAGAAATCGACAAGGATCTGCGAGCGGTCATCCACCACGGCGATCGACGTCGAGGTCGTGACATAATCTCCCGGATGCGCCGTGATAATGCCGACGATGCCGCCGGAAGGCGCTGCGATATCGCGCCGCTTCAAATCCAGCTCCGCCGTCTGCAGCGCCAGTTGCGCAGCCTGCATGGCAAATTCGGCTTCACGCAGGATGGCCACCGAGACGGCGTTGCCGAGCTTGCGGTTGCGCTCGACCTTTTCGCCGGCGCTATCGACGGCGACCTTGGCCTGCGCGGCTGCGATCTTCTGCTCGTCGCTGTCGAGCGTGGCAATCACCTGCCCCTTTTCGATACGGTCGCCGGATTTGACCAGGATGTCGGAAAGATTGCCGGTCGCAAGCGGCGTGACGCTGACCGACAGGATGGCCTCGCCGCTGCCGATCGCATTCAGCCTGTCATTGACAACAGCGGTATCGGCCGGCTGCGTCACGACAAGCGGCGTGCCGCCAGCCTGATTGCCGCCGCCCTGGTTCTGGCCGCCCTGCACCCGTGCGCCTCCCTGTTTGGCCGCATCCACCGGTTTTGCGGCATAGGCCAGCACTGTCTCGGGCACGCCAACCTTGGCAAGGATTGCCGCTGCACCCGGCACGAAGCGAACCCAGACGCCAAGGCCGACCACAAGAATGACCAGGCAGATCAAAAGCTGCTTCCAAAGCCGCATGCAAAACTCCAATTAAATCAAGCGTGTTTTGGCCATTGAGGCACAAAAACCGCAGTATTTGCGGCAACTATTCATGTTTGCCGTATACAGGCAACGCTAAAATGCCATCATTACACAATTGTAACAAAAGCTCTTTTTGGGTTCCACGATCTTTATCTCAGCCACTCGACACAAGATGCGCCGCGCCTTAGCCTCGATGGCAACGGAGGCCCACCATGAGCACGACAGCAAAACATCCTGATCCGGAATCCGATCCCCGTGTCAAAGCCGTCTTCGACGACATCAGGGCCACACGCAAATCCGATTTCATCAACAATATGTGGCACTATCTCGCGTTTGACAGCGGCCTGCTCGAAAAGACCTGGGCCGAGGTCAAAACCGTGATGGCGACGCCGTCGGCGCTTGATCCGCTGGTCAAGGAAATGCTCTATATCGCCGTGTCCGTCACCAATGGCTGCGGCTACTGCGCCCATTCGCACACGGCGGCCGCAAAGGCCAAGGGCATGACGGCCGCTGAGCATGCCGATCTCCTGCGCGTCATCACCCTTGCGGCCAAGACCAACCAGCTGGCGACAGCCCTGCAGCTTCCCGTCGATCCCGTCTTCGATGCCGATCATCTCCCCTGATCGCGGCCAAAAAGCGGTTGTCTCCACAGAGAAGCTGGACATTTTGGAATAAAAGCAGAACGGAATTCTGGCCTTTCGGCTCCGAATCACTACATTGAGCCGCATGAGCAATGGTTTTGACGATATCCCTTTCTTTGACGAGGAGCCGGCGCCGCGCCCGCAGCGAGGCGTGAGCCCGCAGGCGGCACCGCCGGCACCCGCAAGCGGCATCGCAGCCCGCGCCATGCAAACGCGCGATCAGCATCGTGTTCCAGACTATCTCTCCGGCCTCAATCCCGAGCAGCGCGAAGCGGTGGAAGCACTCGACGGCCCGGTTCTGGTGCTGGCCGGCGCCGGAACCGGCAAGACCCGCGTTCTCACCACCCGCATCGCTCATATCCTTGCCTCCGGCCGCGCCTTCCCCTCGCAAATCCTCGCCGTCACCTTCACCAACAAGGCGGCCCGCGAGATGAAGGAGCGCGTCGGCGTTCTCGTCGGCGGCGCCGTCGAAGGCATGCCGTGGATGGGTACGTTCCATTCGATCGGCGTGAAGCTTTTGCGCCGCCATGCCGAACTGGTGGGCCTGAAATCCTCTTTCACCATCCTGGATACCGACGATGTCGTGCGCCTGATCAAGCAGCTGATCCAGGCCGACGGCATCGACGACAAGCGCTGGCCGGCCAAGCAATTTGCCCAGATGATCGACGGCTGGAAAAACAAGGGCCTTTCGCCCGCCGACATTCCCGAAGGCGACGCCCGCTCGTTTGCCAATGGCAAGGGCCGCGAACTCTACGCCGCCTATCAGGCCCGGCTGATGACGCTGAACGCCTGCGATTTCGGCGATCTGTTGTTGCATCCGATCCGCATGTTCCGCACCAACCCGGATGTGCTTCGCGAATATCACGACAAGTTCCGCTTCATCCTCGTTGACGAGTATCAGGATACCAACACCGCCCAATATATGTGGCTGAGGCTGCTTGCGCAGCGGCCGAAGGGCGTGCCGCAGAACGTCTGCTGCGTCGGCGACGACGACCAATCGATCTACGGCTGGCGCGGTGCCGAGGTCGATAATATCCTGCGCTTCGAGAAGGATTTTCCGGGCGCCAAGGTCATCAAGCTCGAGCGCAACTACCGCTCCACCGAGCATATTCTCGGCGCCTCCGGCCATCTCATCGCTCATAATGAAGGCCGCCTCGGCAAGACGCTGTTTACCGACCGCGTCGATCCCAATGACGACAAGGTGCAGGTGCATGCCGCCTGGGATTCCGAGGAGGAAGCCCGCGCTGTCGGCGAGGAGATCGAGCAACTGCAGCGCACCGACCACCCGCTGAACAACATGGCCATCCTGGTGCGCGCCTCCTTCCAGATGCGCGAGTTCGAAGACCGTTTCGTCACGCTTGGCCTCAACTACCGCGTCATCGGCGGCCCGCGCTTTTACGAGCGCCTGGAGATCCGCGATGCGCTGGCCTATTTCCGCCTCGTCTGCCAGCCGGCCGATGACCTCGCCTTCGAGCGCATCGTCAATACGCCGAAACGCGGCCTTGGCGATACCACCGTGCGTGCCCTGCACGACTATGCCCGCAAGCGCGATATCCCGATGCTGGCAGCATCAGGCGATATCATCGAAACCGACGAGATGAAGCCGAAGCCGCGCAAGTCGCTCTATGACGTCGTGACGATGTTCCAGCGCTGGCAGGGCCTGCTCGAAAACACGCCGCATACCGAGCTTGCCGAGACCATTCTCGAAGAGTCCGGATATACGGATATGTGGAAGAACGACAAATCGGCGGAAGCGCCGGGCCGGCTGGAAAACCTGAAGGAACTGATCCGCTCGATGGAACAGTTCGAGAGCATGCGCGGCTTCCTCGAACACATAGCCCTGGTGATGGATGTCGAGCAGAATGCCGAGCTCGACGCCGTCTCGATCATGACGCTGCATTCCGCCAAGGGGCTGGAATTCGAGACCGTCTTCCTGCCCGGCTGGGAGGAAGGCCTGTTTCCGCACCAGCGCGCGCTGGACGAAGGCGGCCGCTCAGGCCTGGAGGAAGAGCGCCGCCTTGCCTATGTCGGCCTGACGCGGGCCAAGCGCCGCTGCCACATCTGGTTCGTCTCCAACCGCCGCATCCACGGCCTGTGGCAATCGACGCTTCCCTCGCGCTTCCTCGACGAACTGCCGACCGCCCATGTCGAAGTTTCGGAAGCCGAGCAATCCTATGGCGGCTATAATCGCGGCGGCTACGGCCAATCGCGCTTCGACAAGCAGGAACCCTTCGCCAACACCTATTCCACCCCCGGCTGGAAACGCGCCCAGGCCAACAAGACAGACGCCACCCGCGACAACTGGGGCAACCGCTCCGGCGTCTCGATCGAACGCATCGGCTACGGCGAAAGCGGCCCGAAAGCGCGCACCATCGACGGCGAACTGATCGCCAAGTCCAAGATCGACGAACCCTCGAAATTCACCGTCGGCGACCGGGTGTTCCATATCAAGTTCGGCAACGGGAATATCGCCGGCATCGAGGGCAACAAGCTGACGATCGATTTCGACCGGGCCGGACAGAAGCGGGTGCTGGATGGGTTTGTGGAGAAAGTTTAGGCGGGGGCGGCGGGGATCCTCGGGTCAAGCCCGAGGATGACGACTTTGGGGAATGACGACTTTTGGGGGGATGCCGTATGCCTTTCACAAAGAGTTTATGCTAGCCGGTGTCTCCAAGTACTGCATTATCCTTCGGCTCGATCAGAACCCGCTATGGCTAAAATGATGCTTCGGGTTGGATGCTCGAGTCTAGTGCGAGGATGACGGGAGGGGTACGTAGAGCCGCAAGGCAATTCGGACCTCCGCCAGAAAAGCCGCTCAACGTCCCCTCCGTCACACAAAGTCTTGATTTAATATCGGCGCCCAGGTCATCACCCAAGCCGTTGCCGGTCATCAACAGCAACCATCATTCTCGGCATCAATCGAAACTGCCATCTCAAGCATCAACCAATGCCGCAATCTCCAGCATCAACCGATGCAACGTCACGCCCCCAAGCCCGTCATCCTCGGGCTTGACCCGAGGATCCACGCCCAAACCTACCAAAGTTCTTGATACAGATCCCGCCAGTCCGGATTCATCGCCTCGATCAACTCGATCTTCCATTGCCGGTACCAGCGCTTGAGGGATTTTTCGCGCTGGATCGCCGTGCCGATCGACAGATGCTCTTCATACCAGACAAGTTGTTTGCAGCCATATTTAGCTGTGAAACCCGGCGTTAAAGCTTCGCGGTGCTCGAAAATACGGCGCTCGAGATCAGAGGTCACGCCGATATAGAGCGTTCCCCGTTTGTGATTGGTGACGATATAGACATAGCCCGCCATGGTTGTAATGATGCTTGGGAGTGGATCCTCGGGTCAAGCCCGAGGATGACGGATTTTTGGGGGATGCCGTATTCTTTTTCAAGAAGACGCAACAGCCGAGGTTTCCATTTTCTGCGTCACCCATAGACTCGAACAGTCGGCCATTCGCAGGCAAACTTGGTAACACCTGCACCGCGCAATTCTATTTACGCCAGCTCAAGACACCAACTCCGCAGGCTCAATTCCGACCGTCATCTCCCGCAAGCCCACCCCACTCCGTCATCCTCGGGCTTGACCCGAGGATCCACAGCCGCAGGGCTCGGGAAATATCTCCCACCCGTCCCAAAGACCACCGCCTCATGCCCGCTCACGCGCCCAGCTAAGCCTGATCCTGCAGACCGCCGAGGATGAGCTTTGCGGCCGAGACCGTCATGTTGCGGCCACCGGCCTTGGCATTCAAAAGGGCGGCATCCGCCCGCGTCAGCAAGGTCGGCACCGTACCTGCGGCGGGCGCCGATGCCACGCCGATGGACACCGCGACCGAACCGAGGATACGGCCGCGATGCGACAGCGGTGCGGTCGCGATCTTGGTGCGCAGCGCTTCGGCAAATTCGAACCCGGCCGCCTCGGTCATCCCCGGCAAAAGCACCGTGAACTCCTCGCCGCCGAAGCGGTAGGCCGTGCCGGCGCCGCCAACCATGTCGATGACGATCTGCGCCACATATTGCATGACGACATCGCCGGCATCATGGCCGAATTCGTCGTTGAAGCGCTTGAAATGATCGATGTCGATCATCAGGCACACCAACGGACTGACCGCTTCCTCGCGTGCATGACGGTTGAGGCTTTCATCAAGCCAGCGCCGGTTGAACAACCCCGTCAGCGCATCGCGCACGGCAAGATGGGTGAGTTTTTCGCGCAACTGAAGATTGGCAACCGCAAGGCCGATATTTTCGGCAATCAGTTCCAGATAAAGACGCGAGGTTTCGACATCGGTCACCACATCCGAACGTTCCTCGAAATAGAGAAGCCCGATCGTATCGCCCTGCGCCGTCAGCGGCACGCAAAGCCCTGTGACATTGCTTTCGTTCAGATGCTGGCAGGCGATGTCGCTCTGGCCGCGATTGCTCAGATGCGGCCGCCCGCGCCGCAGCCCCCAACAGGCGCTGGAGGCAAAGGATGCCGCCGATTGATGCGGATCGAGCCAGCTGCCGATCGTTGAAAGTAAGGTACGGCTTTCGTTGAGAACATAAAGATGCCCGGCAAGATTGGGGAAAATCTGCGGCGCAAACCGCGCCACGACATCGGCGAGCTCGGTCTGCGTCTGGCAGGCCTGCAGCCGGTGCATCATCTGCAGGATCAGATCCTTGGTCTGCTGGTCGAGCCGCCTCTCCGCATCCAGCCGGTCGCGCTCCAGGCCATTGGCGCGAAAAATATGGATGGCTTCGTTCATTTCGCCGATCTCGTCGCGCCGCTGATCGAGCGGCACCTCGACGGCATAATCCTGCTTGGCGAGCCGGGTGACGATACCGGTCATATGCGCGAGCGGCATAGCGATACGGCGGCGAAGAACGAAATAGAGAACGCCGAGAAAAAGCGCTGCCGTCAGCGCCAGCATGGTCTTGGCGACAAGGCCGAACCAGTCGCTTCTCAACCGCGCATCGTTCAGCGCATTGCCGGTGCGGGTATTGACCAGATCGCGAAAGCGCGCGACCGTTTCCAGCAAATCCGTCTGCAGGCGCTCGTGCTCGGGGCCAAACAGCATTTGCTGGGCTTTCGACTGCTCGCCATTGCCATAGGCGGTGATTGCCGCAACCTCGAGCCTGTCCAGCGCCTCGGCATCCTGCTCGACCTCTTCGAGCGCGGCCGTTTCTGCAGACGAGGCCCCGCGCGCCTTCAACGTCTTGATCGTCGCCTCGCGGCGGTGTTCCTCGTTTTCCCTGCCGTGAAACGCAATCAGATGACGCTCGTCGCCGCGCATCACATACAGGCGCGCTTCGTCACTTCGCTCCTCGGCGCCAAGGGCAAGGTCCTGCGCCAGGGCCTCGAAGGCAAGGTGCTCCTCGACCGCCAGCCGCTCCTGGTTGGCGCTATCGGCCGACAGAATGAATGCGCCACCGGAAAGCACGGTCAGGACGACGGTTACGCCATAGGCCCAGTTCGTAATTGCACTGATTCGCATGAACGCCGTCCCCTAAGATTGTAGAGGGGATTAGAGTACCGCGCAGGCGGTGGCAATTCCCCAATCCTCGCGATCAACGGCCCGCTGGCAGGGCTTAAACAGGCTAGCTGCCTGGCATAACGGGCAAAGGGCGCGAAGCCCTCAAGCTTTCGCGCCCTTTGTCCGTTATGGTTTGATACGGCTTACGCCCTTTCAAGAATATCCGTCATGCCCCCTTGGAAAACAGCGAGGCGAAGGTGCGCTTGGGCGCGGAGAAGCCCTTCATGCTCTTGACGATGACCATATGGGTGATCTCGCCACGCTTGAACGCTTTCAGGAAGCGCGGATATTCCTCGAAGGCAACGCAGCCATGGGAATCGCCGCGGTTTCTCAGGAGATAGCTGTGGGCGAGCAGGCCGTCGCGGCCATGCGGAGCCACGCCGTTCACCGGCGTCAGACGCACGGCGGCAACACCGTGGAAGAGCGATTCCCGCATCGTCACCTTGTAGGTGCCGGGCGGCGTCGGGCCCTTCATCTTGACGTGAACATAGTCCGGATTGTCGCGCATCTTGCCGATGCCGGAATGCGCCTCCAGCTTCTCGCCATTCGGCATGTAGACCACGCCGGCCGAGATATCGTAATAGGCGACCCCTCTTTTGCCCCTAAATGCCGGGCGAACCTCGTTGTCGTCATCCATGGGGAGATCAGGCTTGGCGTAAGCCAGTTCCTTGACGGCGGGCTTGGTGGCCTTGTCATCAACCTTGCGGGCCGCATCCGCAACACCGCGCGGTTTGGACAGGGGCAAAGGCCCCAGATCCGGCAACATGCCGTTCAGCGACGAAGCGGGCTCCGGCATGACCAGGTTGAACGGCTTGCCAAGTCCCTGCTCGCGCACCGATACCGTCTCCACCAGCGCGTTGGCTGTCACCGGCGTCGAGCCGGTTATGACGGCATCGCCTTTGGCAGCAGCCGCTTTTGCAAGCGCGGCAACCTGCGTCTTTTCGGCAAAATCCACGGCAGGCTTGACCATGGCGACTGCAGCCATGCTCTTTTGCGGCACAGCCGTTGCCACAAGGTTGATACGCGGCAAGACGGTAAGCCGCGAAAATTTGGCCAGGTGTACGACGCGCTGTTGCGGGGCCGCATGCGGGATCGGGTTGAGACCCAATGACGCCTCAAGGCGCGGACCTTTGCCGGACGGCAGCGACGACCCCATGTTCTGCATCGCCGCAAAGGTCGCGACCATCCAGACCGAGGCCGCGATGGCGATCCCGGCAACAGTGGCGCCGGCAAGCAACCGCGCCAACGGCTTGGATTGCCTTGAGCCTTTAGCCTTGGGGGCCTGGGGACCGCGATAGTGGCGCGCCTTGCCGGAAGCCGCGGAATGACTGCATTTTTCTGCTGCAAACGCCATGATGCTTGTTACCCGAAACGCATTACTCAATCGGAGAGCAACAAGACGCATTGCCGCCGAGGCCGGTCCAAAGCCCACGATGCGCTGAACTGCGCGCTTGCCGGGGCCTGCCGGTCGATCGGAAGAATGACAAATTATGGTAACCAATTCCTTTACACGGGCTCCAAGAAATCAGGGAGCAGGGTGAGCAGAGGAGAGCGGCACCTGCCGCAGGCAAAAAAGCAAAGAAGGTACCTTCCCCGCCCAGGACATCATGGCCGGGAGATCCGTTGACCCACTGCGCATTTCGCCGGCGGCCAACCTGAAGCTCGAAAAACTATATTTGCGTCCGGTCTCAAACCTCTATTTTTTGGCGAGAATAAGGAGACGCTGAGATGAGACATGTTTTTTCGCGGCATCACCCTGCGTCGCGATGGGTTTGCCGCACGCCTGGACCGCTCTCTGTTCCCGATCCATCTGCAGTCTGATCCGCCGGTCCTGTTGCAGTCAGATGGTAGCGAATCACCCTTGCGGCCGCCATCGAAGTCGCCTGCAAAGGTGTAACTCACCAACGCGTTCACCGGTCGCGCGCAAGTTTGATCCGGCACACCACCGCATACAAGTGGAAATTGCGAAACAGCTCCCGATCCATTAAAATTGAAGGCAATTTCGGCTGAAAAAATTAAATCGGCGATATTACGAATTTCGCCTTATCCGCATCGGCGGACCCTTCTTTTTTGAGCGCCACCCGGCAGGAATCCGCCCCTATGAGCTTTCTTTCCGCGATTGCAGTCATTTCGCTTTTGGTCATGTTTCCCGTGCTTTTATCGCTGCGCAAGACCGGCGTTCCCGGCATTGCAAGCTTCTGCGCCGCCTGCCTGACGACGGCGCTTGCCGCATCGCTGGCATTGACGGCCGGCATTGCCCCGCAGTGGTTTCACACGGTCATCGGCGACACGCTGATTGCGGCTTCCGGCCTCTTGCTGCTGAGAGGCTTCCGGCAGTTCCTCGCCCGCCCGCCGCTTAGCGCATGGCCAACGGTTGTACTTCTTGCAACGATCGCGACAGTGCTTTTGCTCTTCGGTGATGCCGCTGACAGCCATGCGGTGCACGTTCTGGCCGGCACGGGACTGCTGAGCCTGATCTGCTTCGTGATCGGTGCGACCATCCTGCGCCATTGGCCGAAAGAGCGGGCCATCGCCCCCTATATGCTGTTTTGCTGCGTCATGGCGTTCCTGGCCGCCATCCTTCATGCCGCTCAGGCCGTCACGGCCGCCACCGGTTTGCACGACGCCCTTGATCCGCCGATCTGGATGACGGCTTTCATGGCGACAGGCCTGATGATCATGCCGCTGTTCTTTCTGGGGGTGATCCTCATGCTGCATGGCTGGCTGATTGCCAATCTGCGCCATATGATCGCCCATGACGATCTGACCGGCGCCCTGTCACGCCGCGCGTTCATGTCCGCATTCGAGCAGATGTTCCAGAACGCCTCGGCTTCTGGCGAGCAGACGGCGTTCATGCTGCTGGACCTTGATCGTTTCAAGCAGATCAACGATCTGCATGGCCACGCCGGCGGCGATGCAGCACTTGTGCATTTCACCGCCACCGTGCGCGGAACGCTCGCAGGAAGAGGCATCCTTGGGCGGCTGGGTGGCGAGGAATTCGGCATAGCTCTTGCCGGAACCAGCCGGCTGGATGTGGCTGATATCGCCGACGCGATCTGCACCGCCGTCAGAACGACACCCGCACCGGCACACCAGGGCACGAAAATCGCCCTGACGGTGAGCATCGGCATTGCCATGGCCGATCCCGGCGGCACACTGGCCGACGCCATGGTCCAGGCCGACATGGCGCTCTACGAGGCGAAGGCTTTGGGCCGGGACAGACTGAGCGTCGCCGGCAGCCTTCACGCCGCATCCGTGGCCAGCGCCCGCGCCCGCGCCCTCGCCGGCGCCGCCGCCCAAATGCGCGCCGCCGTCGGCCCGGTGCAGTCCCTGCCCAGAGCGCTTCAGCGTTAAACATGAAAGGAATGTTGAATGCCGGCAGCCCTTCAAAGATGAGGCGCTCGGCCTTAGCGCTGGTCCTGGATGTGTGCATCCATCACGCTTGGCCTAGGTGGCATATTATCAAGCGATGCTCGCGACCGGCCCGGAATGCATAAGACATTGAGGTGCCTTAAGAAATAATAGGTCCGCTTGCCGTTCCTAAACTCCAATATTATTTTAAACCAAGCGACGTCCGGCGCGCAATTCTAACTTTCCAGGCCAACTGACTGATTTCACACGGCTCACAGTCCGGATAAAGACCCGACAATACAGCAAACAGATTATCCGCCGCTTCAGATACTCTGAGGTCGCCTGTCGTTCTCTCCAACTCTTCCAGTTCGGCCCATCCTTCCGGCATCTCTTGCTTCAGAAATGCAACAGCCTCTGCAACCTCATCCTCAGTCCAATCCCGAGATGTCGCCCGGCGCAAACCATATTCATTGATTTCGTATTTAATCCCAACGGATACTTTCTTGGCCATAGATATCTCCTGTTCTTTGCTTCGTGAATCCGGTTATTCATTAAGATGACAGTTCCGGACAAACCGCCATCATTGAGTGTGCCGCTAGAATTCAATGCCTAGCTCGGTCCAACGAGTTTGCCGGACTTTCCATCTCAATTGGCTGATTTCGCTCTGCTGACATTCTGGGTAGAAATTGGCCAACGCACCGAACTCGATATGCTTAGCCTCGGAGCCGCGCAGTTCGCCGGTCGTTAGCTCGATTTCCACCAAGTCAGCCCAAATTTTTGGCCGTTCCTGCTTTAAACGCAATGGCCTCGGCCATTTCATCCTCTGTCCAGTCGCGCCGTCTTGCATACTGATGACCCAACTTATCAAATCCGGGATCAACCCCAAAGGATACTTTCTTGGCCATCAATATCTTCTGTCTCGTTGTTGGCTGGCGGTTATTGAACTCAATTTTCTGCTGCAAATGGAAAACAGCGCTGTTTGATACTGTCAGAATTCAATGCCAAGCGCCGTCCGGCGCGCAATTCTAACTTTCCAGGCCAATTGACTGATTTCACACGGCTCACAGTCCGGATAAAGTTCCGATAAGGCAGCAAACAGGTTACCCGCTGCGTCAGATTCTCTGAGGTCGCCTGTCGTTCGCTCCAACTCTTCCAGTTCGGCCCATCCTTCAGGCATGTCTTGCTTCAGAAAGGCAACAGCGTCCGCAACCTCATCCTCAGTCCAATCCCGAGTTGTCGCCGGGCGCAAACCATATTCATCGATTTCGTATTTAATCCCAACGGATACTTTCTTGGCCATCAATATCTTCTGTCTCGTTGTTGGCTGGCTCGGTTATTGAACGCAATTTTCTGCTGTAAATTGAAAACAGCCGCTGTTTTGATGCTGTCAGAATTCAATGCCAAGTGCCGACCGGCGCGCAATTCTAACTTTCAAGGACAATTGACTGATTTCGCTCGGCTCACAGTCCGGATAAAGATCCGATAAGGCAGCAAACAGATTACCCGCAGCGTCAGATTCTCTAAGGTCGCCTGTCGTTCGCTCTAACTCTTCCAGTTCGGCCCATCCTTCGGGCATGTCTTGCTTCAGAAAGGCAACAGCCTCCGCAACCTCATCCTCAGTCCAATCCCGAGTTGTCGCCCGGCGATAACCATATTCATTGATTTCGTATTTAATCCCAACGGATACTTTCTTCGCCATAGCGATCTCCTGTCGATGCCGTCAAAATTCAGTGCCCAGTTCAGGACGCCAAACATCCCGTACTTTTCCCCAGCCCGCTGATCCCGTTTGGTTCGTACTCCGGATGGAGGTTTGATAAGAAACTGAGGCCAACGTGCTTCCGACTTTCTGAGTTCACCTGTTATCAACTCAGAGTTGATAGACTCGGTCCACCCTTCGAGCATACGCTGTTTGAGGAACGCAACGGCCGAGGCCGCCTCTTTCGGATATATTGTTCATAATCGGCAACCATTGGAACGTCTGAGCGTCCGCGCATTTTTTAAAGAAGGGGCCCTATAAGTTGTAGATTTTTACAATTCAAGCGAATTTTTTCACATTTTTGCAACCGCAGTGTTTGCCGTCGCCGAAACCCAAGCGCTTTGGAAATGATTGCAAGGCTGGGGCAGCGAGGCTGCTCGAAACTAAGCCCTTGTCGGGTCAAGCGGTTTTAATTTCCGCTGGAGACCACGACAGTATGGACGCTTGGGATTCTGAGCGGCGAAAAAAGTTCACTTTGGGCACGGGATAAACGCCGCGCCCGCCGCTTGCCCCGCCGCTTGCATTACCCGCCGCCGATCCTATGTCTGTGGCATTGCATCCGGAGAACCCACAATGCCGCTTCCCATCCGTTTTATCAGCGCCTGCGCGCTTCTTGCGACGAGCCTTGCCGGATTTTCCGCGCAGGCCGAAACCGTCGGCGAAGTCGGCGTGGACTGGCTTGGCAACGACATCACCATCGATGCCGTCAGCGATCCCAAGATTTCGGGCGTCACCTGCCATGTGACCTATTTCGACCGCAGCGTGGTTGACCGCTTGAAGAATGGCAACTGGTTCGAGGATCCGTCGAACAACTCCATCTCCTGCCGCCAGACCGGGCCGGTGACGATCGGCGATATCGAGCTTGATAAGGGCGGCGAGGAAGTGTTCCGCGAGGGGCTGTCGCTCGTCTGGAAGAAGCTGGTGGTCACCCGCATCTACGACAAGAAGAACAACACGCTGATCTATCTCGCCCATTCCCGCGAATTGACTGACGGTTCCGCCAAGATGTCGATCTCGACCATTCCGCTGTTCGAGCAGCCGGTCACCTGGGAGAAAGGCGCTCCGAAGTAGCGGCACCGTCCCTGGCTTCAGCAGTAACGGCGGCAGACGTGACGATTTCGGCGCCTGCAGCCGCCATTGCGGCCAGTGCCACCTCGACACCCTGCGGATCGATGCCCCGGCAGGCGTCGATGACGAGGCGCACGGAAATTCCGGGAATGAGCTGGATTGCGTCAAGGACCGAATCCCTGACGCAATAATCGGTTGCCAGACCGCAGACATCGAGATGATCGACGCCACGGTTTGCAAGATAGTCGGACAGCCCGGTCAGCGCCGCGTGGTCATTGTCGCGAAACGCCGAATAGCTGTCTATGGTCCGGTCCTCGCCCTTGCGCTGGAGATAATCGATACGGGTCTGGTCGAGCGCCGGGTGCAGTTCGGCGTCTGCTGTGCCCTGGACGCAATGATCCGGCCAGAGCATCTGCGGCTTGCCGTGCAGCGTCCCCATTTCGAAAGGGTGGCGGCCCGGATGCTGCGAGGCAAAGCTGCCGTGATCGGCCGGATGCCAGTCCAGCGACGCAACCACCAGATCATAGCCGCCTTCCGCCATCAGCCGGTTGGCGACGGCAACGACCGCCTCGCCGTCAGGCACGGCAAGATTGCCGCCAGAGCAGAACCCATTCTGGATATCGACGAGCAACAGGCATTTCACGGGCAATCTCCTCGGTCTGCTTTCCGGCAAAAGCTATGCGCAATTGTTGCGCCGCACAATCCAGCGAACGGAACTGCTCTTCAAACTCAACGCAAAAAACGCCACCCGGGTTACCGGATGGCGTCTGCATCGCGTTCAAGGCAATTGATGTAACTAAGCCGCCTGGGCCAGCTCGTCGGCGATGACGGTGTCGAGATTGAGGAAGCAGACCATGGTCTTTTCCAGCGCGACGATGCCGCGGCAGAAGGCGCGCTGTGCTTCCGGAATGATTTCCGGGGCTGGCTGCAGCGCTTCGCTCTTGATCGTCATCATGTCGGACACCTGTTCGACCAGAAGGCCGACCAGCTTGCCGGCGATATCGGTGACGATGATCGCCGAACGTTCCGACGGCTCCGTCATCTTCATGCCGAGGCGGCAGGCCATGTCGATGACCGGGATGACAGCGCCGCGCAGGTTGATCAGCCCCAGCACATAAGGCGGCGTGTGCGGCATCGGCGTCACGGGCGCCCAGCCACGGATTTCGCGGATCGCCATGATATCGATGCAGAATTCCTGATCGCCCAGATGAAACGATACGATTTCCAGATAGGCGCCGGACTGCTTGATGGCATTTGTCATGATCAGAATTCTTCCCAGTTTCCGGCGAAACCCGATGCCTCCGGCACTTGCCGGATCAGGGGCGCCCGCCAACACCCCTTGCGTTGTCAGACCATGGCAAACACACATTAAACTTTTGCTAAAATGCTTACCGGATTCTTGCGTGCGCACTCGTCCGCCTCTGCCCCGTGCAAACCCGTGCCCTGCAAAACGGCTTTCAAAGTAACGGCGGGCAGGATATCATCGCCGCATGAACAACGAGGCCGGAAAGCACAATCAGAACCTGGCGATCACCGCCCTTGGCGGTGTGTTCCTGCTCCTGTGCCTTGCCGCCTTTTTCGGATGGATCGTTCAGGGGCCGGAGATGCTGCTGACCATGGCTGAAAACGGCATGTCCTGGTGCTTTTGACGAACGCTGCCGCATTTTGACGCTGGCAGCGTGAATGTTTTGCAACATCCCGCCCAAACCGCTATCTCAGCTGCACTATTGGGCAGGTTTTGAGCGGACATCACATGAAAACACTTCGCATCGTTCTTTGGGCGGCCGTTGCCGTTGTCGCAGCCTCGCTGGGCTGGATCAGCTACCAGATGACCACGGGCAAGGAGGAGATCGCCGCCGGTCCGTTCGGCGTTCCCTTTGAGCTGGTATCGCAGACCGGCCAGCCGATCACGCAGGCCGCTTTCGTCGGCAAGCCCTCGGCCCTGTTCTTCGGCTTCACCCATTGCCCGGAAGTCTGCCCGACCACGCTGTTTGAGCTGAACGGCTGGCTGGAAAAGGTCGATCCCGACGGCACCAAGCTGCAGGCCTATTTCATCAGCGTCGATCCGGAACGCGATACCCCGGAAATCCTTGGTCAATACGTCTCCAACGTATCCAAGCGCATCACCGGCATTTCCGGTCCGCCGGACAAGGTCATGGAGATGGTCAAGGGCTTTAGGGTCTATGCCAAGAAGGTGCCGCTGGACGAAAAGAAACCTGACGGCGACTACACGATGGATCATACTGCATCGGTGTTCCTGCTGGATTCGCAAGGCAAGTTCACCGGTACGATCGCTTACGAGGAAAATCCGGAGACGGCAGTCAAGAAACTGGAAAACCTGACGAAAAGGTAATCCATTGTCGGGAGGGGCTGATGGGTGAAACCAGTGAAAAATCCATTCTGATTGCTGGCGCCGGACCGACCGGACTGGCACTGGCGCTTGAACTGGCGCGGCGGGGCATAAAAGCACGCCTCGTGGCAAAGGCGGCCGGACCCGCCCCCCTCCATGAAAGCCGGGCACTCGGCGTCAATGCCAGAACCCTGACGCTTTTGGAAGCATCCGGCGTCAGCGCCCTGATTCTTGCAAAAGCCCGGCGCCTGACGAAATTCAAGATCGCGTCCTCCGGCAAACCGCTGCTGACCATCGAGACGGAAAGCTTCCGCAGCCGCTATTGTCCGATCCAGATCCTGCCACAGGGTCAAACCGAACGGTTTTTGCTGCAGAGGCTCCTGCCCTTCGGCATCACCCCGGAATGGTCGGCCGAACTCATCCCGGCCTCAGGCGATGTGCAAAAGCCGGTGGTCACCCTCCAACACGCCGATGGCCGGACGGAAACGGTCGCGCCGGACCTGCTGATCGGCACGGACGGCGCCCATTCCGCCGTTCGCCAGGCCTTCGGGTTTACCTTCCCCGGCAATGCGCTGGAGAGCCGCTTTTTCCTCGCCGACTACCGCTATGCACAGCCGGTCGATACCGGTTTCATCGAGATGAATTTCCTCAATCCCGGCGTGCTGGGAAGGCTGCCGGTGAACGAGGATACGCTGCGCTATCTGTCCACCGATGCGGATTTCGAAACCCGCATCTATCATCCGGCCATGGTGCTGGAGCGCACATGGGCCTCGGATTTCCGCATCAGCTTCCGCCATGTCGAGACCATGAGCCGAGGCAAGGTGTATCTCGCCGGAGACGCCGCCCATGTGCATTCGCCGGCCGGCGCACGCGGCATGAATCTCGGCATCGAGGATGCCTGCTGGCTGGCTTGGCTGATAGCGGAGGGTCGGGAAAAGGACTATTCGGCTCTGAGATTACCCGCCGTCAGGACCGTGCTCAGGGACACCCGGCGCAACACGGCCTTCATCACCTTGAAAAACCCCATTCTGACACGGCTGCGATCGCTGCTCCTGCCGCTGGCAAACCATATTCCGGGCATCTCCAACGCCTTTCTGCGCAATGCCGCAGGCCAGGACACCCCGCCGCCACCCTGGATTCCCGGCGCGCAATAGGCGCTGCGCTTTACCTTGTATCGGACGGCGTGCTAGAGCCGCGCGGCAAGCATGTGCCGACAAGGACAAAGACATTGAGCGACCTGCGCCTCTTCATCACCACGACCGAAAAGCTCTCCGAAGTCCTTCTGGACCTGATGACAGATGCTTTCGAGGACGAAGGCTATGCCATCGCCACCATGGAAATGGACGAGAAGAAGGATATCTGGGAAGCCTCGCTCTATATCGACTTCGATGAGGAAGACGGAATGCGGGCGCGTTTCGCTGATGTTGTCGCCGCGCAGTTTCCAGATGCCGTGATCGAGCGCGAAATCATCCCGGATGTCGACTGGATCGCCAAGTCGCTGGAGGGCCTGTCTCCGGTGCGCGCCGGGCGTTTTCTCGTCCATGGCTCGCATGACCGCGACAAGGTGCGCCTCAACGATATCGCCATCGAGATTGACGCCGGCCAGGCCTTTGGCACCGGCCATCACGGCACGACGGCAGGCTGCCTGGAAGTCATCGAAACCGTCATGCGCGCCCGCAAGGTCCGCAATGCGCTGGATCTGGGCACAGGCAGCGGCGTGCTCGCCATCGCCGCACGCAAACTCAAGCCGGTTCCGGTTCTGGCAACCGATATCGACCCCATCGCCACCCGTGTTGCGGCAGAGAACGTCAAACGCAACGGCATCGCCACGGGCATTACAACGGTCACGGCGCCCGGCTTTCACTCGCCGGCCTTTGCCGCGCATGGCCCGTTCGACTTGATCATCGCCAATATTCTTGCCCGTCCGCTGATCAAGATGGCACCGCAGCTTGCAAGCCACCTGGCGCCCGGCGGTTCGGTGATTCTCTCCGGCATTCTGGCCTCGCAGCGCTGGAAGGTACTCTCGGCTTATAACGGCCAGCACCTGCGCCATGTCCGCACCATCTGGCGCAACGGCTGGGTGACGATCCATCTCGACCGCCCGTAAGCGGGAATTTTCAAAGCCCTGAAAAAGGAAAACCCGCCGGTCCATCATGGACAGGCGGGTTTTTCAATACAAAGGCGATGCCGAAGCATCGCCCGCTGACCGGCAAGCCGGTCATGTCCGCGAGCTTGAGGAGGAGGAGCGCTCAAGCGGACTCTTCACAGTCTGAAATTGGCCACCCGGAGGGAGGAGGAGAAGGATAACCAACCATGTTCAGACCGTGCAGCTCGTGCCAAACGGCATTCGCAGGAACAACAGATGTGCGTCCGTGTTCGTTGAGCGGGTTTATAGACTATTTTGAAATCCGGTCCAGCCGCAATGCAGCATGGGTGCCATGCGCATGATGCATACGTTCCACAACACGGGAAGATCGTTCAACAAACTAGAGGCCAGAAAGACGGGCTTTCGCAGCGCCGGCAGTTTCCGCTAGACTGTTTCCACTTTTGAGGAATCGATCCGCATCGCACAGCGCGATCCCGGTGCCGGTTCCTCCCCATCGCAGGAAAAATCCATGTTCCAGTCTTTTGCAGTCACCTCCACTCCGCAATTCGGCAAGGAGCGCGTCACCGCGCTGCGTGCGGCACTAACGGCCCTGAATGTCGATGGCTTCCTCGTCCCCAGAGCCGACGAGTTCCAG
This sequence comes from Pararhizobium qamdonense, assembly GCF_029277445.1. NCBI lineage: Bacteria > Pseudomonadati > Pseudomonadota > Alphaproteobacteria > Hyphomicrobiales > Rhizobiaceae > Pararhizobium > Pararhizobium qamdonense. Next base: position 2,137,941 of record NZ_CP119566.1, on the reverse strand, counting down.
GGCGAATATGTCCCCGCCTCCGCCGAGCGCCTGTCCTGGCTGACAGGCTTTACCGGATCGGCCGGTATTGCACTCATCACGCAGGGTCAGGCGATTGTCTTTGTGGATGGCCGCTACGTCACCCAGTTGAAGGAACAGGTCGATGCCACAGTTTTCACCGGCGGCGATCTGGTCGGCGAACCCCCGCACCTGTGGCTGGAGCACAATGGAAAAAAGGGCTTTCGCCTCGGCATCGACCCGTGGCTGCATACCGGCGCCGAAGTGCGCAAGCTGGAAAAGGCGCTTGAAGCGCTCGGCGGCGCGCTGGTCTTTCTCGATCACAATCCGCTCGACCGCCAGTGGAAGGACCGCCCCGCCGCCCCGCTTGGCCGCGTCAAGATTCAGCCGCTCGATCATTCCGGCATCCTTGCCAAGGACAAGCTGACGGCAATGGCGGCAGAGATCGCCAAGGCCGGCGCCGATGCGGTGGTGCTCACCGATCCATCGTCGATCGCCTGGACCTTCAACATCCGCGGCAGCGATGTACCGCACACGCCGCATCCGCTTGCCCGCGCCATCGTCCATGCCGATGGCAGCGCGCAGTTGTTTCTCGACAAGCGCAAGGCCGGGATCGAGGAGGAAGCCTATCTTACACAGCTCGCAAGTATCGAGGCGCCAGCGTCTTTCGACGACAAGGTCGCAGCCCTTGCGGCAACCGGCAAGGCAATCATGATCGATCCCGATCACGCACCCTTTGCGCTTGCCGAGCGCATCCGTGTGAGCGGCGGTACCGTGATCGAGGCGATCGATCCCGCCCGCCTGCCCCGCGCCCGCAAGAATGCGGCGGAGATCGAAGGCTCGGCCCGGGCCCACCTTCAGGACGGCGCTGCCATGGTCGAGTTCCTGGCCTGGCTCGACCAGACACAGCCCGGCACGATCACCGAAATTGCCGCCGTTGAGAAGCTGGAAGCCTGCCGCGCCACAGTCGGCCAGCGCATGCAGAACCCGCTCAAGGACATTTCCTTCGACACCATCTCGGGCGCCGGCGCGCATGCCGCGATCATGCACTACCGCGTCACGACAGAAAGCGACCTCGCCATCGCCGATGGCACCATGTTCCTGATCGATTCCGGCGGCCAATATATCAACGGCACCACCGACATTACCCGCACGGTCGCGATCGGCACCGTCCCGGACGATCAGCGCCGCTTTTTCACCCTCGTCCTCAAGGGCATGATCGCCATCAGCACCGCACGCTTTCCAAAGGGCTCGCGCGGCGTCGATCTCGACCCGCTCGCCCGCATCGCGCTGTGGAAGGCGGGCGCCGATTTCGCCCATGGAACCGGCCACGGCGTTGGCTCCTATCTGTCGGTGCATGAAGGCCCGCAGCGCATCTCCCGCGCCTCCACGCAGGAACTGCTCTCCGGCATGATCCTGTCGAACGAACCGGGCTACTACCGCCCCGGCGCCTTCGGCATCCGCATCGAAAACCTTGTTCATGTGCTGGAAGCTGCGGAAATCGAGGGCGGCGATCTGCCGATGCTCGGCTTTCAAACGCTGACCTTCTGCCCGATCGATCGCCGCCTGATCGTCCCCGCCCTTCTGACTGACGAGGAACTGTCCTGGCTGAACGCCTATCACGCCGAGACAGAGGAAAAGCTGTCGCCGCTGATTTCGGACGAGGCGGTACTTTCCTGGCTGAAGGCAGCAGCGGCACCGATCAGCCGCTGAATGAAAAGGCCCGCTTCGCAAGGAGCGGGCCTTTTTCTACATCACGAGATGACGGATCGCCATGACCACAAGCCAGCCGGCCAAAAGCATCCAGAGCGATGAAAAGCGCAGGCCGATGGCGAGCGCGACGAGCATCGCGACAGCCACATCCCAGCCACCGGAAAGGAAGGCAGGGGCAACCAGCGTCGAGAGCACGGCGGCAGGCACCGCATTCAATGCCGCCTCCATGCGCGGCGGAATCCGCTTCATCTGCGTGATCATCACATAGCCGCCGATGCGGGTAAGGAACGTCGCGGCGGCGGCGGCTAGGATCACATAGATCAGGTGCATATGTTGTGCATTGTCCATGATCAGACCTCATGCTCCAGAGTGACCGGCTCTTCATGCTGTTTTGGCAGCGGCAGGCAGGCGGCAAGCAGGATGCCGGCGATGGCGCCGATGCTGACATGCCAGGGCGAGCCGACGAAATGCATTGCGGCAATCGATGCCAGCGAACTGACCGCCACCACCGGCAGCCAGTTGTCGCGCTTGCGAAAGCCCAGAACCAGCCCCATGAAATAGATCGGCAGCAGCACGTCGAGACCGATGGCCTTGGGATCTCCAATCATCTGCCCGAAGATTGCCCCCAAAAGCGTCATCAGCTGCCAGGGCAGATAGATGACCAGTCCAAATCCCAGATACCAGGCAAAGGTCACCGGCTCGCCGCGCTCGGCCCGCTTTTCCGTTTCCGCATATTGCGGATCGACCAGCAGGAAAAAGGCGAAGAACTTCTGCACGGGAGAGAAATGGCGGATGTGGCGGGCAATCGACGCCGAATAGAGGATGTGGCGGAAATTCACGGCAAAAATCGACAGGATGATCAGCCAGGGCTGGACGTTGTGGCCAAACAGCTCGAGACCCACCATCTGGCTGGCTCCGGCATAGACCGTGGCGCTCATGAACACCGCGTCGAAAACGGAGAACCCGTTATCGACGGCAAGTGCGCCAAACAGAGCGCCGAAGGGTGCTGCGGACACCATGACGGGAAATCCGCCCCGCGCGCCTTGCCAGAAATCGTCTTTTGTCATTGAAGGAAACTTTCCGGAGTGACGGGGCCATCGGCCAGGCCACAGATGCGGCGATGCGTTCGTTATGAAACGCACAGATAGGCCCGCCGGGCCTATCGGACAATTCAATAAGATTGATGCAGTGATCCAAAATTATGATCACATTGCGTATCGCTGAACAATCGGGCTTTAGCCCTTCGGCTTCACCTGAAACGTATGTTCGATGCCCGGAAAGGTGCGCGCCTTGACTTCATTGGCATAGGCCTCGAAAGCGGCGGATATCTGCGGCGCCAGTTCGGCGAAATGCTTGACGAAGCGCGGCTTGAAATCGCTGAAAATCCCGAGCATGTCATCGGAAACGAGGATCTGGCCGTCACAGGCCGGCGAGGCTCCGATACCGATGGTCGGTGCCCGCAGCGTCTCGGAAATTTCACGGGCCAACGGCTCGATCGTGCCTTCGACCACAATCGCGAACGCACCGGCATCATCGATTGCCTTGGCATCGCGGCGGATCTTGGCGGCTTCCTTGTCGCTGCGTCCCAGCGAGCGGTAACCGCCCATCGTGTTGACGAGCTGCGGCATCAGGCCGACATGACCCAGCACCGGAATGCCGCGCTGAGTGAGGAAATCGACGGTTTCCGCCATCTCCGCGCCACCTTCGAGCTTGACCGCGCTGCAGCCGGTTTCCTTGAGGATGCGCGCCGCACTGTTAAAGGCCTGCTCCTTGGATTCCTGATAGGAACCGAACGGCAGATCAACGACCACACACGCTTTTTCAGAACCGCGCATAACGGCCTGGCCATGGGCGATCATCATGTCGAGCGTCACGCCGACGGTCGAATCGAGACCGTAGAGCACCATGCCGAGGGAATCGCCGACCAGCATGAAATCCACATGCGGATCAAGCAGCCGGGCGATCGGCGTCGTATAGGCCGTCAGGCTGACGATCGGGCGCTCGCCCTTCAATGCCTCGATGCTGCCGGGGCTCAGGCGCCGCTTTACTGCCTGTACACTCATGCTCATGCCACCTTTGCAAATTTTGCAGTTTTCGGGCTGAAAACCCGGTTATCGAGCAGCTTCGTGCTCCCGAAGCGGATAAAAAGCAACAGAAGAACCGGTTTTTCGCCGATTTCCGTCAATTCCTGCAGGGTTTCGGGATCGCGCAGCGCGACCACTTCAGGCCTTGCCAGGGGCTCGGCGGCAATGAAATCCGTGACCGCTTTTTCAAGCTCGGCGACATCGGTCATACCACCGGCGATCAACCGTCCGGCCTCATCGAGCGCCTTCGGAACGATCGCCGCAGCCGACCGCTCGGCAGGGCTCAGATAGACATTGCGCGACGAGCAGGCGAGACCGTCGGCTTCGCGCACCGTTGCGACACCGACCACATCGACCGGCTGTGCCATGTCCTCCACCATGCGGCGGATGATCTGCAGCTGCTGGAAATCCTTCTCGCCGAAATAGGCGCGGTCCGGCTGGACGATGTTGAACAGCTTGGTAACGACGGTCGCCACCCCGGCGAAATGACCGGGCCGCACCGAGCCCTCGAGCTCGCTGCCGAGCGTTGGCACATCGACCACCGTTTCCATCGGCCGTGGATACATATCGTCAACGCCAGGCGCAAAGAGATATTCGGCACGGCCCTCGATCAGCATGGCCTGGTCGCGGGCCAGATCGCGCGGATATTTCGTCAGGTCCTCGTTGGCGCCGAACTGCAGAGGGTTTACGAACAGGCTGACGACGACGATATCGTTTGCCGCCCGCGCGCGGGCGACCAGTTCCATATGGCCGACATGCAGATAGCCCATGGTCGGAACGAGACCGATGGTCTTTCCGGCGCGGCGATGGGCGCTCAGCCGCGCGCGCAATAAGGCAATGGTGGTGATTGTTTCCATCTCGGGATCCTCCAATCCGCAAGCATGCCGCCCTGTCCACGGCGGCTGGCCTCGCCGGGCTTTCCTGCAAGCATCCGCCCGGCGCAGTGTCCTAACGTGTGCAGTGCAAAAAGACAATTCAAGAATTGAAGGCAGGAATTGTCCGTGTGAGAAACGGGTTCCGGGTTTCCCCACAACCCGGCCTCGTCACCTGCTGCGGGTTTCCACCGTCTGTTCGATCGCGCCAAAAACGGAATGTCCGGTGCCGTCGTTCAGCTCGACGCGAACCACGTCGCCCAAGGAAAGAGCCGTGGTCACCCGGCACGAACCGGTTGCAACGAGACTGCCGGCGACAAGCGAACGCTTGTCCGCAGCAGCAGCCACCGCTTTCGCGCTATCCACCGCAGCACCCTTGCCACCCTCAACCGGATTGCCGTTACGGCGAACAAGCAGAGAGAGGCCCGACAAACCATCCAGCTCGTCCGGCGTGACGGCGACCGGGGAAAAGGACGAAGCAAGACCGGCTCCGTCCGCAGATACGTCGTTGGCGAGGAGAACGAGAAGCACCGCGTCACTTGCCGCGTCGGCGCCTGGCTGCGCGTCGAGATCATCGGCGATCACAGCCAGTTGGGCCGTCGCTGTCACATCCGAAACATCGCCCGAAAGCGAGATGGGATCGCGGGGACCCGCAAAACCGCCGGAGCCGCCAGCCCAGAAAAAGGCGCGCGGCAGCGGCGACGCGGCATCATGCTCGTGAAATCGCATGGTCGGCTGCGAACCGGTCTCGACGCCGATGGCAACGCGGGCGAGACGCGGCCCGGCATGGGCCCAGTCGTCGAGTGCGGCCTGAAGCGTGCGGGCAATATGGCCGACTTCCGAGCAGCGGGTCAGATCCTTGGAGACGACGACGAGTTTGCCGTCGCGGGTACTGTCTTTCAGAGTAGCCAGTTTCATCGCTTGCGTGTTCCTCGGGTTCTGGTTGACACCGGCAGTTCTTTGACCGCCTGCCCCCATAGGATACTATTTGGCGGCAGGTGTCGCGCCGAATTTATCAGGGCGGCCGTGAAGCGCCGGCTGCATCAAAATCGGCCATATCCCGTTCTGCACGCTGCAAGCGTGGCCAATACTCGCTTCGTGTGCAATTGCCGGACGCCCCGCAGCCGATGAAGGTTGAAAGCCGCCAGCTGGCACCGTAGACGTGCACACGTAATAGTAATATCTAATAGATTTCACAGCTTTTCTTCAGCGCTTGATAACGGGTTGCAAATATTTTGAGGAAATCCTGGGTGGCAACATGACATTGTCTGCAAAGATACTGCGGCTACCCTTAAGGCCAGATCGGGATTTCGAATGAACACGCATACGGCTGAAGCGGATACGGACGGCGATACCGAAGGCAACCGTTTGCAGGCATTGGCGAACTTATGGATCTCCGGCACACCGCCGGAGCCTCGGTTCGACACGATCGTGCAGCTTGCCGCAGAGCTTTTTCACACCCCGATGGCCTTCGTCACGCTGGTTGAAAAGGACATGCAGGGCTTCAAGGCGATGCATGGTGCCGATTTCCCGGATATCCCCCGCTGCATGTCGGTCTGTACCCATACGATCGAAAGCGGCGATGTTCTGGTCATCGATGATATGCTGGGAGACCCGCGCTTTGCCGGCAATCCGCTGGTGACCGGAGCACCTTTCCTTCGCTTCTATGCCGGCACGCCCCTGACGACCGACGAGGGGTTCCGCATCGGAGCGCTGTGCATTCTGGACACCGTGCCGCGCCACGATTTTGGCGACGAGCAACGCAAGACGCTCGAACGCCTCGGCGCTCTGGTGATGGAACAGATGCGCTTGCGCCGGACGGAAATCATCCGCTCGACGGTGATGAACTTTTCCGACGCGACGGAGCTGGCTTTCTTCGCGATCGCTGCCAATGGGCGGATCGAATTCGTCAATCGCGCCGCATTGACCCTGTTCGGCTATCAACAGGACGAGATGATAGGCCAGCTGATCGACATCATCATTCCCGACCGGTTTCGCGGCGCCCATCATGCGGGCCTTGCGCGGGTTCTGGCAGGAGGCACGACGAGGCTGATCGGCAAGACCGTCGAAGTGGTCGCCCGCAAACGCGACCAGACCGAGGTACCGATCGAAATTTCGCTGTCCATCTGGAACGACGAGCGCGGGGTCGGCATGGGAGCGGTCATCCGCGACATTACCGAACGGCGCGAGCGCGATGCCCGGCTGCTGCGGATGGCAAACCAGGACACCCTGACGGGATTGAGCAACCGTCACCGCTTTGAAAACCTGCTGCAGGAGGAACTGTCGGAGAACAAGACAGCAACCGTCGCCCTCATCGACCTCGACGGTTTCAAGGATGTCAATGACAGTCTCGGACACGCCGTCGGGGATGCCCTACTGCAGGCCGTCGCCGTCCGGCTGCCCTCCGTGCTGTCGGCCGATGTCACGGTGGCCCGGTTCGGCGGCGATGAATTTGCCATCCTGTTGCCCGGTAACCTGCAGCCTGACGAAGCGATGACCGCCATAGGCGCGGTTCTGTCCGGCTTCGAGGCGCCATTCGATGTCGGCGGCCATGTTTTCCAGCTGGCGGCAACCATCGGTGTCGCGCTGGCGCCACTGCATGGCACCGATGCCGAGGAACTGCTCGCCAGCGCAGACTTTGCGCTCTACCGCGCCAAAAAGGCCGGCGGCAGTAAAATGCTGATGTTCGAGCCTGACATGCGCAACGATTCGCTGGCAAGGCGCGCCACCCAGGATGAGCTTCTGCGCGCTCTGAAGAATAGCGAACTGGTGCTCTACTATCAGCCGCAGGTCTCGCTCGACGACGGGCATATTCTGGGCGTGGAAGCGCTCATCCGCTGGCAGCATCCGCAGCACGGCCTGCTCTATCCCGGCGATTTCCTGCCGGCGCTGGAATCAAGTGCCCTCGCCCTGCCGGTCGGCTGGTGGGTGCTGCGCGAGGCCTGCCGGCAGGCGGCGCAATGGCGGGCAAGCGGCCTGCCGCCGATCAAGGTCAGCGTCAATCTCTTCGCCGCCCAGTATCGCGCCTCCACGCTCGTCCAGCATGTCACCAGCGCGCTTTCAGACCATAACCTGCCCCCGTCAGCACTTGGCCTTGAGGTGACGGAAACGATCGCGCTTCTCAACGACGACAACGCCTTCGAAGCCGTGCACCACCTGCGCGATCTCGGCGTCGGCATTGCTTTCGACGATTTCGGAACCGGCTTTGCCTCCTTGAGCTCGCTGCAACGATTTCCGCTGACGACACTGAAGATCGACCGGGCATTCATCTCCGAGATGACCGAAAACCCCCATGATGCGGCCATCACCAGGGCGATGTTGATGATGAGCAACGAACTCGGTCTGGAGACCATCGCCGAAGGCATCGAGACCGAGGAGCAGGAAATCAGCTTGCGGCGGCTGGGATGCCAGGCGGGCCAAGGTTATCGCTACGGCAAGGCGCTGCCGCCGGAGCAGACCGCCGTGCTCCTGGCGAGAGGCTTCGCCGGGCAGATCCCCATCCGGATGCATTGAGGCGCGGCAAAACCGTTTCGAGCAGTTCGCCGCGCTTCACGTTTTCAGAGCAGTCCCGCCGCGAAATAAAACAGAGCGGAGATCAGCGCTGCCGCCGGGAGCGTCACCACCCAGGCGATCAGGATATTGCCCGCCAGCCCCCAGCGCACGGCCGAGACCCGCCGTGCCGCGCCAACGCCGATAATCGCGCCGGTAATGGTGTGCGTGGTCGAGACAGGAATGCCGAGCCACGTCGCCGCAAACAGCGTGATCGCTCCGCCGGTTTCGGCACAGAAACCCTGCATCGGATTGAGCTTGGTGATCTTCGAGCCCATCGTGTGCACGATGCGCCAGCCGCCGAACAGGGTGCCGAGCGCCATGGCCGACTGGCAGGTGATGACCACCCAGAACGGCACATAGAACGTCTCCCCCAGATAGCCCTGGCTGAACAGGAGCACGGCGATGATGCCCATGGTCTTTTGCGCGTCATTGCCGCCATGACCGAGCGAATAGAGCGAGGCCGAGATGAACTGCAGGCCGCGAAAACTGCGATCGACGGCAAACGGCGTCTGGCGCAGGCAAACCCAGGAGACGATCAGCACGAGCAGCAGCGCCAGCATGAAACCGATCATCGGCGACATGAAGATCGCGGCCACGGTTCTCAAAAGGCCGCTCAGCACGATGGCGTCGCCGCCGGTCTTGGCAAGCCCTGCCCCGACCAGTCCGCCCACCAGCGCATGCGACGAACTTGACGGGATGCCGAAAATCCAGGTGACGATGTTCCAGATGATCGCTCCCATCAGGGCGGCGAAGATCACCTGTGGCGTGACGATGGAGGGATCGATAATGCCGGTCCCAAGCGTCTCGGCCACATGCAGGCCGAAGAACAGGAAGGCGATGAAATTGAAAAACGCCGCCCACATGACGGCATATTGCGGCCGCAGGACCCGCGTCGAGACGATCGTGGCGATCGAATTGGCGGCATCGTGCAGGCCGTTGAGAAAGTCGAAGAACAGCGCGACGCCGATAAGGGCGATAAGCAGCGGCAAAGCGAGTGTCGCGTCCATCAGACGTTCTCGATCAGGATGCCGCTGATTTCATTGACGACGTCCTCGAAACGGTCGACCACCTTTTCGAGTTCGCCATAGATCTCGCTGCCGATGATATAGGCCATCGGGTTCGAGTTGCCGTGGCGCAGGAACAGATCCTTGAGGCCCTCATCGTGCAACTGGTCGGAGCGCTCCTCCAGCCGGTTGACCGCTTCGGCAATCGCGGTCAGGCGCGGCACATTGGCGCCGATCCGGTCGAGCAACGGGATCGCTTCTGCCACCAGCTTGGCGGAATCGGCGATAAGAACGCCCATCTCGCGCAT